>NZ_CP147246.1:647500-958750 GCF_002174455.2 Enterococcus sp. 9D6_DIV0238
TGTCTGTGCAACCCCACATCCTTTTCCACTTAATAGTTATTTTGGGACCTTAGCTGGTGGTCTGGGCTGTTTCCCTTTCGACTACGGATCTTATCACTCGCAGTCTGACTGCCGAATATGAATGAATGGCATTCGGAGTTTATCTGAATTCGGTAACCCGAGATGGGCCCCTAGTCCAAACAGTGCTCTACCTCCATCATTCTCAACTTCGACGCTAGCCCTAAAGCTATTTCGGAGAGAACCAGCTATCTCCAAGTTCGTTTGGAATTTCTCCGCTACCCACAGCTCATCCCCGCACTTTTCAACGTACGTGGGTTCGGTCCTCCAGTGCGTTTTACCACACCTTCAACCTGGCCATGGGTAGATCACATGGTTTCGGGTCTACGACTACATACTCATTCGCCCTATTCAGACTCGCTTTCGCTGCGGCTCCGGCTCTTCACCTTAACCTCGCATGCAATCGTAACTCGCCGGTTCATTCTACAAAAGGCACGCTCTCACCCATTAACGGGCTCGAACTTGTTGTAGGCACACGGTTTCAGGATCTATTTCACTCCCCTTCCGGGGTGCTTTTCACCTTTCCCTCACGGTACTGGTTCACTATCGGTCATTAGGGAGTATTTAGCCTTACGGGATGGTCCCCGCGGATTCCGACGGAATTTCTCGTGTTCCGCCGTACTCAGGATCCTCCTAGGTGCTGTCACAATTTCGTCTACGGGGCTATTACCCACTTTGGCGGACCTTTCCAAGTCCTTTGACTATCCTGACAGACTACCATATTGGAGTCCTACAACCCCAACAAGCAAGCTTGTTGGTTTGGGCTCTTCCCGTTTCGCTCGCCGCTACTCAGGGAATCGAATTTTCTTTCTCTTCCTGCAGGTACTTAGATGTTTCAGTTCTCTGCGTCTACCTCTAACCAGCTATGTATTCACTGGAAAGTAACATCCTATAAAAGATGCTGGGTTCCCCCATTCGGAAATCTCTGGATCATAGCTCACTTACAGCTCCCCAAAGCATATCGGTGTTAGTCCCGTCCTTCATCGGCTCCTAATGCCAAGGCATCCACCGTGCGCCCTTATTCACTTAACCTTGTCAACCTTGCGGTTGGGTCTTGACTACTTCTTCTAGCGATAGAAGGTTGGTCAATAAAATAAGCTTCGAACAATTAATTAATTAACTCTTCAACGCGGTGTTCTCGGTTTGTTTTGATTACTTTTTTTACTTCAATATCCAGTTTTCAATGAACAATCGTTTGAGAGTAGACCTCTCAAAACTGAACAAAGTGTTGACGAACCGTGTAGTTCCGTAATATCCCTTAGAAAGGAGGTGATCCAGCCGCACCTTCCGATACGGCTACCTTGTTACGACTTCACCCCAATCATCTATCCCACCTTAGGCGGCTGGCTCCAAAAGGTTACCTCACCGACTTCGGGTGTTACAAACTTTCGTGGTGTGACGGGCGGTGTGTACAAGGCCCGGGAACGTATTCACCGCGGCGTGCTGATCCGCGATTACTAGCGATTCCGGCTTCATGTAGGCGAGTTGCAGCCTACAATCCGAACTGAGAGAAGCTTTAAGAGATTTGCATGACCTCGCGGCCTAGCGACTCGTTGTACTTCCCATTGTAGCACGTGTGTAGCCCAGGTCATAAGGGGCATGATGATTTGACGTCATCCCCACCTTCCTCCGGTTTGTCACCGGCAGTCTCGCTAGAGTGCCCAACTGAATGATGGCAACTAACAATAAGGGTTGCGCTCGTTGCGGGACTTAACCCAACATCTCACGACACGAGCTGACGACAACCATGCACCACCTGTCACTTTGTCCCCGAAGGGAAAGCTCTATCTCTAGAGTGGTCAAAGGATGTCAAGACCTGGTAAGGTTCTTCGCGTTGCTTCGAATTAAACCACATGCTCCACCGCTTGTGCGGGCCCCCGTCAATTCCTTTGAGTTTCAACCTTGCGGTCGTACTCCCCAGGCGGAGTGCTTAATGCGTTTGCTGCAGCACTGAAGGGCGGAAACCCTCCAACACTTAGCACTCATCGTTTACGGCGTGGACTACCAGGGTATCTAATCCTGTTTGCTCCCCACGCTTTCGAGCCTCAGCGTCAGTTACAGACCAGAGAGTCGCCTTCGCCACTGGTGTTCCTCCATATATCTACGCATTTCACCGCTACACATGGAATTCCACTCTCCTCTTCTGCACTCAAGTCTCCCAGTTTCCAATGACCCTCCCCGGTTGAGCCGGAGGCTTTCACATCAGACTTAAGAAACCGCCTGCGCTCGCTTTACGCCCAATAAATCCGGACAACGCTTGCCACCTACGTATTACCGCGGCTGCTGGCACGTAGTTAGCCGTGGCTTTCTGGTTAGATACCGTCAAGGTAAGAGCAGTTACTCTCCTACTTGTTCTTCTCTAACAACAGAGTTTTACGATCCGAAAACCTTCTTCACTCACGCGGCGTTGCTCGGTCAGACTTTCGTCCATTGCCGAAGATTCCCTACTGCTGCCTCCCGTAGGAGTCTGGGCCGTGTCTCAGTCCCAGTGTGGCCGATCACCCTCTCAGGTCGGCTATGCATCATGGCCTTGGTGAGCCGTTACCTCACCAACTAGCTAATGCACCGCGGGTCCATCCATCAGTGACACCCGAAAGCGTCTTTCAAATCAACACCATGCGGTGTCGACTGTTATGCGGTATTAGCACCTGTTTCCAAGTGTTATCCCCCTCTGATGGGCAGGTTACCCACGTGTTACTCACCCGTCCGCCACTCCTCTTTTCAAGTGAGTGCAAGCACTCGGTAGAAAAGAAGCGTTCGACTTGCATGTATTAGGCACGCCGCCAGCGTTCGTCCTGAGCCAGGATCAAACTCTCATAATAAAAGTTGAACACGATCTTGCGATCGTTAAGCTCATTTGTTTGCTAGCATATTGCTTCGCTTGTTAAAAATTGTTGTTTGTTTTCACCGTTGTGAAAACAACCTACACATTTGGTTTGTCTTACTTTGTTCAGTTTTCAAAGGTCTACGTTGTTACCTCGCAGCAACTTTTATATCATATCAAATCTTCGATTTGATGTCAACACTTTTCTTAAAAAGCTTCAAAGTTTTTTTCTGCTTGGCGTTGTCGTTTGTTCCAACGACAACTTCATTAGTTTATCAGGTTGTTTGTTATTTGTCAACAACTTTATTCCTGATTTTTCAATGTTTTAATTGCTTTTTTCATCAGCAACTTTGTTATTCTATCATGAATTACTTTTATTCGTCAAGAAGAAATTTTACTTTTTTTCTCAACAAATTTCTAGTAAAGAACATCAATCAGAACATGTATAAATATAACAATACTTATCATAAAATGCAACTAGAAAATGCCTAAATTTCGTTCTTTTTTTTCTTAGCGAACAAATTTAGATAACTTCAAATCAGCATTCGGTTTTTCTGCTACATTCATCATATATAGCTCTCAATCATTCGGCTAATTATCCAAAAAAAGTAGGTGCTTCTCGCACCTACTCGTTGTCTTCACTATTTTCTACTATTGGAATATGGATTCTGAATATCGTTCCTTGATGAATGACACTTTCAGCATCGATTCTTCCTTTATAATTTTCCACCAATTGCTTGGCAATTGACAATCCTAATCCATTACCGCCTTTGTTTCTAGCTCTGGCTTTATCTACTCTATAAAAGCGATTAAAAATTTTATCGAGTTCGTCTTCTGAAATTCCTTCTCCAAAGTCCTGAATTGCGATTTCAAATTCATTTAGTGTTTTAGAGATCGAGATATGGACTTCTTTTCGAGTTGTAGAATATTTTACCGCATTATCTAAAATAATGATCAGCAATTGTTCAAAGTGATTACGATAAATCCCTAGCTTAACTTCATGCAGCAAATCATCATCCAGTGTGATCACAAAATCAGGATATAGAAGTTTGAAGTTATTAAACACCTGATACACGACTTGTTTAGCGTTAGTCGTGTGATTTGGGTAGAGTGTATCTACTTGTTCTGCACGAGATAAATCCAGCATTTCTTGGACAAGGCTTTTCATTCGAGTGATTTCCTGTAAACTAGCCTCTAAAGATTCATCTAAAACCTCTGGATCTTCTTTTCCCCAACGATTTAATAGATTTAAATGTCCCTCGATAATCGCGACTGGTGTCCGCAGTTCATGAGAAACATCTTCTACAAATTGTTCTTGTTGTTCAATATAGCGTCTCATACGATCTAACATTTCATTAAAGATTTCAGCAAGATCCGCCAACTCGTCATTTGAGTGTATGTCCGGCATGTGAATACTAGACTGTGGATTTTTTCGAATCGTATCCATAGTATCTCTCAGTACTTTCAAAGGTTTCAAGAAATAAGAAGATAGTAGGAATCCTAATACACTGCTAAGTATCAGTGAAATGACTTCCAAAATGATTAAGGTCAGCAACAAATGATTTTTAATTGCGTAAAAAGAAGACAGCTCATAGAAGGCTTGAATATAACCAGTTTTTTCTCTCGTACTCTTTGAATACACAGGTTGGATGATCAAGTAACCTGTTTTATCGTTTAATGTCTTGATCTCTGCCTTCTGCTTTCCTTTTTTGACCAATTGATTCTGTGCTTTTTGGGTTTCAAAAAGTAATGTTCCTTCTGGATCAAATACAGATAAAAATAGTGCCGGTTGTCCTAGCTCTGAAAGCATGCTGTCCATCTCCATCAACGAACCTTCGACTGAAACTTTTTTGTTGTCCAGATCATTTGTATCCAAGCTTGGCGTTTTTAACTTTTCATAGACCTCCGATACAGTCAAATCAGCTTCAACATTAGCCAAACGATTACCCACTTCGGCAACCGTCCTTTCAGCATTCTCCCGTTCTTTTTGGACAATGAGGCTAACAGATGTCTTATATGTAATAACAGCGAATATCGTAAAAACAACGAATATGAAGAAAGAACTTGCAAAGGCCCACTTGATCGTCAAAGAAGGCCCCTTCAGTTCTTTTCTTTCTATCTTTTTTGATTTTAACGGTCTCACGAGCGCATCACATATCCTGTTCCACGAACGGTTTGGATATAACTTTCTTCGCCAGGAACATCAATTTTATTACGCAAATAGCGGATATAAACATCAACTACGTTCGTTTCAACTTCTGTTTCATAACCCCACACTTTGTTTAAAAGAACATCTCGTGCTAAAACAACATTGACATTTTCCATCAATGTCAAAAGCAGCTCATACTCACGCTTAGTCAATTCTATCATTTCAGAATTACGGCGAACGACGCGATTTTCTTTTTCAATCGTTAAGTCACGATATGTAATTGTTGTTTGTTTCGCTACATTTTTATCTCCTTCGATGTCGATACGACGAAGCAATGCACGTAAACGTGCCAAAAGTTCTTCAATTGCAAATGGCTTTACGATATAGTCATCGGCACCATGATCTAAACCAGATACACGATCGATCACAGAATCACGAGCTGTCATCATGATGATCGGCGTATTTTTTACTTGGCGGATTCTACGGCAAACTTCAAGACCATTTAATTCCGGCAACATCAAATCTAAAAGAATGGCATCCCACTCATCATTCAAGGCTGCTTCTAAGCCTGTACGTCCATTATAGTGAACTTCTGTCGTGTAACCTTCATGTTTTAATTCAAGCTCTACAAAACGAGCTAAGTTTTTTTCATCTTCAATAATAAGAATATTACTCATTGGTTATTTTTCCTCTCTCTTTAAAAGCTATCTTAAAGCCTACCTATTATACCCACTTTTATCTTAAAAAGCTAGCAACAACCTATTTTCACTTCGTAACAGAGAGAAAACCATGAGAAGATTCTTAATCCCATGGCTTTCGAACATATTATTCTTCGTTATACCAGCTATAGTGGTATGTTCCTTCTTTATCAGTACGTTGATACGTATGAGCTCCAAAGTAATCTCTTTGTGCCTGAATAATGTTTGCAGGCAATCTTTCTGAACGATAAGAGTCATAGTATGCAATAGCTGAGGCAAATGTTGGTACTGGTACGCCAGCCTGTACAGCAATCGAAACAACATCACGTACGGATTGCTGATATTTTTTTGTAATATCGATAAAGTAGTCATCTAAGAGTAAGTTCTCAATCGTTGGGTTTTTATCATATGCATCTGTAATTTTTTGTAAAAACTGTGCACGGATGATACATCCCGCACGCCAAATTTTTGCAATGTCGCCAAATGGCAGATCCCAGTCATAATCTTCTGATGCAACACGCAGCTGAGCAAAACCTTGAGCGTAACTCATGATTTTACTGAAATAAAGTGCTTCGCGGATTTTTTCGATCAATTCTTTCTTATCTCCTGAATACACTGCTTTTTCAGGTTTTGCTAATACTTTACTAGCTTTTACACGTTCCTCTTTATATGCTGAAATAAAGCGGGCGAAAACAGACTCAGTAATCAGTGGTAATGGTACACCCAAGTCTAAAGAGCTTTGGCTTGTCCATTTACCAGTTCCTTTGTTCCCAGCAGCATCTAAGATAACATCAACAATTGGCTGTCCTGTTCCTTCATCGTCTTTACGTGTCAAAATATCTGCAGTGATCTCCACAAGATAACTATCTAATTCACCTTGATTCCACTCTTTGAAAATCTCAGCCATTTCGTCTACAGAAAGACCAAGGATATTTTTCATAAGATCATACGATTCTGCAATCAGCTGCATATCTCCGTATTCGATACCGTTGTGGACCATCTTCACATAGTGACCAGCTCCGTTAGGACCGATGTATGTCACACATGGTTCACCATCTTCCGCTTTTGCAGAAATCTTTTCTAAAATAGGAGCGACTAATTCGTATGCTTCCTTCTGCCCACCAGGCATGATCGAAGGTCCTTTCAAAGCGCCTTCTTCACCACCTGAAACACCAGTTCCGATGAAGTTGATTCCAGAGTTTGCTAATTCTTCATTTCTACGAATCGTATCTTTGAAGAATGTGTTTCCGCCATCGATCAAAATATCGCCTTTATCTAAATGAGGTAATAATTCTTGGATCGTTGCATCAGTCGCAAAGCCTGCTTGGACCATCAACATGATACGACGTGGTTTTTCAATAGAATCTACAAACTCTTCGATCGTGTATGTTGCTTTAAAATTTTTATCAGGGTGCTCTTCAACAACATCTGTTGTTTTTGATCCTGTACGATTAAATAGAGCAACTGAATAGCCTCTACTCTCAATATTCAATGCTAGATTTTTTCCCATCACGGCCATTCCGACTACGCCAAATTGTTGTTTTGTCATCTTGTATCCTCCTACTGTCTTTGAAAAGAAATTCATTAGAAGTTTCTTATAATCTACATTATTATAACGTAGAATGATTGATATGAAAACAAAAATAGTTCGATTACGTTCATTTTTATCGTTTATGTAAAATTCTAGACATTTCTTCTTCGCTCAAAAACACTTTCTCATAAAATAAATCCCCTAGGCTCCATGGTTAGCCTAGGGGATTTGGAACATTTTCAAAAAAATGTTTTATGCTTCTTTAGAGACTACGTCTTTTCCATCGTAATGACCACATGCTGGACATACGTGATGGCTTTTTCTCATTTCACCACAGTTTGAACATGCATTCAAACCTTTGATTGTTAATTTGTAGTGAGTACGGCGTTTGCCCTTTTTAGCTTTTGAAGTTCTTCTAGCTGGTACTGCCATTGGTGTTCCACCTCCTTGTAAAGATGTGTGCAGCGAGTGCACGATATATTCCAATCTTACTTAGTCATCATCGCTATCTGCTGTTTCATTAAATAACTCAGATAATTTGGCAAGACGAGGATCCGTTGTTTGTTGTGCTTCTGTTTCTCTTTTTTCCAAGTATGCTTCTTCTGACAAAACTTCCCAATCATTTCCTTTAGGCATGTCATTGCTTGTTTGTTCTTCTTCTGTCAACACTTGGATCGGTATCGCTAAAAGAATGTTGTCTTCTACAGATTCGTCTAAATCGATCGTCGGCTTCTCCAACAAGATGATTTCTTCATCTGATAAACGGTCATCTTTGTTTTGATATTGTTCTTGTGTCATAAACACTTCGTCAACATCAATCACCATACTTAGCGGAACAGGAGTTAAAGAACGTGAAGATGGTACCGTTACAATAACATCGATTCGATAATGAATCAAATACTCCTCTTTGCCAACCGATAAGATTCCAGTCGTTTTTACAGGACTAACATCCAAAATCAAATGATCCCGCTTCATCAATGATGCTTTTAAATCTAATGTCTCCGAGAATTCTAATGGATTGTCTTTGTATTTATTTAGTTCTAGTAAAGACCATTTCATATTCATCACCTCTTAACGCAACAAAAGCAATTATACAGGGGGATGAAAGCTTTGTCAATGAAATTTTCTTGACAGTATTTTCTTCTTTCACTTTTTTTCAGCTGAGTCTCTTCTATTCTTAATTTTTAATGGTAAAATAAACCAAAGGAGGAGTTATATGAATGCATTCAAATTTGAACATGTCTCTTTTATTCGGGATAAAAAGACACTGTTAAATAACGTAACTTGGTCCGTTGATTCATCTGAAAATTGGGCCATTTTGGGATTGAACGGTGCAGGCAAGACGTTGCTTTTACAATTGATTTGCGGTTACCTTTGGCCTTCATCCGGGAGGTTGGAAGTCTTAGATGAAGTTTTTGGGCATACCTCGATTCCAGAGCTACAACGAAGGATCGGCTGGGTCAGCACTGCTTTGCAGTATCGAATGAAAAATTGGGAAACAGCTGAACGCATCGTTTTATCTGGTAAATTCGCCAGCATCGGCATCTACCAAGAGTATACAGACGAAGAGTTAGAGGAAGCTAAAATGATTTTGATTAACGCTGGCGGTACTTCATTGATCGGAAAAAAATATGAAGTGCTATCTCAAGGCGAACGACAACTTGTGTTGATCTCTAGAGCTTTGATGGCACATCCAGAATTATTGATTCTAGATGAACCTTGTAACGGGCTTGATTTATTTGCACGAGAAAAACTACTGAATCAAATCCAGCAAATCGCAACTCAAAAAAATCATCCAACTTTGCTTTATGTGACACATCATACAGAAGAGATCCTTCCTTGTTTTGAACATTTGATGTTGTTGAAAGACGGAGAAATTTTTGCAAAAGGCGCTCGTGACAGCCTTTTTAACGAAAAAAACTTTACTGACTTTTATAATGAACCCATTCAGATCGTTTCTTTAAAAGAAGATCGTTTTGCAGTCTACCCCAAATAATTGGAATAATGAGTGTTTAGCTTGATCAACTAAAGTGCATTTAGTCTATTCTACGCTTCAGTTGATCAAGCATTTTTAATTTTCTTTTGAAAAAGCTGTTATAGCCTCAATAATCTGTTCACCGTACTTATCCAACTTGTTTTGACCTACTCCTTTTATTTGAAGCAGCTGAATCGAATTTTTAGGTCGTTTTTCACACATTTCTTTTAAGGTGCTATCTGAAAAAATTAGATATGGCGGAACGCCGGCATCCTGTGCTAAATCCAATCTTAGTCCTCTCAACACTTCAAACAATGCGTCATCTACAGCTGCAACTTTTCTTACGCGCTGATCTTCTTTTCTAAAAACTGTTTGTTTGCCTAATAACACCTGAACACCAGTAGGAGAAACAGATAACAACGGGTATTGTCCGTCAGATGGTGTCAAATATCTTTCTGCAGTGAGGTAGTCGATGAGCTGAGTGACTTCCTTTTGGGTACGATCTTTCATTAGTCCATAGGTCGGTAAACGATGGAAATGCCACTGATCGATTTTTTGATCCTTTGAACCTGTCAATACTTTACCAACCAACCCTTTACCAAATTTTTCTCCCATACGTTTGACGCATGACAGGACTTTTTGAGCATCGACTGTCACATCGACTAATTCTCGTTCATCTAAACAATTGGAGCAGCGACCGCATTCTGTTCCCTGCTCACCAAAATAACGTAAAATGAACTGCTGTAAACACATTTGAGCATTGGCATACTGTGACATTTCACGCAGCTTCATGTATTCTTTTTGCTTGTAGTCGATCGTCATCTCAGATTGATCGATAAAAAACTGCTGAATTTGCAGATCCTGAGGTCCGTATAACAATACAGCATCACTTGGCAGCCCATCACGACCAGCACGACCAGCCTCTTGATAGTAGGACTCAATATTCCCTGGAATTTGAGCATGGATGACAAACCGTACATTACTCTTATTGATCCCCATACCAAATGCATTTGTAGCAACCATCACCTGTATTTTGTCAAATAGAAATTCCTCTTGATTATGATTTCGATCACTCTCATTCATGCCTCCGTGGTACATACCAACAGCAATTTTCTTACTTTTCAATAAATGATAGATCCGTTCTACTTCTTTTCTAGTGCTGGCATAGACAATTCCCGACTGATCTTTGTTCATCTTTAAATATTCCAGCAAATAAACGTCGCGGTTTTGATCTTTCACCACTTGAAAGGATAAGTTTTCACGGGCAAATCCTGTTTGAACTTGATTCTGTTTTGGTATGTGTAATTGCTCTAAGATATCCTCTGCAACTTGAGGTGTCGCTGTAGCAGTCAATGCAATGACTGAAGGCTGTTGCTGAAATTGTTCGATGATTTTAGCTAAACGTAAATAACTAGGACGAAAATCATGTCCCCATTGCGAAATACAGTGTGCCTCATCCACAGCCAGTAAATCGATGGGCACATGTAAAAGCAGCTGCTGAAAATCAAATGACTCTAAACGTTCAGGTGCTACATAAAGCAGTTTAACTTTTCGGTCTACAGCCAGTTGAACTCGTTTGTTCATCTCTTGCTGAGAAATCGTGCTATTGATAAACGTCGCAGGGATCCCCATCATGTTGAGAGCATCGACTTGATCTTTCATCAAGGAAATCAACGGCGAAATCACTAAAGTCAAATTCTCTAAAGCAAGAGCAGGCAGTTGGTAGCAAATCGATTTGCCGCCGCCTGTGGGCATGATCCCTAATACATTTTCTTTATTTAAGACATGATTGATGATTTCTTCTTGACCTTGACGAAAATCATCATAGCCAAATTTTTCTTTTAATAGTGCTTTTATGTCAATCATGTGGTTCGCTCCATTCTTTGTATATGACAGTTATTTTAGCACGCCCTATCTTGCAATTCAATAAAGGATCGTGGTTCACCGTGAAACAAATTTGTTTTCGTGAAACATATTTATCCTTAACTCTTTTTCAAAAATCCTTATTTACCAAGCTTTATAAAATAGTATACGCATTTTTTTAGCTTTCCATTTAGAGTTATCCACAAAAAAAGATGGGACACAACAATTATTGTCATGTCTCATCTAATTTCGTGTAGCTAAGAAATAGTCAAACGACGAGTTTATTCTGCTACTTTTTTCTTTTTACTTGCTTTTTCACGTTCGTTTTTGTTTAAAATTTGTTTTCTTAAACGGATGCTTTCTGGTGTTACTTCACAGTACTCATCTTCATTTAAGAATTCTAATGATTCTTCTAATGTAAGCTTTTTAGGTTTTTTGATCACTGACGTTTGGTCTTTAGTTGCAGAACGTACGTTGGTCATTTGTTTAGCCTTCGTGATATTTACTGTTAAGTCATTATCACGGTTATTCTCACCGATGATCATTCCTTCGTAAACTTCAGTTGTTGGTTCTACAAAGACTGTTCCGCGTTCTTCAATACTCATGATACTATACGTAGTTGCTTTACCTGTATCGATAGAAACAAGTGCGCCTTGGTGACGTCCACCGATCGTTCCTTGGATCATCGGTAAGTATTGATCAAAAGTATGGTGCATGATTCCATAACCACGAGTCATTGATAAGAACTCAGTTGTATAACCGATCAAACCACGAGCTGGCGCTAAGAAAATCAAACGAATTTGACCATTACCAGTATGGATCATGTCTTGCATTTCACCTTTACGTTGGCTTAATGATTCAATGACACTACCCATATATTCTTCCGGTGTATCGATTTGAACACGTTCAAAAGGTTCACATTTTACACCTTCGATCTCACGTTCAATAACTTCTGGACGAGATACTTGTAATTCATACCCTTCACGGCGCATGTTTTCGATCAAGATCGACAAGTGCAATTCACCACGACCAGAAACAGTCCAAGCATCTGGAGCAATTGGTTCTACGCGTAGTGATACGTCTGTTTGTAATTCCGCCATCAAGCGTTCTTCGATTTTACGCGCTGTGACAAATTTACCTTCACGACCGGCAAAGGGAGAGTTATTTACTAAGAATGTCATTTGTAATGTTGGTTCGTCGATGTGTAGAATCGGTAAAGCTTCTTGATGTGCTACATCAGCAACTGTTTCTCCAACGAAAATATCTTCCATACCAGAAACAGCAATCAAATCCCCAGCTTTTGCTTCATTGATCTCAACACGTTGTAAGCCGAAGAAACCAAAGATTTTCGTTACACGGAAATTTTTCACGCTGCCATCTAGTTTCATCAAAGCAACTTGATCGCCAACTTTCATTGTGCCTCGGAAAACACGACCAATACCAATACGTCCAACGTAATCATTGTAATCTAATAATGAAACTTGGAATTGTAATGGTTCATCTGAGTTATCAACTGGAGCTGGTACATGATTGATGATTTGATCAAAAATCGGCGCCATAGTTGGTTCTTGGTCTTCTGGGTTATCTGAATTACTTGAGGTTCCATTTAAAGCTGATGCATATACAACTGGGAAATCCAATTGATCATCATCTGCACCTAATTCGATAAATAATTCTAAGACTTCATCCACAACGTGCTCAGGACGAGCAGATGGTTTATCGATTTTATTTACTACAACGATCGGTGTTACTTTTTGTTCTAATGCTTTTTTCAATACGAAACGAGTTTGAGGCATCGTTCCTTCGTAAGCATCGACAACTAAGACTACCCCATCGACCATTTTCATGATACGCTCTACTTCACCACCGAAGTCCGCGTGTCCAGGAGTATCTAAAATATTGATGCGTGTGCCATTATAATCTACGGCTGTATTTTTGGCTAAAATCGTGATCCCACGTTCACTTTCGATCGCATTTGAGTCCATCGCGCGTTCTTGCAGCTGCGTATGTCCATCTAATGTTTGCGATTGTTTTAATAATTCATCCACCAAAGTTGTTTTCCCATGGTCGACGTGGGCGATGATTGCTACGTTTCTGATATCTTCTCTGTATTTCACTGTAATTGCTCCTTATCCTTTAGCCTTACGTCACTTGTTCATTAAATCCGACTGTTTATTATAGCAAACTTTTTTCATGAAATATAGTCTAAAGCTTTCAAAAGTTGTGAAAACTTCATGATTTTCTTGCTATTTTCTGAAAAATAGCACATTATTCGCTAAAAATCAACCTCAGACTTCGTTTACTTATCTAAAAACTTTGTTCTAATTTCATTATATGCCTTTGGAGTTGCTGCTAAAAAGTACTCGCGACCAGAAAACGATAAGTCTTCTCCTTCTATAGTAGAGTAAAGAAAATTGAATTCCTCTAGTAAGACCAATCCAGCTGCATAATCCCAAGGGCTCAAATTAGAGACATAACCAATATGATTGCCTTTTAACATGGCGATCAACTCGATACCTGCACAACCACTCACACGTACACCCATCGAAGCATGGCCGATTTCTCTAGCACAGTGGATATCTTCACCAAACATGTAGGCATTCATCCCAAGTAAGCCAGCTGATAGTCCTAAATTTTGCGGCTGTATCAGCTTTTGTTCTCCCAGGAACACACCGATCCCTTTTCCGCCCCAGCATAACTCATCTTTCATCACATCATAAATAAACCCTAGTTTTCCGATCCCATCTTCAAAAACAGCGATCATGATGCAAAAGTTTTCCTGCTCCATCACAAAATTCATCGTACCGTCGATTGGATCGATGATCCAGACGCGGCCTGCTAGAGAGTCGATTGTGCTGTAGCCTTTTTCTTCTGCCAAAATCTTATCAGCTGGATACTGTTCTTTGATTTTCTTGATCAGCAATGCCTGAGTCTCCTCGTCAACATTCGTCACTAAATCTGTCCGCCCTGATTTTTGCGAAACAGCCATCTCAGTTGATAAACTAGTTTTGATAAACACAGCGGCTTCTTGCATCCATCCTTTGATTTCAGTAATCATTTTTTCTGTCATCCTCTTAATCAGCTCCTAGTTTCAATCTGCCTGTCTGCTGTCTTTTCGCTTGCTGAACCGTTCTATATAATGAATATCCTGAGACTTTTTGAAATTCATTCCCTAAGCGTTTTTCTTCGCCAATGCTTTTGACAACAGTTTTGAAACGTTGATAGGTTTGTAAAAACTCTGCTGTCTCCATCCCAGTTTCGTTTGCCTGTTCCACTGCTGACCACATATTCGTCACGATGACCATCTCATCTGTGGTCCAGTCCAAATCTAAAGGGTATTGATAATCTTTCATGTCTTCACCTCTTCAACTAGTATAGCATATCTTCATGAAATCACTTTTTCCGCCGTTCTTGCCAGTTTGTCCATAATGGTAAAAACAACACTCCTTTTTCAACACCAATTCGCTGTGCAGAATAAATTCCAGCATTTCCAGAACACATGTAGCTCACTAGACAAATCATGAAAAAGAAAACAGCAGCGTCACTGCCAAAAAGTTCGATCCCCATAATAAAACAAGCAATAGGAGTATTGGTCGCTCCTGAAAAGACCCCAATGAAGCCCAGTCCAGCTAAAAACGGAATAGATAAATGGAGGACCACAGCCAAGCTGCTGCCTAACGTTGCACCAATTTCAAATAGCGGCGTCACTTCTCCACCTTGATATCCAGCTCCCAATGACAGCACAGTGAAGAAAAGCTTCCCTATCCAATCAAACCAATAGCTTTCTCCATTGAACGCATCTTTTAATAACGGTAAACTCAAGCCAAGATAACGTTGTGTTTGTAAAACTAAAACAACAATAACAACAACTGCCCCGCCAATAAAGTTTCTCAAAGCAACATTTTCGATCCAATTCGCATAAATCTTCTTGATAAAAACGATGGAACGGCTAAACAGCCAGCCTGCTAAGCCAAAACAAATACCAGCTGCAAAAACTTTTATGAATACTAGTGGTGTCCAGTCTGGAATTTGCCCCATGTTATAGTGTGTATGTGTAACGCCCAATGATTCTGTTACAAAATTTGCAAAAAATGCTGCAAAAAAACTTGGAAAGATGGCGTCTGATCTTAATCGGCCAATCACCAACACTTCCAAGCCAAAAACCGTACCAGCTAGTGGTGTACCGAAGACTGAACTAAAACCAGCACTGATCCCGCTGATAATAACGATTTCTCTTTCTAATTTATCCAAACGAAACACACGTCCAACTGCATTGGCAACTGTTCCACCCATTTGGACAGCCGTTCCTTCACGTCCAACAGAGCCACCGAACAAATGAGTCGTGATCGTTCCAAATAATGTTAACGGGATCAACCGTAGAGGAATATTTTCTGCTCCACCATTTGCTTGATCGATCACAAGATTATTTCCTCTGACTGCATTCCCTCCATATCGCTTATATAAAAAGGCAAACACAGCTCCACTCAACGGCAATAGAAACAATAGCCACGTATGATTCAATCTTGTTGTGGTCACTAGATCTAAACTTTTCAAAAAAAAGGCAGACAGTATCCCCATTATTAGTCCGATTAACGCAGAGATCACGAGCCATTTCGCCATATGAACGCTTATTTTTATTGGCATTTTTAATTCACTTTCCATACCTTCAACTCCTCAATCAATGTTGACTATTCTCTATCATACTACCTTTCTATGACATACTGGTCAATTATATCAAAACTTTTTCAAATTAGATAAATCAATTTTTTTAATTCCGTTTTTTCTTAGTAAAGCCCTTGCAAATCCAATAGATTGTGCTACTATGAATGAGAAATTTTTATCATACCTATCCTTGAACGAATGAGCACTTTATTTAAACAGACGATCTATTGGTTTGATTTTTACAAATGAAAGGATGTTTTCATTGAAAGAATTAACACATGGCAACCCGGCAAAATTGATTTTCTTTTTTACGATTCCACTATTGATCGGTAATATCTTCCAGCAGTTTTATAATATGGCGGATATGATCATTGTAGGACAAACACTTGGAAAAGATGCTTTAGCTGCAGTTGGTTCTACTGGCAGCATAACTTTTTTGATCATCGGTTTTGCTCAAGGCTTAACTGCCGGCCTGTCTATTTTAACTTCTCAGCGTTTCGGCGGTCAAGATTACCGTGGCGTGAAAAAAAGTTTTGCGACCGGGATCATGATCAGCGGTATCGTGACGATCATTTTAACAGTATTGAGTTTAGTTTTTGTCCACCCGATGTTGGTGTTGATGCAAACCCCTAAAGAGATCATCGCTGATGCACAACTTTTTATTTCTATTATTTTTGCCGGAATTTTTGCTGCAATGGCCTTTAATCTTCTGTCAAATGTGATTCGTGCTCTCGGTGACAGTCGGACACCACTTTTATTTTTGATTATTGCCAGCATCATCAATGTTGTTTTAGACTTGGTTTTGATCATCAATTTTCATATGGGCGTTGCAGGAGCCGGGATTGCTACGGTCACTGCTCAAGTCGTTTCTAGTTTATTGTGTGTCATTTATATTCGCTGGAAAATTCCGAACCTTCAGTTACGAAAAAAAGATTTTGCTTTTGATAAACAGGATTTTCGTGCCCATTTGAATATTGCATTACCGATGGCTTTTCAATCTTCGATCATCGCTATTGGCGCAATCATTTTACAAGCTGCTTTGAATAGTTTAGGAACAGATGTAGTAGCCGCACAAGCAGCTTCTGGAAAGATCGAACAGTTTGCTACACAGCCGATGATGTCCTTTGGGATCGCTATGGCTACATTTACTGCTCAAAATTATGGTGCTAAAAAGTACAAACGTATCCTTCAAGGTGCGACACAATGCTTAGTGATGAGCATCAGTTTTAGTTTACTTGCAGGTGGGATCGTAGTTCTTTTCGGTCAAAATCTCGTGACACTTTTTGTCAGTGCAAAAGAAACGGCCGTTCTTGATTTATCCCAGATCTACTTTAATGTCAACGGAAGTATGTATTGGCTTTTGGCGATTCTTTTCATCCTTCGCTACACACTTCAGGGACTCGGGCAAAGCGTAGTGCCTACGATCGCTGGAATCATGGAGCTGATCATGCGTTCATTTGCAGCGATCATTTTGACAGCCTCTTTAGGCTTTGTCGGAGCAGCACTCGCATCTCCTCTAGCTTGGGCTGGATCGGTGATCGTACTGCTTGCATCTTATATCAAAGCAATCAAACGTTTAAGAAAGCTGGAACACGCTCAACATCTTGAAATCAATTAAATAATCAAAAAAAAGAGCGAAACAAAACTGTTTTTTAGTTTTGTTTCGCTCTTTTTTTTTGATTATTGTACAGGCTGCTTTTTACCGAAGTATTGGCGCCATTTTGATTTTACAGCATTGGTCATTGGTTCTGATGCTTCTTTCACAGCACAATATTTATCGACCATCGTAACGATATAGCTTTCTTTGTATTTAGGAGGCGCAATCGTTGCTCCCCACATATGTTTGATGATGATATCGCGTTCTAAATCTGAAAGTTCTGTCAGCTTCTCTGCATTTTTCACAGCGATCCTAGGATGCATGTAGGCATGTGAGCCTTCATCAAACTTTGTCGTCCGCCAATCGTAATAAAACAGATCATGTAATAAACCAGCACGAGCGGTTGCTCTTGCATCTCCGTTCCATTTCTTCGCTAATAGGTAGCTGTTGTAAGAAACGCTGATCGAATGATCCAAACGAGTTGAATGAACATGCTGTGTGTAATTACTTAAGCGCTGAACTTCTTCTTTTTCCAATAAATCTTCTACATAAGACATATATTCTTGATCTTCACGCCATTTTTCAGTCATTAATTCGGGTTCCACCTTTTTTGAAAAGCTGATCGTCTCTTCTAATCGAAGGAAAACATATCAAGCTTAACGATTTGAAAGACTTGGCTTTGATTTGCCAGTGATTGTGTCTTTTTAACTTGATGAAAGTATAGCACCTTGATTTTGGAAATACTAGGATTTTAGAAATCCGTAACTAAACTTTAATAATTGCTTTAGAATTGTAACTGTTGACACTATAGCGCTTTTTCATTTTGATGTCTGGAAAATTCTGCTTTGATTTGGATAAAGGAATGAAAAACTTGAAGTAATTGAAAAATCTGCGCTCGGTTTTCAAATTCTTCCCTTGTTTTCGGTAATTCCTTTTTACGATACACTTCATAAACTTGAGCGATTCGATCAAGGATTGCTTGTCCATCGTTTGTTTCTGCGAATGTGTCCGCTGTATATTCCAACAACTGCTGAATGCTTTCAACTTGTTCCGGCTCAACAGTTATTTTCTCCAAGATTCGTAACATGTCTTTCAAGCTGTTGCTTTGCATCCTGCGCATCGTAAAATAGTTTAAATAGTAATCATTCGATGATAACAAATGATTTTCTGCATGTGTTTTTGCCCAAGCTTCACCTGTACGAATAAATGCTTTTAGATCATCACATTTTTCAAAAAGATTTCGTTCTTTTCCGTGTTGATTCAAATACGCCGCCATGTTATTCAATATTTTACGAAACATGACTTCGATGACTTCCTGATCTTCTTTTAAACGTTTCTCAGCATCCGGCATGTAGACATTCATCAACAAAGCGAAACCTACACCGATCGTCATCAATAAAAATTCGTTGCCTATGAATGCCCAGGACAGATTTTTTTCAACTAAATACTGAGTGACTAATACTGAGCTCACAACGATTCCATCGGAAAGCTTGAAATAGACTGCTGAGGGAATGAATAAAAGTAAAAAAATACCAAATGCAACAGGGTTAAAGCCAAAAAGAGTAAAACAGACATAGGCGATCCCAGTGGCCAACGCTAAAGACAATAGGCGATAAAGCCCTGTCAATAATGAGGTCTTTTTGGTGTTCGTCACACTTAAGACAGAAATAATCCCAGCAGATGCTGGATAAAGCAATCCTAAACTACCTGCAATGATCATCGACAGTGTGGCACTGACAGCAGTTTTGATGGTTCTTAAGCCAATTTTCATTTGACCTCTCCTTATAATTTTAGTTAATCTTTTATTTTAATACTAGTAATTTTACCTCTATTTCGGTTATGATGAAATAGTAAAGTCATTAAATGTTGATGATAGGAGTGAAAGCTCATGGAGGTTGGTCGTTTTCGCTTAGGTATGCGGACACTAAAAACTGCCCTCGCAGTAATGTTATGTATTATTTTATTTAAAGTATTTGATCGAGGCGCACCGATGATCGCTGCTTTGGCCGCTGTTTTTTCATTGCGGCAAGACCTGACCACCAGCGTGACTTTCGGTAAATCCAGAATTCTCGGTAACACGCTCGGCGGCGGATTGGCGATCGTTTATTTTTTAGTAAAAGATCTGTTTGCCAATGATTTCCTAGTCGAATTGCTGTTGCTTCCTATACTAGTCATTATCGTGATCGTTGTTTCTGACGGTATCAACAATAACTCTGGTATTATTTCTGCCATTGCAACGCTGTTGTTGATTTCCCTTAGTATTCCTCAAGGTGAATCTTTTTATTTCGCTTTAGATCGAGTCATTGATACGTTTATTGGTACATTCATCGGCATCGGCTTGAACTTTTTTTTCAAACCGAAACCAATTGAAGAAACACACGAGATCGAAGAAGATCTCGCTGAACTAGAAAAGAAAGAGGCTGAACTGAAGGAACTTAGGGAACGAGTTCAAGCACGAGTAGAAGCTGAGAATCAAAATAAAAAATAAAGTAACGCTAAAAAACTGCCAAGTTCCGTAAGGAGCTTGACAGTTTTTTATATCTAATTTTCTTCAGTTGAAGACTCTTCACTATAAAAGTTTACATTGCTGTTCGTCCCTTTTTTAGAAAAGTTCTCGATCAATTCTTTGACATCCAGCCCTGTCGTTTCTTTTAAAGTTTCCTGTGTGCCTGCTAATAAATTCGTTGCATAGTTTGTAATACGGTTAGCTCCGGCATTTTCTCCACCGCCGCCTGTATCGACAACAGAAATTTTATCGATGTTGCCAAGAGGTTGTGCCGCTTCCTTCATTAATTGAGGCAGCATTTCCATAACCATACTTAATACAGCAGCTTCGCCGTATTCTTTGAATGCATCCGCAATTTTTTGCTTCGCTTCCGCTTCAGCAGCCCCACGAGCTAAAATAGATTCCGCTTCGGCTTGACCAGCAAGACGTGTTTGATTGGCTTCTGCTTCTGCTAAAGCTTCTACACGGAAACGCTCTGCTTCTGCTTCTGCCACTTCACGCGCTTTTTGTGCTAAGGCTTCTTGTTCTTTGGCATAACGATCTGCATCTGCTTTTTTCTTCACTTCTGAGTCGTATTGCTTCTCACGACGAACGATTTCTTTTTCTTCCAACTCGATTTGTTTTTGACGCTCGATGACTTTGATTTCCATCTCTTGCGCCACAACTTCTTGTTGTGCTTTCGCTGTTTCTAAGTTATAAGCTTGATCGGCTTTGGCTTTCGCGATATCTTGTGCTTCTTTGTAAGTTGCCAGTTTTAATTCTTTTTCTTTTGACGCTTCGGCAATTTCTGTTTGGCGTTGCAACTCTGCTTGTTGAGAATCTTTTTCAGCTTCGGCTTTTTTGATCCTTGTTTCTTTCAATGCTTCTGCTTCAGCGATATCTGCATCACGTTTTACTTGAGCGATTCTTGGTTTCCCTAATGAATCAAGATAGCCATTTTTATCACGAACTTCTTTGATCGTGAATGATACGATGATCAGTCCCATTTTTGCCAAATCCACACTTGCCACTTCTTGTACACTTTGGCTGAACTTATCGCGGTTTTGGTAAATTTCTTCGACGGTCATTGACCCTAAGATCGAACGCAGATGTCCTTCTAAGACTTCACGTGCTTCATTTTCAAGCTCTTCTCTTGTTTTACCTAAAAATTGTTCTGCGGCTGTGGCGATTTCTTCCACAGAAGAACCGATTTTGATGATCGATGTTCCGTCACACATTACCGGAACCCCTTGTTCTGTATAAACTTCTGGTGTCGATACATCTAATTTACTTGATAGTAAACTAATCCGATTTGAACGCTGGAAAACAGGTAATACAAAAGCACCGCCCCCACGGACGATCTTGATTTTATTTCCTCGTTCATCCTTATGAACATTTTTACTTCCTAAGTAACTCCCACTGACGATCAGTGCTTCATCTGGTTTGGCTGTTTGGTATTTTGAAATAAATACGATCAACATCATCAATAAGATGAAAACAACCAAAACGATCGGTCCCAATAATCCTAATTCCATTTTCTTCTACTCCTTTTATTTTAGACTTGCAGACTGCCTTTATAAGGCACAACATAGCAAACACGTTCCTTTACTTCAATGATCAAAACTTGTTCGCCACGATCGATCGGTATTTCTTGCGGTGCATATAAAGCTGCTGGACGATTGATCGAACCAGTCACACTTTTCAGTTGGATCTCACCCATCCCACTGACAGGAATTGGTGTGATAACGGTTGCTTGAGTGCCTTCCATATCTTTTTCAGAGATCGAAATCGTTGATTCAGCATTTTTCATTGGTACTAATACATAGAAATTAAGGAAAAATACTAGAATCGTTGCAAGCGCACCACTAACGATAAACAAAAAGCCATGTCCCCAGTCAAGCAGCTGTTCACCTAAATAGCCGAACAATGAAGTAAATGCCAGCCACGGAATGATCAGCATAGGGTCAATGGGACCGTCAAAATCAAATACATCCCCAAAAATCACTAATAAAACAGCAATTCCAGCACATGCAATCAATACATATAGATAAATTGTTTCAATCGGAATTCCTTGAACCATGTTCTCACTCCTTTCCGCAAATAGGTCTTTCAGCTGCTCTTTAAAGGTATCGCAGTTGTTATTCCCATATATGCTCCTTTTCCGACGATAACTATATTTTACCAATACTTGATTAGAAATAACAGTAAATCTTTAAAAATCATACGAAGGATGTAGAGAGACTTAACTAGAAAAAGAACGTACCGTTTTCTTTACAAAAACAGCCGTTCTTTTTCGATTATTCATTTGATTTCAACGCTTCGATCATATTCACTTTCTTGAGTTTTCTATGCATGAAGACCATTACTAACAACGTGAAGAACATCGTGATCACAGCTGAATAAAAATAACTGATCCAATGAATCGTTGGCGAGAACATCAGCATATCTACTTCAACCGTTGTTAAAACATAGCCATGAACGACTTTTCCGAAGAAGCAGCCGATCACGATACCGATCAATGTCAAAATGATATTTTCACGGTAAACATACATCGTTACTTCATTATCATAAAAACCTAGCACCTTGATCGTCGATAATTCTCTGATCCGCTCTGAAATATTGATATTCGTTAAATTGTATAAAACGATAAATGCCAGTATCCCGGAAACGGTGATCAAGACCCAGACGACGATGTTCAAGCTGTGGATCGTATCATCTAGTGCATCACTAGAAACAGAAAGGAACGAAACATTCAATACCTTTTTGTTTTCCATCAATGTTTTTCCGACAGAGGCCTCCGTTTTTTCGTCCAGCTTTTTGTCAAAAAGGAGAAACTCTGTATTATATTGAGGAGCCTTTTTGAAAATTTTCTCATAATATTCCGGTGTAATATAGGCAAAGTGCCCAGTATAATTTTCGGCAATAGCAGCAATTTTCAATTGAAACTCCTGATTGTCATTATTTTTCAGAACGAGTGTATCGCCAACTTTATAGTTGAAAAGATTTGCAAGTTTCTCATTGATGATCACGCCTGCGTTCGTTAGCTGATATTTTTCCCCTGTCTGTCGTTTGTTGAATAAAATAAATTGATCGATAGTTGCCGGATTTTTAGGTACATATACAGAGACATCTTGTTTCGCATTTGTTTTCTTTGTGGTTTTTAGCGTTTCCACATGTAATGGCATTGTTTCTTTCAAATTCTCTGTCTTTTCAATTGAACGTTGATATTCCTTCGATTCATTTGCTGTTGCGTCCTCCTTGAAGGTCACCACTGCTTGATAATGCCAAATTTTATTAAATTGGACATTTACGATATCAGAAATAGAATCTTTCAAGCCAAATCCTGTGATGATCAAAGCCATACAGCCTGCGATCCCTAAAACAGTCATCAGCATTCTTTGTTTGTAACGGAACAAATTACGAGCCGTTACTTTTTGAATAAAGCTCAGACGGTTCCAAATCGGTTTTAAGCGTTCCAGAAAAATTCTTTGTCCTGCTTTTGGTGCTTTGGGACGTAGTAATGTCGCTGATGTACTAAACAAATCGATACGCAACACAACCATCGCAGCTCCAGCTGTACATAAAACAGCAACCAATACTCCTATCAAGCTGTAACTGAAATACCACGGTGTGATAAAATCAGGAATGTTATACAGTTGACCATACGCATCAAAAATGATCGTCGGGAATAAATAGTATCCTACAACCAAACCTAAAATAGCGCCGCATAAACTAGCTATGGATGCATAAACTAGAAATTTAAAGGCTATTTCACCATTTCGATAGCCTAATGCTTTCATACTGCCGATTTCCATTCGTTTTTCTTCAACCATTCGTGTCATAGTCGTCAAACTAACTAAAGCCGCAATCAAGAAAAAAAAGATCGGGAAAACAGTCGACAACGAAGAGATTCGGTCAGCATTGTCTTTATATTCAGAATAACCAGGATTATCCGCTCTTGTAAAATAATAATAGTCAGCAGCCTTCAATTCATTTAGTTCTTTTTGCTTCTCTGCCAATTCTTTTTTAGCATCCGCTAATCTAGGTAAGGTTTCCTTTTTCTTCTTCTCTAATTCAGCGGCACCTTCTTCATACGCCTTTTGTCCGTCATCAAGCTTAGCCTGCGCTTCGTCCAGCTGAGCTTGCCCTTCAACTTTGGCTTGTTCTAGTTGCGCACGTCCAGCTGCTAATTGTTCTTTTCCAGCCGAAAGCTCAGCTTGAGCCTGAGCCAATTGAGCTTCTCCTGCAGCTATCTGCTGTTGCCCGTCAGTGTATTGAGCAATTCCTTGGTTGATTGTAGCAATCGTTTGATCCAACGTCTGCAAGCCTTGGGATACTTGTCCTTGTTGTGCAGTCAACTCAGCTGAAGAACTATTGATCGCGCCCATTACACCTGCAATATTTTCTCTAACAGGTTGAGCGATCAATTGACCAACGGCAGCTGAAATTCCAGCTGGTGATCCTAATGCAGCAACAGCTCCTTGTAATTGCGGTGCTGCCTCTGCCACGCTTTGTGCTAATGCTTCATCCGGCACTCTATCCAATAAAGCAACAGAAGAACCCAAGCTTTGATAGCCATTCGCTAATTGATTCAGCGATTCGCTAGTCGCAGCAAGCTCACTGCGCTGCTGCTGCAAACTCGGCAAAGTATTTTGTCCTTCTATGACCTTAGCTTGTGCTTGCGCTAATTCATTTTTCTTAGTCTCTAATAGGCTGCTTTGATTCGCAAGTTCATTTTCACCATTTGTGATCGCTGCTTGATTTGCTGCTAACTCATTTTCTGCAGCTGAGATTTTCTGTACATAAGATTCTCTAGCCACAGCCAAATCATTTTTCCCTACTTCAAGATCCTGTTTACTTGCCTGCAATTGCTCTTCAGCATTTTGCAAGGCTTTTTCCCCATCAGTAATTTCTTTTTGTGCTTTTTCAAGGGATTTTTTTGATTCTGTACGAATTTCTTCCACTCGCTGCTCAGGTCTGTCTTTCATGACTTTCTCTACAGCTTCGACTAATTGATCTCTTTGCTCTTCATATTCAGTTGAGTAGCTGTCTTTATCTGCTAATCCTTGAAAAGAAACGAGCAATTCCGTATATGTCGCTAGATCCATATCCTCTTTTGGTACTACAGCAAAAAAATCTAAAGAACCTTTACCAACTGTTGTATTTCCTCTTGAAGTATTTTCAATATATTCTGGTGAACGGACAAAGCCAACCACTTTAAATTGATTTTTCTTTAAGGCATTGTCTTGATTATCTTCTTTTGAAAGAGTAAGTGTATCACCGATTTTATAGCGGCCGTATAGACTAGCTAACTCATCTAAAGCGACCTCACCGCTTTTCTTCGGCATGCGGCCAGTCACCACAGCATATTCTGAAAGCTTTTGCTCACTAGTCAAATCGTAACTAATAAATTTGACTGCACTATTTTTCTCTGTGATGACGATATCTTTTGTATATCTCGGAAGAATTTCTTCAATATTTTTATCCTTTTGGATTTGCTTGATATCTTGATCGACCAAACCTAAAGTCGAAACGATACGGGCATCCGGTAATTTTTGTTTTTGATAGTAATTTGATGCTGTTCTAGTCATGTCAGGACCGGTAGCTTTTAGCCCGACAAATACCATCACACCTAGAAAGATGATGCCCATGATCGAGATAAAGCGTGTTTTTGATTGCCTGATTTCCCGAAAACTTGTTTTAAGTAGCGCTGTCTTTTTCACTGCGTCCACCTACCATTCTATCTCTGAAACAGGTTTAGGTTCATCATTGATCGTCATACTGCGGACTTTAGCATCGTTGATCCGAATGACCCGATCAGCCATTGGTGCGATCGCTGAGTTATGGGTAATAATGATCACTGTCGTCCCAGTGTTTCTAGCCGTTTCCTGTAAAATAGTCAAGATTTGTTTTCCTGTTTCATAATCCAATGCACCCGTCGGTTCGTCACACAATAATAATTTAGGACGCTTGGCGATCGCTCTGGCAATCGTTACTCTTTGTTGCTCGCCACCTGATAATTGTGCGGGAAAATTATCCAATCGTTTGCCTAGGCCAACTGATTTTAATACCTCTTCAGGATCAAGAGCATCAGACACGATCTGTGAAGCCAATTCCACATTTTCTTTCGTTGTTAAGTTAGGGACTAAATTATAAAATTGGAAAACAAATCCCACATCATTACGACGATAGGTCGTTAATTGTTTTTCGTTATATTTAGCGATATCTGTCCCATCAATGATGATTTGACCTTCATCACAAGAGTCCATACCGCCTAGAATATTTAGTACAGTAGATTTCCCTGCTCCACTGGGACCTAAAATCACTGCAACCTCACCTTTTTCTACTGAAAAATTGATGCCGTCGTTTGCAGCGATCGTCGTATCTCCCATATGATATCGTTTATATTCATCTATTACATCAATATATGCCATTTTATTCAAATCCCCTCTCAAAGAAATTTTATCATAAGTAGTCAAACAAGTCCTCTGACAGCTCAAATCTCTTTTTGATTTTTTCTTTTTTTTCCGTATAATAAGGAAATGGAATCAGATTGACATCGTTCGTATCGAATTGATTTTTCTATCGTTTCCACTTACAGTTATTTGTTAGGAGAAAAAGATGGCAAGAAAAAAACAAAAACCCCCATTTAGCCCTGCTGTTGTGCTTGTGGCGGTTTTAATCATTTTAGTTTTAGGCGTATTTGGTGTTCAAGTTCCTGATTCTATTCAGGAAATCTTCGGTATCCATACACAACAGGAAACAAAACCAAGTGCCCCTAGCTCTTCGACCTCAACGAATCCAGGACCAAAAGAATTAGGCCCAGCAACCTTTTCAGCGTCTGAAATGGCTGACAGCAAAAAAGGCTGGATCGATTACCATAAACTTGATTCGTTAGGACGCGCTACCGGGGCAGATGCTTTACTAAAACCGGCAATGGTCAACACAGGAACAGCAGCAAATAAAGACGTTCGACCGCCCGGCTTTATTTCCGGCTTAGACCCTTATAATCATTCTAGAGGTCATTTGATCGGTCGCCAAATGGGCGGTTCAGGGGATGATGCCCGAAATTTAACGACACTGTATCAGACTCCGGTGAATACTCCTTTTATGACAAAGTATGAAAATCAGATCCGTCAAGCACTGGATAAAGGTGAGACTGTCCGCTATCGCGTCACCCCTATTTATGAGGGAACAGAGTTATTATGTAAAGAGATCGAACTTGAAGCAAAAGGGCTAAACAAAAACACGACTATTGATTTTCGCGTATCGATTTTGAATGAAAAATGAGTTATCTAGGAGGTACCCAATGGATTTTCGTCTAATAAATGAACAGCTTATCGAACGAAACCCTCATGGATTTTTGACCGCTGTCTTGGCGACTGAACAAGAAGAAGATGCTTCTATTATCTTCAGCGGTGATCTAGAAGAACAGTTTGAACAGGCAGTTGCGTTTTTAAGCTCAGCAGAAACCTTGACTCTCGATGATCTAAAAGAATGGCAGGTAAATGAATTCCTTGTCGTTGCCCAAACGATCGACGGGGATTATATCGCAGGAACAAAAGATCAAACGTTTGTCATCCCTGTTTCATTATACAAATCTGATATCGAATCATTTGATTTGTTTCTGTCCGATTTTTTCATCGACTATTCTACTCAGAAGATTCATTCTTCTATATTGCCGACGTATCGTTGAAAAAAAGACAAACGTGTTTATTTAGAATTAGAAACCGAGATAAAACTGTTATCCAGTTTTATCTCGGTTTCTTGTTTTCCTTTCCCTACGATCGGTGAAGTTCTCACTATTAATGAAATCAAAAACATTAATAGCAAAATTGAAGTACAGTTGATCACCTTTTTCAAGTTTATCGTCACCTCCTCACTTTTTTATTTTAACAGCAAAAAAACTAGGTTAATTATAAAAATAGGGGATGCTGAAGGACGAAATTTGATGAAACTTTGTGAAAAAATCAATAGAAATTTATATATTATAAAAAAACAAAAGTTATCTTATTAGAGAACAGAACTCCTTGTATAACGCAAAAAAAGAGTGAAGCAAAAACTAAAAATCAGTTTTGCATCACTCTCTTTTTTCACAAAGTGTTACTTACGGTATCTTTCGACTCCATCTAAATAGGTCGCTGCTAGTTCCATCGTTGGTTCTAACACGATAAAGTCTGCATCTCGTCCTTTTGCAATCATTCCGCATTGATCATCGATCTTACAGCTGACTGCCGGCACTAATGTTGCCATCATGATTGCTTGTTCTGGTGTAGCAATTTCCCAGTTCACAACATTCTTGATTGCTTCTTTCAGCTTCAAGATACTTCCAGCTAAATTACCAGTTTCTAAACGGGCAGTTCCATCTTTAACTACAACTGGAAATTCACCTAAGTTATAATTACCGTCAGGCATACCACCAGCCATCATACAGTCTGTAATCAAAGCAACGTGATCATGCCCTGCTTTTTCCATCAAGATATCTGCTGCATTTGGATGTACATGATGCCCATCACAAATCAATTCAGAAAATACATGATTTAAGGACATCAACGCACCAACCATACCTGGTTCACGATGATTTAAGCCTCTCATCCCATTATACGCATGAACAAAAACACTAGCTCCAGCTTCAACAGCCTCTGTTGCTTGTTCCAGCGTCGCATCGCTGTGTCCTAAAGCAACAACAACGCCTTCATCTGTCACAGCTTTGACGAATTCCTTTACTCCCTTACGCTCAGGAGCAAGAGCGATCTTCTTGATCAATCCGCCGGAAGCTTCTTGCCATTCGTTGAAGGTATCTAAATCAGGATCACCAAAATAGCTAGGATTTTGCGCTCCTTTATGTTCTTCTGTAAAGAAAGGTCCTTCAAAATAGATTCCTTGTACTTTCGCACCAGGAACATCTTGATACACTTCTCCGATCGTTTGGGCTACATCTTTCAAGCGTTCTTTACTTGATGTCAGTGTTGTTGGTAAAAATGATGTTACGCCGCAAGACAATAAGCCTTCTGACATTACTTTCAAGCCTTCTGCATCATTGTCCATGACATCATGATTCATATACCCGTGAATATGTGTATCGACCAATCCGGGAGCGATCCATTTGCCTTCTTCTTTGATCACTTTTGCATCTGATTCTGGGACTTCCTTATAATAATCTCCAAAAATACCATCGGTAATTTCTAAATAGCCAGGTCCTTTTACATCGCTTTTCAAAAAGAACTTTTCAGCAAAGATAAACGTTCTCATCTTCATCCTTCTTTCTCATTTTTTTCTACTTTAAACGTACTCTTAAAATCAGTATAAGTCAAGAATGGTGTAGACCTTTTATAAAAAAACTTACGCTGTCTTCGTTAGATTTTAATTGTTTCGATGTGTCGGATTTGTTCAGATAGTGCCTCGTATTCTTTCGCTTTATCAATGATTCCTTTAGCCAGCATCAATTGACTCTTCAATTGAAATAGCTCACTTAAATAGTAATAGCTATTTCTATAGCGAGACCAGACGATTCCTTGATCGATATATATTTGAGCATCATCCAACCGTCCCTGATCCTTTAAGAATTTTGCGTAATTATAGAATATTTTTGTCAGTTCAGCATTTACCCGTTCATTTGGCAATTTATGAAAATAGTGAATGCTAAGCTTTAAATATTTTTCAGCTTCATTTATTTTACCAATACTGCCATAAGTACTGCCGATACAGCTGATCACCTGAATTTCAAAATCTGATAGATTGTCTTTATTTGATTGGTACGTATACGATAGCCCTTTTTTTAGATCGAATATCGCCTGTTCATAATTATTGTGGAGATAAAATTTACAACTACCTAAATAATAATAATAGCGCTGCCAATCTGTATCTAAATGAAGACGATCTTCGATTTTTGTCGCCTCCATGTAATCCATGATTTTACTGTATTCTTTATGACGAAAATAATCAGCGATTTTTTCAAACATTTGAGTCAGCAGCCGAACATCATCTGATTTAAACTGCATAATTTGATCGATCGTCACACCTAAGCGTTGACAAAGTTGCTGCATAACAACAACATTAGGCAATTCTTCGTTATTTTCGATTCTGCTTAATACGCTCTGTGAGCAAATATCTTCTGACAACATCTTTTGTGTTAATTTTCGATTCTTACGAATTTCTTTAATAACTGCTCCAAAAGAGTCCATTTCTTCACTCCTATGCCTATTTTAATTATCATAAACAATTAAAAATGCATCGTTTGATAAAAAAAAGAAAAATATGCGAATTCGCATTATGTATTTATTGTACTTTATTGCATAATATACTGCAAGAACATTACCTAACGCTAGACCAAGACGATTTAAAAATTTTACTTTGTAAATTAAGGAGTGTTTACTCATGGAGCAGGAGAAACGAATTAGCTTTAGCTGGGAAAAAAATAGTTATCTGGGCTATGTCGAAAAAGAATATGAAAATGCATATCTTGTTGTTGTTTCAGATCCAAGTCCAGACATGGAAGAAAAATATACAAATCGAATGGTAATTAGTAAGAAAGATTGCCGTAGTACAGACTGATTTTATTCTGGTTGCGATAGTCTTAATTAAAAAGCGGTTCAAAACGAAACAAAGTTTTGAACCGCTTTTTTTGTTGAAAGAATTACCTTATTTTTGTTTATAACTACTTAAAAAGGTCCGCATCTTTTCTGCTGTCAACTTCAGATCTTCCATTTTTGGTAAATAGACGATTCTAAAATGATCCGGCTGTGTCCAGTTGAATCCGCCGCCGTGGACCAATAAGATATGATGTTCATGAAGAAAATCCAGTACAAATTTTTCGTCATCATAAATATCGAAGCGGGCAATATCTATTTTAGGGAAGATATAAAAGGCCGCTTTTGGCTTCACTGCTGAAAGCCCAGGTATGTCGTTGATCGCATTGTAAATGTACTCTCTTTGCTCATACACCCGACCGCCAGGCAATAATAATTCATCCACACTTTGATAACCGCCTAAAGCTGTCTGGATGATTTGCTGCGACAATACATTTGAACACAAACGCATCGATGCCAACATATTCAAGCCTTCAATATATCCCTTCACATGTTTTTTATTTCCACTCAAGACCATCCAGCCGCAACGGAAACCAGCGACCCGATGTGATTTAGATAGACCATTCAAGGTCACGACAAAAAGATCAGGGGCAAGTGTTGCGATCGGAATATGTGTCAATCCGTCCATGACCAAACGATCATAAATTTCATCTGAAAAGATGATCAAATCATTCTGTCTGGCGATTTCAACGATCTGTTCTAAGATTTCTTTTGGATATAACGCACCTGTTGGGTTATTAGGATTGATCAACACGATCGCTTTTGTATTTGAAGTAACTTTCGCTTTAATATCATCAATATCAGGATTCCACTCTGCTTGTTCGTCACAAATATAATGGACTGGGTTGCCTCCAGCTAAAGATACAGATGCCGTCCACAGCGGATAATCCGGCATTGGGACTAAGACTTCATCTCCATTATTCAGCAAGCCCTGCATACACATCGTGATCAATTCACTAACACCATTTCCCGTATAGATGTCGTTAATCGTCACATTAGGAAAGCCTTTGACCTGACAGTATTGCTCAATCGCTTTTCTAGCTGAGAAAATTCCTTTTGAATCAGAATATCCTTCTGAATTTCTGACATTTGTTATCATGTCACGCACAACTTCATTCGGTGCATCAAAACCAAATGGCGCAGGGTTCCCAGTATTCAGTTTTAAAATGCGGATGCCTTCTTCCTGCATTCTATCTGCTTCTTCTAAAACTGGACCTCGTACATCATAGCTGACACCGTCTAGTTTATTGGATTTCTCGAAATTTCTCATACTGTCTCCCTCATTTTCAAAAAATTTATATGTTTAAAGTTACGCCACTCAGAAAAAAAAAGCAATCAAAATTTGGAAAATTTCTAAAAAAATTTCCTTTTTTGATTGCTTCTATTCTTATTCGACTGAAAAAATAAGCCCCGCTGCCTTCATCTTTTGGACTCAGCTTTATAGACCAAAGGAAATTTTCTCACCTTGTCAGTCTCTTTTATACTTATACACTCTTGCTTCGTATGGGGCAAATAGAGTGTGTTGATGAATCTCATGATCATCCAAATTTGAAAGCAAGAGTGTCCACTCTTCAATACGAACATTTTCTGGTAAATCTGCCGATGCGAATTCTTTTGATAGATTGATAATCACAACATAGCGCTCTTGTTCTAAACGGCGCCCATAAACAAATAATTGAGGATGTTCCGGTAAATAAAGTTTGTAGCTGCCATAAATCAGGGCATCGTTTTGATTTCTAAGTTGAATGACTTGTTTGTAAAAATTCAAGATCGACTCTGGATCGTTGGTTTCATCCAGTACATTGATCTCTTGTTTGTTTGGATTGATTTTAAGCCACGGCTCTCGTCTTGAGAAACCTGCAAATTCTTCCGCTGTCCATTGCATCGGTGTTCTCGCATTATCACGTGAAGTTCTGCGGATCACAGCCATTGCAGTTTCTTCATCCAATCCGGTTTGGAGCATGTCATAATAGAAATTTTTTGTATCTACCGCATCGATGTCGTCGATTGAACGAAATGGCATATTCGTCATACCGATCTCTTGTCCCTGATATATAAAAGGGGTTCCTTGAAGCAGTAAAAACGTCAAAGCTAAGGCTTTAGCAGAAGCCTTCCAGAATACCGTCTCTTCACTTCCAAAATTTGAGATAGAACGCGGAATATCATGATTTTCCATATAAAGAGCATTCCAGCCACGTCCATCGCCTAAGGCTTCCTGCCAAGCAGTCAATGTCTTTTTAAAATGGATGACATCCAACTTTTCCTGCTCATTTCGATTCCACAATGAAATATGGTCAAATTCAAAGAGCATATTGAAGTAGCCAGTTTCTGCTCCGACCCATTGGTGAGCTTCATCCGCACTAACACCATTCGCTTCTCCTACGGTCAGGATATCCCGCTTTTTAAATACATCACGTAATTCTTCTAAATGCGTTTCAATTCCTTGAACATTTTTATAGGGTGCGTGAGGGTCATCTCCAGATATGGTTTCAAGCGGTGCTTTCTTTATATGAGAAATGGCATCCACTCTGAACCCATCGATTCCTTTATCCAGCCACCAGTCGATCATCGTGAATAGTTCTCTTTTCACTCGTGGATTTTCCCAGTTTAAATCCGGTTGTTCTTTGGCAAATACATGAAGATAGTATTGATTTGTCGTTTCATCATATTCCCATGCAGAACCACCAAAGATCGAAACCCAGTTATTCGGCGGACCATCGATCGTTCCATCCGCCCAGATATAATAATCTCTATAGTCATCTTTGATCGAGCTACGTGACTCTAAAAACCACGCATGCTGATTAGATGTGTGATTGATCACTAGATCCATGATGACTTTGATCCCTAACTCATGGGCCTCTTTTAATAACAGTTCAAACTCCTCCATCGTACCAAATGTTGAAAGAATTTTTTGATAATCACTGATATCATAGCCATTATCTACATTAGGCGATTCATAAATAGGGGTGATCCAAATAAAACCGATGCCGAGGTCTTTCAAATAGTCGAGTTTTGAGCGAATGCCATTCAAATCACCAACGCCATCATTTGTTGTATCCATAAAACTTCTTGGATAAATTTGGTAACCAACTGCCTCTTTCCACCATGCTCTTTTAATGTTCATTTGGCTCACCTTCAATTCTCAATCTTATTTCATTCCATTATATAAGATATCAGAAAAAAGCGTATGTAAAATGCCCATACGCTTTTTTATCGATACATTGTTCGTTCTATTCTAGTTGATTGGTGTTAAATCAATGGAATAAGAAGTTAACAAATCAAAATACAAATCATTATTTAATGAGATATAATAAGTTTTCCCTTCTTCTAAATGAAGTTCTCTTTCAAAGTAAACTGAATCTCCGGCTTTTTTCATCTCGCTAAAGTCAATACTCAGCAACTCTTCCTCATCACTAGAAAGTCTAAAGCTTCCATTCCCACCTGCATTAGAAAGTAGTATCAAGTTCAGTAAGTACTCATCACTTATAGCAGTAAATTTCATTTGCTCAACATCATAAGGATGGTCAAACTGGCCTAAAATGGAAACGTTACTTTCAATTTGCTTATACTCGCCCCAATCTGGAAACTCATCTACTTTAACACTTGAATAAACTGTCTTTCCTTCAACTTCATAGACGATCCTTGCCGAACCTTCTCCACTTGCTGTAATAACACCATCTTGATTGATTGAAAAGCTAGGTACATCATCTAAAAGTCTCCAGTTTTCCCCAGGAAGCTGATATGAATCCCCAACATGATCCAATGTGATATGTTCAGAATGAGCACCGATTTTCGTTCCACCCCAAGAGCTACCGACCACAGTCTTTCCAATCACTAAGCCACTGATCAACATAACCATACCAAATAAACCAACACTAATAAACTTTTTCATCCATATCCCTCACTTTCATATTGATAGTTAATTATATCATAAACGACCTTATGACAAAAAAAACAAACAAAAAATTCTGTGTTCGGATAATGAATAAAAATAAAAAAAGAGCATCTCTGCTCTCAAAATTTATGCGGCCAAGAAGACTCGAACTTCCACAAAATTTAGTTCGAGTTTCTACATTGATAAATCGCTATATATCAACATCCCTAAATTAAAGTATCTTATATCTTTAACATTTCTTTTTTTCGTCATCTCCCTTTACAAAACATACAAAAAATGATGAACCTCGAAGTTCATCATTTTCCATCTTCTGTAATAGTTGTTAGTTTTTTAGAAGTATTTTCAAACGTTGTTTTTGCTTTTGTTACCCATGCCCCTTTTGCAGAGGTTTGAAAGTTTGAAATATAGTTTGCACTACTACTTTTTAATCGTTCTACTCGAGCTTGTCCCATGCTTTTAACAAGTTGCTTTTTCGTTTCTGCTGTTTGAACACATGGGGGAGCAACCATGCCTCGTATCAGAGCTTTTTCCAGTTCTTTTCTTAATCTTTTTAACTCTAATTTCATTTTTTCACTGCTCATTTTCTTTTTTCCGCTCCTTTTCTTTAAAAAGAGTAAGTTCATCTTCTATTAATCGGGGTTGTTTCTTATAATGAATCGTATTTTCTTCTTGTTTATTTTCTAGTTCTTTCATTGCCTGATTAACAACCCTATCCCCATCATCTTTACATTGTTCTAATAAATGATAGATTCTGCTCATATTTACTGGTTCGCTATATTCTGCTTGCTGATAATGATAGCGATAATTTTCTGCAAGATTTTCTAACTCACGACTAAATTTTTGCTTTTCATAAAAAGCTTCTTCTATCTCTTCTTCAATCTTTCTTTGGTTCTTTTCATACTCTGATTCTAGCTCTGATAATATGTTTATATATGTTCTCTCCATGAGAGTTTATCCTCCTATTTGTCTCGCTAACTCTTGGTCTGTTTCTACTTGTTTATTTATAGATGATTGTATTTGACCAATTAATTCATAGTATTCTTGTTGTATTGAAGATAATTCTGATATTTTTTGTTCATATTCTTCTTTTGGTTCTATTCGAACAATTGGCTCTGTTGCACCACCACCACTTAAAGAATCTAATACTTCTCCTTGATGTAATGTAGAGCCTATGGAGTCGGCTGTTTTCAACGTATCAGTCCATAATTTATCGGAATCTTTCTTTGCTTCCCGATACATTTTTTTGATATCATCTATTTCAATTTGAAGAGTTTTACTCATTCCTTGTGTTAATATCAGTGCTTCGGACGCATCCAAATAAATTTCTTCTGAAGCAGACAGACCTCCTCCGCTTTTTAAAAGCTTTGCCCGTAACACATCCAATGCTTTTAATTTACTCCGAGTATCTGTTTGAACTTTTTGTTGAGCTATATAAATTTTATTTAAATCAGGTGTATGTTGACGAATAAATTCTTGTTCTTTTTTTGTTAAAAAACCAGTGATTTCATGGGCTTTCCCATTTTTTATAACAATAATCTTCCCTGGATAGACACTCCCACCTATTCCAGAAACTTTATTTAATGGATCATCTTCGGATACAAAATAAATAATATTCCCCTTATAACCACTTAACAATTTCTCAAGTTCTTTTGCATTCGATAAATTTCCTTTTGTCGGAACACTCGTTAAAACATTCATCAACGGTGCAGAATTGTAAAGAATGATATTCGGTACATTATGCGCCATACCCATAATAGTTCCATTTCTTCCGCCTAAAGAGTGCCCCGTAACTGTATCAATATCGTAGCCATTTGCTTTTAAATCGTTCATAAACTTGTTACTAGCATCAAAATATGCTGACGAAGGACCGTCTCCTTTAAAGGCTATATTCCCCCATTGCCCAACATCTTTAGAACCTTCTCCAAAAAAACCATTATCAAAGTTAGTACCTGCAAAACCAACCACTACTTTTCCTGTATTGTTATCTAGAAATGCTACACCACTTGAACTTGTTTTAGAGTCGTAGAATGCATCTACTAGTTGGAGATTAGAAGGAAATTTCCCTTTTTCTTGTAATGTATCAATTTGCCCCTGAACCTCTTTTAAAGGTATGTTATTAAGTAATGCATTTTCTACTTCATAAGAAATTGTTGATACCGCACTGGTTGCTTCAGTATCTTTTTTTATCCCTTTATCTTTGACTTCATATTTACTCACTTGTTAAATCCTCCTCAGAAAGAGGTTGAAAATCAATAGAATCTGTGAAAAATATACTTAATTTTTTATCAAATCTAAATTCTAACTGTTTATAACCAACCGAGTTACCTTCTAAGTCCCCAGTTCCTTTCAACAACAAAGTAGGTGATTCATCTGTTACAATATCATAATTGCTTCTCAATGCTTGGACATTGGAATCTTCATTTGTCAATTGATATTCTAATTCATACATTGGAACTTCCGGATTATACATTTTTTTTATATTTTTATATTTATCTAATTTATCAAAGTTTCCATACTGGACAAAGAACTTGAATTTTTCAACCTTCTTTTTAATTTCTTCCTCTTGTACATCTCCTAATAAATGAAAACCACTACCATCGTATATAACTGGATACTTTTCTTTCTCAATAGGCTTACTTAAATCGTTAGAAATTTTTCTAGTATAATAAAACCCTTTCGCTTTTCTTGTATTTCTATTAATCCTTAGTAACATACCTTCTGTGAATAAATCTCCTTCTTCTGTTTTACTCATTGAAAAGTCAGAATTTAACACCCAAACCCCCTTGTCATTCTTATCAAACTCATCATCTCGGTAGCCTTCCATATCGTAGAAACTTTCCAGATTTGGTGTTGGATACATTGCTAATACCTTATCAAAACTTTGTTCAATTTCTGCTTTATTTTTTTTTTCACATCCAGTTAATCCACTCATTATCATTAGTCCTCCTATAAATAAATACAATTTTTTCAAAATACTTTCTCCTCCTAAACAGGATGAAATTTATTTACACCTTAATCAAGATTTATTTTACCAAAAGTAGGATGCAATAGATAGTTATATATTACATTTTCGTTATTCAATTTTAAATATTATTACTGATTTATGGATAAAAAAAGGGATAGTATACTTTACAACATACTATCTTCTCCTATTTAGTATTATTATATTAAACTACGTTATTAATTTCCTGTTGCAATGCAAGTACAGCATTAGGATTATCATATACACATTTTGCATCAGCAAATTTAAAAATCACAATTGACCAACTATGTATACTATAATTTTTTCCATTCAAATCTAATTTCTTCATAGCTTCTGTTGTTGATTCTATTTCTTCAATTACATATCCTTTTAAATACTAAATTTTACTAATGTGAATACCAACTATAGTGCAACTTTAAAAACAATTCCAGATAGTTTTAGAACTTCAATGTTTTTATTAAATACTATGTCTATCTCCAAGAGGGATCCAACAAAAAATTAGAGTAATTAACGTAATCGATTACAATAGTTCTCTAAAAAATATCACATCAGAACTTTTAGGAAGAAATAAAAAAAGAGTGATAAACCTTATCACATCAAGGTTTACCACTGAATGATGCGGCCAAGAAGACTCGAACTTCCACGGGAGTACTCCCACCAGCCCCTCAAGCTGGCGCGTCTGCCATTCCGCCATGACCGCCTAACAAGATTCGGCAAACCGCATCTGCCGAACTCTTTTAGTATAAAATACTCAATTATCAAAGTCAATCCCAGAGTAAGTTGGACCTACTACTTGCGTTCTTTTGCTGTAAAACTTGTGACCTCGATTTGAATCAGCCCAGTTCCTAGAACTTGTTTATCCGATAGATCAAAATCCATTCGTTTCGTTTCATGCTCCATCAATTTTAATAAAGCATGTCGTTTACGCTCTAAATCAATTAAAATAGTGGCTATTCCTTGCCCAATGATACTTCTATAATGATAGGTATACTTTGCTGCGTCATCAGCTGTAATCAGCTTATGACGACAATCCATCTCAAAACCGATCTTGGGGTTTGCTTTTAGTAGTGAGAGTTTTTTCCCTTGTCGTGCGCCATGAACATATATAAACAATCGTTCTTCGATCCATTCGTAGCCAAAATTTACAGGGACGATATAAGGAAACTCTTGATCAAAAAATGCTCATCTCGCGACATGAGCTTCGTCTAAAATTTCATCAATGATTTCTTTGTTGACTACCTCGAACTCTTTTCTGCGCATGTTCTCACTCCTTTTTTAGCGTACGTACTCATAATGATAATGATCACTCAATTTTTCATAGGCAGACAGGACTTCTGTCGGAATTTCTAGCGATTCTATATAGCCTGCTCCCTTTGGACCATAACCATTACGATCATCTCTCAAACGAGGGATTTCACCTAAAACTAGTGAGAGAAAATAGTCTTTTGTCCAAAGACCGTTCAGTTGCTTGGCTTCAAAGGTCAAGGAGGTATCGATCGTTTTAATATATGGAATAAGTGGTACTGCATTTGTAAATTGACTGCCTGATCCTCGCCATTCTTTCTCAAAAGTAGCTCTAAGCCTTCTTTGCAGAATAGGGTCTTCCAATAGCAGCACACGTTGAGGGGCTAAATCATGTTCTCTAATTTTTGCTAATGAAAAGCGGGCATTTTCACCTGAATTTTTTGAGCGGGTCTCTGTCAAAAATAGTGTTTCGGACAAACCATATCTTTCTTTAAAATAGGTGATGTACATCTCCGCTTCACTCGTAGCTCCTACTTTGACTCCTTGATCTTCGAAGTTTTTTGCTAAAAAGGGCGTGGCATGTCCGACTCCGCCGACCACCATGACTTTAGAGGTACGCTTACTCTCGTACAAGTGAATCAACTCATCTGCCAGATACGGCAAACTATTTCCAGCTAAAATTGTCAGGTCATAGGTGCCTTCGATTTTTTCTTTAGCAGATAGATACTCAATGACTGTATTCCAATACTGTATCATCGTCTCTCTCCTTTTTATATAAGACAGGAACTGGGACATAACTTTACGAGTTACGACCCAGTCCTTTAAAAACGAATAAATGGTAAAAACAAAAGCAACCATCAAGCTATGCTTTGATTACATCAGCTAGCGTATAACGTTTCACCAGTGAAGCTAGCAAAATTCTATGTGCTAGAGCACTAAGCGTTGAAACCCTTGGGAGGAAACTAAGATCATAATCATAGTTCAATTAGTTTTCCACGACACTTTCCGCAGACAAATCGCTGTGTATTGATTCTACGTTTACGTAATATCAAAGTTTGGCATTTTTCACATTGGTATTGATGGTACGACTGTGGTTTTTGCTCTACCAGCGGCCGAACATAGCGGCTGCCTCCGGTCTGTTTCAATAGTGCTTTAAATTCTGCATCTTTATGCTGATACCCTTTACCTTCTAAATGAAGATGGTAATGACACAATTCATGCTTGATCACATTCACTAATTCTGGTTCTCCGTAACGTTCAAAAACTTTCGGATTAAAATCGATGTTATGTGACTGTAAATGATAGCGTCCGCCAGTTGTCTTCAGTCGTCGATTAAAATATGCCTGATGACAGAACGGTTTACCAAAATCAGCTAAAGAGATTCTTTCAACTAACTCTTGCAGTCGCTGATCATTCATTTCATCATTATCTGAACGATATTCTTTTGAAGAACTGTTCAAGATCACTCTTTCCTTTCAGTTTGCGGCAGCATCGTTAAGCTGATGCGCCCTTTCTTCGTATCGACAGCTTCTACCCAAACAGTGACCACATCACCTACTGCAACGACATCCGTCGGGTGTTTCACAAATTTAGTACTAAGTTTAGAAATGTGCACTAAACCATCCTGTTTCACACCGATATCTACAAACGCGCCAAAATCGATCACATTACGAACAGTACCTTGCAGTTCCATACCTGATTTTAGATCTTCCATAGACAAAACATCTTTTCTTAATAGTGGCGCCGGCATTTCGTCACGCATGTCTCGTCCTGGCTGAATCAATGCTGCAACGATATCTTTTAGCGTCTCACTTCCGACAGCCAATTCTGATTCTACTTGTTCCAATGATAAATGCTTAAGTCCTTGGGCGGCCTCTGAGGTACCAAGCTCTGTCAGTTTGATTCCTGCTTTTTCTAAAATTGCTTTTGCAGCATCATAGCTTTCTGGATGGATACCTGTATTATCTAAAATATTTTTTCCGTTTGGAATACGCAAGAAGCCGATTGCTTGTTCATACGCTTTTGGTCCTAAACGCGGCACTTTTTTGACTTGGTTACGAGCAGTAAATGCGCCATTTTCATCACGGTAAGTTACGATATTTTGGGCAGTCGTTTTATTTAAGCCAGAAATATGCTGTAATAATTGCGGACTAGCTGTATTTACATTGACTCCTACTTGGTTGACTGCAGTCTCTACAACGAAATCCAACTGTTCTGCTAAGCGTTTTTGAGACACATCATGTTGATATTGACCCACTCCGACTGCTTTTGGATCGATTTTCACTAGCTCTGCCAATGGATCCTGTAAACGTCTGGCAATACTTACTGCACTTCTTTCTTCGACCTGTAAATCAGGAAATTCAGTTCGTGCCACTTCACTTGCAGAATATACTGAGGCACCTGCTTCATTGACGATCACATAAAAAACGTCGCGTTTGATTTGTTTCAATTGTTCTGCAACAAACAATTCTGATTCACGGCTGGCTGTTCCATTACCGATCGCTACCATTTCTACTTGATGTTCTTCGATCAACTTGTTGAAAATCGAACCAGCTGCCGCTCGTTTTTCACCTGAAGCTGGCTTATGAGGATAAATGACTTGAATGGCTAAAACTTTTCCTGTAGCGTCTACTACAGCCATTTTACATCCCGTACGATAAGCTGGGTCAAAGCCTAACACAACTTTGCCTTTCAATGGCGGCTGCAATAGAAGATTACGCAGATTTTCACCAAAGATCGAAATCGCCTGCTCATCTGCTTTTTCTGTCAATTCATTGCGAATTTCCCGCTCGATTGCTGGACCTATAAACCGTTTATAGCTGTCTAAAAAGGCAGCTTCTACATAAGGAGCAGTTGGTGATTGGTTATCCGATATCAACTGACGTTCTAGGTAGTTTTGAATTTTTTCTTCATCAACGAACAATGAGACTTTCAAGATATCTTCTTTTTCACCACGATTCGTTGCTAAAACACGGTGTGAGACCATCCTTTTTACAGGCTCAGAAAAATCATAATACATTTCATAGACGGCTTTTTCATCTTTTTTCTGATCTTTGACGACACTGATATATTGCCCCTGATTAAAAGTAAAATCACGAATCCAGCTGCGGAATTTAGGTTCATCACTTACTCGTTCTGCGATGATTTCATGTGCACCTAGTAATGCTGCCTCTGGTGAATCTACTTCTTTTTCATCATCGACATATTTTTGTGCTTCTACAGTGACATCTGCTGTTTTTGGAAAGCTCATCAACCAATCTGCTAATGGCTCTAAGCCTTTTTCCTTTGCGATCGTCGCTTTTGTACGGCGTTTTTGTTTATACGGACGATAAAGATCTTCGACTTGCTGCATTTTTGCAGCTTTTTGAATGGCTTTCGCTAATTCTTCTGTTAATTTTCCTTGTTCTTCAATTAAGCGTAGGACTTCTTCTTTACGCTTTTCTAAATTGCCTAAGTAAGTGTAACGTTCGTCGATTTCACGGATCTGTACTTCATCTAAACTGCCAGTCATCTCTTTTCGATAACGAGCAATAAAAGGAACAGTGTTTCCTTCACTTAATAAAGTCAGCACTGTTGTAATTTGTTTTGAACGGTAATCTGTCAGTTCTTTTTGAAGCAGGTTCACTACCTCTTGGTTATACGCTTCCGCCATAAATTCCATACCTCTTTTCATTAACATACTCTTTTATTCTAGCATATTTTACGGTGGAAACCTAGAAAATGGCGGGAATCTTACACTTCTTAGTTCATTTTTCTAAAGATTTCTTAACTAAAAATCTAGTGCAAGACAAATCAGTTATTCTGCTTTATCCTGCACTCAAAAATTCTATTACTGGTGATAGAAACCAGATTTTAGTCGACTTTAAACGATTGTTTCTTACCCTTATTTCATTTATCTCGTATTGCATTCAGTATTCCATTTGTTGCGAGCTCTTTTCTAATATTTATTTTTAATCATCTTTCGCTTAAAAAGTTGGTTGCCAAGGTCCTTGCCTATTTTGAAGCTCGATATCTTGAACAATGCCTCTCTCGTTAAAAATAACTCCATGAACTGAACCGCCAAAAACAGCGCCCCCATCGATGCCGATTTTATGATCTGAGATCCACAAATCTGTCGTTTCCATATCTCCGTGCAGCATCGGCGTGATTGTGTGTCCAAAAACAATTGTCTTTCCTGTATTATTTTTTCCCTGATGAAAAGCGTCTCGGATCCAGATGAAATCATGTGGGCTTGTTTCACGCCAATCCTTTTTGGCTAAATCAACACCAGCATGAACAAATAGATAGTTTTTCCATTCGAAATATAGAGGACGTTCTTTTAAAAACTCGATCAGCTCTTTGTAGCGGCTGCGGATCATCATTGCAATCTCTGTTGGTGAGTATTCCTCTGTCGCTCCTTTATGAAGCAGACTTTCCATCGTTTCTTTCCCGCCATTACGCACATAGCTGGTAAACCAGTCCTCTGGCTGATTCAAAAACTGAAGAAAATATTCTTCATGATTTCCTCTAAGATAGATAGCCTGATACTTTTCAACCAATTCTTTTCCAAGCAAAAAGCTCTCCTTAGTTTTTGGACCACGATCATTAAGATCTCCGATCAGAACTAATTGATGCACTTTTGGATCGAAATAATCAATCAGTCCTTTAAATAATTCATATTCTCCATGAATATCACTGATCGCATAAAGATAGTCTTTCATTTTCATCCTCCTATCTGCTTACTTATTACTTTATTATAGCTTACAAAATAACGTTTGCTTTAGCAAATCGATTTACTCAAAAAAAGAACCCAAACAAAACTAAGTATCCGTTTTGTTGCGGCTCTTTTAATTCATTATTCTTCGATCATTTGAGATGAAATAAACGTAAATAATTCTTCCGGGATTTCAAAATGTCCAAACCTCAATCGTGCGCGGTATTCCTGCCATAAAGGAAAATCCTTTACCGCTTTTAATGGCAGAGGGGTGATTTGTTTTATATACGCTACATTTTTTCTAAAAGGAATGAAGTCAGGCTCCATTTCAAAAGGATAGGCAGCACCCGCTAAAATTTGTCCGATTGCAATAAATCGTTGAGAAGGCACTTGTGTTTTCAAGCTTTTCTTAGGCGCATAATAAATTAGCCAGTCTCCTTCATTCATTCTATTCAACGGTGCTCCTTTTCCATGACAAAGCTGAGCAAATCCGCCTGATACACCGATTCCTACATGATCTTCTGATGCAACACCGATCCAATACTTCATCTTCTTTCCTCTTTTCTTATAGGTGAATCGTTTCTTTACTATTCATTCCTAAAATCACGATCGCTTCTGTGAAATGAACTTCATATAACTCCAGCATATCACCTGCTTGTTCGATATTTTCTGCATAGCTGGGAATTTTTTCGACCCATCGATCTACTGTGTCATAAACAGAAAGAGAGCTTCTTTTCACTTGAGCCTGCTGAACTCGAACATGATTGGTATTCTCTTTTGGGATCGTTGTGAAAGCAACAATGTTATTAGCAGCAAATTCAGTTACTTTCTGATTTCCTTTAAACGTCGAGAAAAACAAGCACCCTTTTTCTTGGTCGTAAAAGAAATTAACGATCCGAACATTCGGTCTTTCTTTCACACTAGTCGCCAGTGCAATTTCAGTTTGTTCCATCATGATTTTTTTAAATGCTTCTGTTGTGTTCATTTAGTTCACTCCTTTATTGTTCAGTCCTGTGACTGATAAACTCATAGTAACAAAGAAACCCTGACAACAGCTTGTCAGGGTTTGGACACTTTTTTTAAGAATGAAAAACTTGCGTATTGCGGCGATAACGAATATCTTCTCGTCCTTCACGGAAATTGATAAATCTTGCTACTGCATAAAAATAATCAGATAAACGGTTCAAAAAAATCAGTGCATCCAAATTGATTTCTTCTTGTTCCTGTACACGAACAACACAGCGTTCTGCTCGTCTGGCAACAGTTCGAGCCATATGCAATAAGCTTGCAACTGGACAGCCGCCTGGCAAAATAAATTCCGTAAGCGCTGGCGGTACTTCTGCATATTTATCGATTTTTTCTTCCAACCAAAGAGTAGAGGCTGGTTTTGTTCGATAGCCTTTTGCGCTAGTCGGCGTCGCCAAATCTGTTCCACAGTCGAATAGAATTTGCTGGATTTCTTCCAATTCTTTTTTTATTTCACGATATGTTTGCATTTGGCTGATCGTATAGCCGAGTAGTGAGTTCAACTCATCAATGGTTCCATAGGCCTCCACTCGATCAGAAGCTTTGCTTCTTGTTTCACCGCCAATGATTTTTGTTTGGCCTTTGTCACCTGTTTTAGTGTAAAGTTTCATTTATATCCCCTCCGTCTGACTCTAGATAAGCAAGCAATTCATCGATGCCCTGATCTTCAACAGCAGAGATCATAAAGATCTTTTTCGCACCAGCCAGCTCAAGCTGTCTTTTCGTTTGCTTCAAGTCTTCTTCAGTGGCTAAATCGATCTTGGTGATGATTCCGATACACGGCTTTGCAAAAGCTGAAGCAAATAGTGGTGAAAAGGTTTGTCTTTTTTCAACTGCACTAGCCATCAGTACAATTAGTTCGGCTTCCACAGCTGTGGTCAATAGCGCACTATAATAATTACGATGCTGAATAAATTCACCTGGTGTATCAATGATTTGATCATGAAATTCAATCGCCTGCGTTTTATTGTACGCCAATTCCTCTCCTTTAAGTTTTTGAGAAAGAGTCGTTTTCCCACACCCGACCGAACCAATAAAAATTGCTTTTTTCACCCTGATTTCCTCCTTGCTGCCTTTTTAAAACGTGCTATAACTTGTTCAAGCTCCAAGTGATCGTTTCACCATCTTTAGGAAAATACTCAACTGCTCCAACATCGGGCTGCTTACCATCCACATCGTATAACCAGTATTTGCTTGCTTTGGCATCTTGCTTATGTCCATCGATACCAACTATAAAATCTTTATCCATCTCAACTTTGAAATTTTTCTCCATCACCGTTTGTAATGATTCATTTTTATCAACTGCTACCTCTTTTTTAGCAAATTCTTTTTCATCTTCTATTAAAACGATCGTGATTTTTGCTGCTGCTTCTTTTGTTTCAGCCGTTTCTTTTTGTTCGTTGGTATTTCCACATGCACCTAATAAAACTAGTGCGACCATAACTAAAACTACTCTCATTACTTTTTTCATTTTAACATCCACCTTTGTCTTTATTATTTTATTTCGTATTTGATTAAAATACGTTGAAGCTTTTTCTGAATGACGCGAAATAGAACACAGGAAAAAAATACATTGGAAAAGCAATACGAAAGCGTATGCGGCAGCGCTGTGATAAAAAGCGCTGCATATCTTTGCCATGAGAAAAAACGATCGATCGAATAAACAGTCCAAATATCCATAAAAAAGGAGAAAAACAACCCCGCAAAGATACCATACACTGCTAAGAACCAATAACTCTTTTTTAGCAAACTGCTCATCCAGGGAAGTCCTGCAATACAGCCGATCAATCCCCACGATAGCATCTGAAACGGTGTCCACGGTCCTTGGCCAAACAACATATTGGATATGATCGCTGATAAAGACCCCACTAAAAAGCCAACCTCAGGACCTATGCAGATTCCTGAAATAATAATGATCGCAGTCATTGGTGTAACGGCTGGAATCATATAAAATAGAAATCTGCCGGACACTGCAAACGCAGTCAAGACTGCGATCAGCACTAATTCTTTAATATTCATCTGCTTTTTTTCATAGCGATAATAAATCGGTAGACAAGCCAGCAGCACTAAAAGCAAAGAAATTATTTGATATTGTGTGGAACGAAAAGTTGCAATACCTACTAGTAGAAAAACAAGTCCAAAAAGAAGCTTGATACCATTTTGTTTACCCTTAATGCTCATTTTTCTGTCTCCTTTTTTCTGTCTGACAAACGTTAATTACCTGGTCTGTCGTCACTAAATGTGTAAAGGTTTCACGAGAAATCCGACTGGCTGCTGTTGTATAAAATGCGTGATCACTAAAAAAGGTTTCCGGCTCGGCCGTTGTTAACACTTTATGCTGGAAGAACAATCCGCAACGATCAGATAGCTCTGCAGCAAAAGCTAGATCGTGCGTGACGACCAAAATCGTTTTTCCTTCATCCGCTAATTTTTTCAGTAATTGAATCAATTGTTTTTTTCCATAATTATCGATTCCTTTGGTTGGCTCATCCAAAAGCAGCACACTGGGATCTGTCAATAAGACTTTGCCTAAAGCAGCGCGTTGACATTCTCCACCACTCAAATCAAAAGGATGCTGTGAGAGTTTATCTGTAATGCCAAGTAAGGCTGACACAGCTTCGATCTTTTTTTGCTGCTCAGACTCATGATAATTTTTTCCTTGAAGATATTGTTGGTATTCTTCCAACACAGAATCTTTAATAAACAGCATTTCCGGACTTTGCGGCAAAAAGCCGATGTGCGCTCGTTGTTTTTTCAACGGCTGTTCAAATAGCGCTTGCTTCCCTTGATAGCAGTCATAAATTCCTGCAATCACCTTCAATAAGGTCGTTTTTCCTGTTCCGTTTGCCCCAACCAGCGAAAATATCTCCCCTTTGTTTAAGGTCAGATCGACACCTGCTAAAATATCGTCTCCATTTTTTTCATATCGGAACCAACAATTATTCAAGACAAGGCTAGGTGTTTTTGTCGGTTGTATGTTCGTTTGATCAGTTTCTTGTTTCTTTTCATGTGCAAAATGTCTTGCTAAAAAACGTTTTCCTTCAACCACTGTGATCGGAGCTTCATCTTCAATATCAAGAGCATGATAGATCTGCAGCGCGCTTGGCAAGCTCAAAATAAATTTGTCTAAATCTAATCGTTGATCTTTCACAGCAGTCGAAACTGCTTGCGGTTTTTCTACAAAGACCAATGCCCCACGTTCTAAAAGAACGACTTTATCAGCTAATGCAAAAACAGATTCCAAGCCATGCTCCGCTAAAATGATCGTCAAACCCATTTCCCGATTCAGACGGATCAAAATATCAATAAAATTTTGTGCTGCGATTGGATCAAGCTGTGTGGTTGGTTCATCTAAAATCAGTAGTTCGGGCTGCATCACTAAGACAGAGGCTAAGTTCAGCAGCTGTTTTTGGCCTCCGGATAGATCAGCCGTCTGCTCCTCCATCAATTCCTGAATCCCTAAAAAATTAGCCATCTCGGCAATCCTACTTTTGATTAGAATAGCTGAAAGCCCCATATTCTCCAATCCAAAAGCCAACTCATGCCAGACTGTATCAGTGACGATTTGATTTTCTGGATTTTGCATGACATATCCAATTTTACTGCTTGAAAACGTCTCTGAGAGTTCGTCAAACTCTTTTTCTTGTAAAACTATTTTTCCTGTTTTCGTTCCTGCTGGAGTCAATTGAGGCTTCAGCATTTTTAATAATGTTGTTTTACCGCTTCCGGAAGCACCGCACAGCAAAACAAACTCACCCTTGCTGATCGACAACGAAATATTCGTCAAACGCTTGTGTTCATCCCCAGCGTATTGAAAACTTAAATTTTCGATTTCAAGATAGTCCAAATGATCGCCTCCTTTAAACGGTTGAGTGTCGGTAGAAAAGCTAAAACTAAAATACCCAAATAACTTGCCCACTGCCTTTTGAATACCTCAAAAAAATTTTCTACATAAGGATAATAATCAAAGTGATAACGGTCAGCAAAAAATAGGTACATAAAGACCATTGTCGTAACACCTACTATCAGAAGAAAGAAAGAATCCTTTTTTTGCCACTCATACTGAACCCGGCTGCTTCTTTTCCCAATACCATACCCTCTAGCTTTCATTGAACTTGCTGTATCCATCGCGTTTTCCAACGACCATGAAAACAGATTTCCGAATAAGTCCAACCCATAGGAAACTTTTTGTTTAAACGAGCGATCTTGCGTTCTATGGACTGTTTTCTGTACTTGATTGAGTTCGTGATAATAACGCTGAAACAATGGAATGAAGCGAAAAACCATTGTCAAAATCAATGCTAATTTAGGAAAACGCTGTCCAAACAAATAATAGAACTGTTCCAAATCGATTTGAGATTGGAAATTTTGAAAGAGGTAGAGAACTCCAGCAATCATTAGACCCATGAAAAATCCATAGATGAATGCTTCTTTGGTCACTGGTCGACTTAAAAAGAAAAAGAGGATCGTTCCACCTCTATGTACAAATAATGGATTGGTGATCGTGATGATCAAAAGAAAGATCAATGGATACAAAACGGATCGCTTCTTTCGCCCATTTAGCTGCAGCAACTGAAAAGATAGACTACCTAAAAAACAAGCAGTGATGATCAGAGGGTTCGTTGTACTCATCAGGATCACTAATACTAAAATATAATAGGCTGTAATCACCAAAGGATGTCTACGTTCAAAAAAGAATTTATTCATCTATGTCTCCTTTCTTCGATCGTCGGTTTAAATGTTGAAGAAATGCAATAAAAAAACAGCCCTCACTTTTATAAAAGCGTGCTGTTTGAATTGACGATTATAACTGAATGTTATTCTGTCAGATAAGCAAACAACGTTTCACAAAAGAGTATCATCAAACACAGCCTGTCAATTGCTCAAAAAAACAATTCGTTTAGCGACTGATTGATCTGTTACTATTTGCTATATCTTCCTTGACATAATCATTCATAGTGGGTAAGAAACGTCGTTGTTGCTTACTTGTTCATTATATAAATTTTTCCTTCTAAAGTCAATACATCAACGTCTTTCTGCTTTTTCTTATCCACTATTTTTAACCAAAAAAATAGTTCAAAAAATTAGTCATTTCCCCAACTTTCCGAACCATTTCTATTTATTCGATTATTGTTTTTGCCAATCAGCTGGATAGGTCACATAAACAAAACGCGCTTTTCCAGTGACTGAAAATTGAATGGCGCTTCCTTTTGGAATCAGCAAAATTTCTCCTGGACCAGCTGAAACGGTTCTGCCGTCGATCCGCACATCCAATTGTCCTTCTATGATGTAATCAACCTCATCATACTCTAAAAGCCAGTCGAACGTTGTATCTTCCATGACCATTAGTCCACAACCTAAGCGTGGACTCTCTTTCAATGTCACTAAATCTTTACAGTAGACTTTGTGCTCAGGATTTCCTGTATCCAATCGATCCTCTTCTGATACATCTAATTGCGGCAGCTTAATGGATAAGATCCCGCTTGGATCGACCATTTTCGTTTGATCTTCGCTTTTTAATAATTGTTCTGTAAGCACTTCACGAACCAGCGTACGAATCATGTCTGCATCTAAATTATTCATGTATATCCACCTGCTTTGTTTCTCTTTTCAGCATTCGATTCGCCATAAAAACAGCGACCAGAACAGCTGTGATCCCGCCAACTAATTTTCCAACGATCATTGGAAAAATCATTTCTTTAGCGACTCCCGCAGTAAACCCTAAATGATCGCCCATTACGAAAGCAGCAGAAACAGCAAATGCTACGTTGATGATTTTCCCGCGAGGATCCATATCCTTCATCATTTGAAACATTGGAATACTGTTTGCAAGTGTTGCCACCATCCCAGCAGCAGCGACTTCGTTCATTCCTAAAAGCTTGCCCAATTTCATCAATGGCTTATTAAAGACTTTGGTGATCACAAAAACGAGACAGAAGGCGCCAGCTAACGTCAATGCGATGCCTCCAACTACCTCGATCCCCTCACTAACAGGTGCGATTCCATCAATTACAGTAATGCCGACTAATAATTGTAACGCTCCTAAGACTAAACCCGCGATCGCAACGATCACTACAAATTTACCGAAAATCGTAAAGCCTTTGATCATCGCATCTGGCTTCAACCATAAACCGATCATGATCAATACAGCTACTAATAAGATCGGCACTAGATTTTTTAGAATCATGATCACTGGAAAGCCTGCAATGATACCACCGACAAAACAACCGATCGGAATGGTGATCAATCCAGATAAAACACCTGTAGCTAGATATTGCTGATCCTCTTTTTCAATAATACCTAAAGCGACTGGGATCGTAAACACGATCGTTGGCCCCATCATCGCGCCTAAGATCGCACCGGCAAATAGACCTGCCTGAGGATCTTGTGCCAACTGCATCGCCAAAGGAAAGCCGCCCATATCGTTGGCTAATAGCGTTGTAGCAAACATGGCTGGATCAGCGCCTAAAGCTGTGTATAAAGGTACAACAACGGGTTTCAAAATGTTCGCTAAAACTGGTGCTAATGTAATGATCCCGACCATCGACAAGGCCAGAGAGCCCATTGCCATGATTCCTTCTTCAAACTGTTCCCCTAAACCAAACTTATTGCCCAAACACTTATCGACCGCTCCTAATACCATGAAAAAAGCGATAATATACATAATGATTTCATTGATACTCATTCACTTCACATCCTTTGCATCTTATTCATTCAGTTCAACCGAGTCGATGATCCCCACAATGACCGCATCTACTGGGATCGTTGGATCATCCAAGGACATTCTCGCAGCACTGCCAGTCGAAACCAATACAAGATCATCCAAACCAGCGCCAGTATTGTCTGCCGCTACAAGCGTTTGCCGCGGATTAGTATCCTCTGATGATTCCACAACTAAAAATTTTAATCCATTTAGTTTTTCCGCTTTTCTTGTTGCCCATAAACTTCCCTTCACTCGTCCGATGAACATATTGGTTCCTCATTTCTCATTAGTCCAGCTAATGTTGATTTTTTTCTCACGTATATACTCTGTTGCTTGATCAGTCAGTAAACACTGGTTGGAAAGGGAAAGCGTACTGCCAAAAGGAAGCTGCTGTTCCATGAGTTCCCTTGCTGTCAGAAATTTTTTTGTCTGTTGATTTTCATAAGGAGTGACATTGTTTCTGAAAGAGGGAGACACCATCGATTCTTTGATTGAAACAAAATCTCCGCCGTAACGGTATAATTCTGATTCAAAGCTTAAAATCCGTTCCTTTAATGCATATTTCCCTGATTCTAATAATGATAAGTATGAACGACCTTCTTTTAAAATAAGAAAACGCTGGCCAGCCTTGATAGCATCCACTACCGTTTCTTCCAACTCACTTTGAGGTCGAAACTGACAGATATTGACTAAATTTTCAAAAGACAATTCTGTTACGATGATCAGATCATCTCCGTTTTTTACTGAACTTCTAAAATAGTTTAGTTGTTCTTTTGAAAGTTGTGCCTGATTCGCACCTAGAAGGCACGTCGTTTGTAGCTGAACCTTTTCAGCTAATTTTTCGAGCACTTTTTCTGTTATTCGATCAACTAGATCATTAAATTCTTTTGTGTTCATTATTGATCCCTACTTTACGATAAATCCTCTGATCCCTTTTTTAAAAGAACAGGCATTTGCTTCGTCATAATCAATATGCATCGCAGTGACAAACTTATCACTTACACGTATAACGACATCATCAAAAATCAAGGAACGCTGTTCACTGACAACTTTGACTTTAACGATATCTCCTTGTGAAACATTCATTTTTGAGGCATCTTTTGCCGCTACATGAATATGCCGCTTCGCTACGATCAAGCCTTGTTCAAGTGATACGACCTTGTTTCCATTGATCAAAACAATCCCTGGTGTTCCTTCAATATCGCCACTTTCTCTAACTGGTACTTTGCCCCCAAGAGTCAATGCATCCGTCGCAGAAATCTCGACTTGGGAAGCCTTACGCGGCGGACCTAAAACAACTACGTTATGAAGTGCTCCCTTTGGACCTAAAATCGTCAATCGTTCTTTTGAAGCAAATTGTCCCGGTTGTGATAAGTAATTATTGATCGACAGCTGATAATCTTTGCCGAATAATTCATCGATATGTTCTTGAGACAAATGGATATGACGGCCACTAGCTTCAACCAAAAAACCACGCTCCTGATTGATTTTAGCAACGACTTGATCCACTAATGTATCTAGTAATTGTTCATTCATTATTTTTTCACCTCTGCTTAAAATGAGTATTAGTCAAATAATAGAAAGTTGAAAGGAAAGGGAAAGAATACACCGATGGTATAAAAGAGACCGATTCTTCTATTCTATAAGGTCGTTTTTTTCCCTTTTCCTTTCTCATTTCTGTTACATGAATTTATTTAACTGGAGGTAAAATAGCATCCACTTCTGTATGCGGACGTGGAATCACATGAACAGAAAGTAGATCCCCTACACGTTCAGCTGCCGCAGCACCTGCATCGACTGCTGCTTTGACCATTGCATCTGCTGCTTCGATTGCTCCAACTAATCCTTTTGTTTCGATCATTCCTAATGCATTTGCGTTCATAATATACTTCCTCCTAAAATGTTTTAATTATTTTTTTCGATAGGTATTCCTGATAAATCTATATACATAATATTAAAAAATATTATTGTAACTTGGCTAAAATCCGCTCTACTAATGTATCCACTAGCTGTTCTTCATTAAATCCTGATGACGATACCGGCTGTTCTCTTAAATCTTCAAGCTCACGGATACCATAAGCAATTCTACGAACATTGAATAAATTCGCTGGACTGATATTGTCTGAAGTCGAACTTCCACCAACAGCCCCGCAACCTAAGGTCAAAGCTGGAGCTAAATTAGTTGTCGCTCCAATCCCACCTAGAGCACCTGGTGTATTGACCAGCACTCGGGAAACGGGCTTTTTCAACCCAAATTGACGGATCACTTCATCATTTTGAGAATGGATCATCATCGTATGCCCGGCACCTTCATGGTACAAAATATCCATCGCCAATTCGCAGGCTTCTTCCCAATTTCCAACTGTATAAAAAGCTAGGATCGGTGCTAATTTTTCTCTGGAATAAGGAACCTTATGTCCAACTTTGGTTTCCTCAGCAATCAGGACACGTGCCTCTTTTGGTACAGATAGATGCGTTAATTCTGCGATTGCTTGAACTGATTTTCCGACGATTTGCGGATTCATACTACCATTAGGGCGCATGATGTATCGTTCTAATTGTGCGGACTCTTCTGGTGATAAGAAGTAGGCTCCTTGTTTTTTCAACTCAGCGATAACCTCTGCTTTGTTGCTTGTTTCAGCAATGATCGACTGCTCTGAAGCACAGATTGTTCCATTATCGAAGGTTTTTGAGTCCATGATTCGTTTGACCGCTAATGGAATATCTGCACTTTTTTCGATATACGCAGGACCATTGCCTGGACCAACGCCAATTGCAGGAGTGCCTGAAGAATAAGCTGCTTTGACCATTGCTGAACCACCAGTTGCAAGAATCAATGATGTATATTGGTGCTTCATCAATTCCGCTGTTCCTTGCATCGTTGGTTTGAGCATACAGCCGATCGCTCCTTTTGGACAACCTGCCTTTTCTGCTGCCTTAGAGATGATTTCAACAGTTGCTAAAATAGCTTGAAGCGCATTCGGATGAGGAGAAAAGACAATCGCATTCCCCGCTTTTATAGCGATCAAGGCTTTATAAATGACTGTTGAAGTTGGATTTGTTGAAGGGATCAAGCCGGCAACTACTCCAACTGGAACAGCGACATCAATGACTTTTTGCTCTTTATCTTCATTTAAAATGCCTACTGTTTTCATTTCCTTGATCGAATCCCAGACAAATTTTGATGCGAAGCTATTTTTTACGACTTTGTCCTGCCAAATGCCAAAGCCTGTTTCCTGATGCGCCATTTTAGCCAGTTTTTCTCTGGCTTCGTATGCTGATGCTGCAATCGCTTCACAAATTCGATCGATTTGTTCTTGACTCATTTTTGCTAAGCTTTCTTGCGCTGCTTTTGCCTCTGTCAGCAGATTTCTGACTTCCTGGATAGAAGCCAAGTCTTTATCAAGTGTTGTCATTTTTTAGGCTCCTTATTTTCTATCTTTTTTTGGATTTTTCTTTTTCGGTGCTGTTTTTTCCTTTTCAAATTTTTCATCTTGCTGAAGTTCAGCTGACTCTGCTTTAATTTCCTCTGTTTCAGTTACAGGTGCTGATTCTTCTGTCACCGTTGGTTTGTCCATTAAAAGTTCTTGTACTGCAATGTCCATTCTTGGAATCACATGACTCGCGCGTAGGCAACCCAGTTTTTCGGCAACGATTTTTCCAGCATCTACAGCAGCTGTGATTGCCGCAACATCTCCGATCAACTCCACGGTCGTGATTCCGCCTTTGATTTTCTCAGACTTTAATAAATGAACGTTGGCGGCCTTCAACGCAGCATCTGCTGCACTGACAGCACCTAAATAGCCAGTTACTTCGATCATACCTAAAGCTTCTAACTTCATTGATTTTCACTTCCTTTTAATACGTCGTCGGATTTTCAGCAACCATTGCTACCGCTTCTGCAAAAGCATCACATGCTGCTTTACACGCTGACTGACTGCCGCTTAATAATCCTCCGCCGAAATTGGTTTCAGATGGCGGACCGTAAAAAGCAGCAACTTCAACATCTGCTGCTTTTAAAGCTGCATCTAATCCATACATTGCTTCTAACGGCGGTGCAATCAAATAGGCCAACGCTGAACCTTCTGAGATACCTGCTTCTTTAGAAAGATGTGTTCCTGTTCTCGATACACAGTGGGCAAAATACGGAATGGAATCATCTTCATTTGCACTGTAAAAACTTGCCCCTGTTTCAATTTCCTGAACTGCTACGGCTAAACCACTTTTTACTTCTGCTGGACTTGGCCCCGCTAAAATCCCGATCACTTCACCAGCTAATTTCGTCGTCGCATTATCGGCGCCGCCGTAAAAACTCTTCGCATAGACCACATCTACTGCTGCAGCTTTAGTTGCTTCATCTAAAGCAACATAGGTTACATCGTCACAAGTTGATGTGATTAGCCCTAGACTACGATGATCTGGCCCTAGACCAAGAGCTTCAGCCATTGAAGGAGCGACATTTGAAATCACTTTGACACTCAGTACACTTGCACCTAAACGTTCATTTTTCATACGTTAATCCTCTCCTTATTCCACTTCTTTCAGGTCGATCCCTGATTTTTTATGTTCCAGCATTTTATGGATCAGCTCTGCAATATAGGCACCTGCTTCAACTGCCGGTGTACCGCCTTTATGAATATTTGAAATGACGGTTCTGCGGGCTTCCGGCATTCCCACCGTTGGTTTGTATGCGATATAGGCACTCATTGATTCAGCTGTGACTAGGCCAGGACGTTCGCCGATCAAATAACAAACGACCTCTGCTCCTGTCAATTCAGCAATTTGATCCATCGCCGGTACTCTAGCATGTTTGATAAAGACGACCGAATCGCTATCAAAATCCAAGTTGAACATTTTCAACCCCTGTTTGATCGAAGGTAAAATTTCTTTGATATTTGCTTCGATTGCAGCAGAGCTCAAACCATCACCGACGATGACTTGTACTTTTTGGTTTGGTTTGACATTTTCTTTGATTTTCTTCGTGTTCTCTTCATCAAATTGACGACCTAAGTCTGGGCGTGTAACATATTCGTCTTTATCCTGACATTTTGTCGCTGCTTCGATAAAATTCATTTCTTTGATCAAATCATCCGACACATAAGAAAATACGGCATCTTGTGCAGCAGCATGATCGGCGCGAAAGCGCAGCATCGATTGTGTTTTATAACGTGGACCGCTGCGCCATAAACCTAAACGGGCAGGTGTTTTTGCTTTCATTTTTAAATAACCGTCTCGATCGGCCGGATTCGGGATCAAGAATTGTTTGCGAATATCAACTTCGGTAATATCATCGATGACTCCTTCTTCGATTTGAGATTCAGCTTTTGAGTGAATCGGTTCTGCTACACGTTCTTTTGGTTCTGCGATCGTATTTGTTTCCGTCATTTCTTCCAAAATAGATACGATCAGCGATTTGATTTCATTGTTATCCACCATTTATTCTGTTCACTCCCTTTATTTTTTTAAGAATACAGAAGCATCGCCAGCTAGATCAGTTAATTGACCATTTGCCATGAAGCCCATTTTTTCCATCCATTGTTCAAACTCTTTGATCGGACGTTTATTCAGCATCGAACGAATCGTTGCTGTTTCATGAAACCCAGTAGTTTGATAGTTCAGCATCACGTCGTCTCCATGAGGGATCCCCATCACAAAGTTCACGCCGGCTGTCCCTAGTAACGTCAATAAATTTTCCGCATCATTTTGGTCCGCTTTCATATGATTGGTATAGCAAACATCACAGCCCATTGAAATGCCGGAAAGTTTCCCCATAAAGTGATCTTCTAATCCTGCTCTGATGACCTGTTTTGAATCGTATAAATACTCCGGCCCAATAAAGCCAACTACCGTATTGACCATAAAAGGATCAAACCGTTTAGCAAATCCATAGCAACGCGCTTCCATCGTTACTTGATCGACACCGTAATGTGCATCTGATGAAAGTTCCGAACCTTGTCCTGTTTCAAAATACATCACGTTAGGACCTGCCACTTGTCCTTGCTGTAAAGCTAGATGTTTTGCTTCAGCGATATCGCCTGCATTAAAACCAAATGCTGTGTTTCCTTTTTCAGAACCAGCAATCGATTGAAATACTAGACCAGTTGGTGCTCCTTGACGCATCGCTTCCATTTGTGTTTTAACATGTGCCAAGACACAGGTCTGCGTTGGGATTTCCCACTCGCTTCTAAATTCTTCAAATTTGTGTAAAATCCGCTTCACACTTTCAGTCGAATCATCTACCGGATTAAGACCGATCACAGCATCTCCGATTCCATAAGATAAGCCTTCCATCACACTGGCCATGATGCCGTCCACATCATCAGTCGGATGATTTGGCTGCAGACGAACAGAGAAACGTCCAGCTTCACCGATCGTTGTATTCGCTGTTTTGATGATGTTGATCTTCTGTGCAGCATAAATCAAATCTAAGTTAGACATCAATTTAGCAACTGCCGCAACCATCTCAGAGGTCAGACCTCTAGCGACTTGTTTAATGTCATAATCAGTTGTTTTAAAATCTAAAAGCCACTCACGCAATTCTTCTACTGTCCAATGCTTGATGCGGTCATACGCTCTTTGATTGACGTCATCGATGATGATTCGTGTCACTTCATCTTCTTCATAAGGCACCGCAGGATGATTGAATAGATCCTCCATCGTCAGCTGAGCTAAAACCACCTTAGCTGCCACCCGCTGTTCTGAAGACTCCGCTGCAACTCCTGCCAGACGATCCCCTGATTTTTCTTCATTTGCTTTGGCCATCACGTCCATCACAGAATTAAACTGATAGACTTTGCCAAATAATTTTGTTTTTAAGATCATAAAAATATTGCCTCCTTTATCACATTTATAATTAGAAAACTTATGCCTTACTCAAACACCAATGTTTTCACTACCACAGGTAAAATACTTCCCTGAATGACTGGCATCCCAATATCGATGTAGTCACTATTTTCCACTTGAATGCCGTCAAGACAAACAAACGGATACTCTTTTGGCAAATAATTGTATAATGCTTGCCCCAACGATTTTGCGTTATCCTCTTCTACGATCACGATCAGTGGAAACCCCTGCGTCAGCTGATTTTTAAATCCTTCCACAATCGTCTTTGCAGTCGTCGTGATTTGTGCAAAGGTTGGATTTTTTTTACCCAATAAGCCTAAGGCCACTGCTTGCTGCTCATTATTGACGGCAAACCAGTCCAACTTTTCTTGAATGACCGAAGCAAGTGCTTCTTCATTTAATTGTTCATCGCTTTGAGACAGTTTTAAGACGGGTAAATTTTTGATCGGCAATACCTTGACATCGTAAGTGATCGTACTGCCGCTAACTTTAGTTGTATGTGATCCTGCTCCGACAACTGTTGCTCGAATAGTTTCAACCGAAGCGATCACTTGCTTTTCTTTGAAAAGGCGAGAATTCGCTAGTGCTTTTCCTAACAACACGCCAATATCCCCATATTCAAACAAATTTTTGTCTTTTGAATCAAGACAATCGGCGACACCGCCTGAAAATGATACACAGCGAATCGGTTGATTTAGCTTCAAGCCTTTATTCGTGATCAATAACTGGTAGTACGGATTTTGATCGCCAATTCCTACACTATTTTCCAAGACGGAAACCAATATTTGGATGATTGGATCTAACAGCTCTGCTGATGCAGTCATGCCTTCTTCGATCGCCCATTGCTCTTTTTGAATGATCTCCTTCAGTTTTGGTGCAATATACTCAATTTGTTTGGTCTGCGGTGATATCCGAATCAGCCGTCCGCCAATATCAAAACAGGCTGTATCCAATAGTTCGTCATCATTAAAAAGGACCAAATTCGTTGTACCGCCACCGATATCGAGATTTACTACACTTGTATGATATTCTTTGGAATAGCTTTGGGCACCCGCACCTTTGCCTGCGATAATACTTTCAAGGTCAGGACCTGCTGTCGCGACCACAAAGTCACCAGCATATCCGCTCATCGCCTGCAATACAGAATTAGCATTCTCCTTGCGGGCAGTCTCCCCTGTAATGATCACTGCACCGATTTGAATCTCACTTTTTTTGATCCCTGATCGTTTGTACTGTGTATCTAAAAACTGCTTGATTCTCTCAACATCGATTATCCGTTGCTCCTTTAGCGGCGTAAAAATGATTTCGCTGCGAAAGATGACTTCTTTTTTTGTTATTTCAACTCTAGGAATCGTAAACGCCGAAGCCATATTATTCATCGTCAATTTTGAGATGACCATTTGTGTGGTGGATGTTCCTAGATCGATCCCTACACTCAACATCGATTCTGCCATTCGTTTTTCTTCCTCCTTTCTAAGAAAAAAAGCGCTCAAAAAAACTTTGAAAGTTTTTTTGAGCGCCTTTGCTCGATTTAGACGAACAGCATTGTTCGTCTGTGTGATTATTTTTTGAAATAAAAAGCGGTTTTTGTTCCCTTTGAATCGGATTGAACGTCTAATTTGCCTCTTAGTTTTTCTCTGACATAACTAGTGACGATTTGCAATCCGAGATTATTTTGTTTGATATCATCTTTTGGATAGCCGACACCATTATCTTCGATCGAAATGTAAACATAGCCTTCTTTTTGTGACACGTCAACGTTGATCTGTCCTTGTTTGCGGCCATTGAAGGCATGATCATAACAATTTTGGATGAGTTCATTGACAACAAGAGCAATCGTGACAACCACATCACTGCTCAAAATCAGTTCTTCATCGATAGTTGCTTCGATCGTAATGTGATACAAGTCTTCATAACAGCGATGCATGTTTTCGATCACAGAATCAAGGACCGCTTTTAATGAAATATCGTCTTCTAGTTGTTCTGATAGTAGTTCATGCGTGCGGGCAATGGCCATGATCCGGTAAACACTTTCTGTGAGTACTTTTTTTGCTTCATCAGTGGAACAGCGTCTCGCTTGGATACTTAAGATCGATACCACACTTTGCAGATTGTTTTTGACGCGATGATGGATTTCTTTGATCACGACAGCTTTATCACTGATCTCTGCTTCTTTTTTTCTGACCTCTGTCACCTCGTGAATGATCACGATCACTGTACCTTCGACCTCATCAAAAATGTATTTCATTTCAAAATACAAGTTACCAAATTTGATTTCTTTTTCCATCGAACCAGCACCGCCATTACGAGAGCGCAGATAGTTCAGCTGTTCAAAGGTCGACATATCCAAGGATAAATTATCATAATGCATTCCTAAAATATCATCAAGATAGCCAAAACCATGATAATAGGACTCCGCCGCGCGATTCATTTGTACCAGATAGCCAGTCGCGTTAAAGATCAAAATACCTTCATCAATATTGTCTGTGACAAATTCTTTTGAGGTGATCGAAATTGGATGGCTACGATTTTGTTCGATACCATTTTGAGCAACAAGAAAATGTTTCATTTTTTCATCGACTGAATCTTCTACGATCACAACGCCAATATTTTTTTTCTGATTGCGAATCGGATACACCCGCTGACGAACCATGACATCTTCTTGCGAACGAGCTAAAAGTCCGACTGTATTTAACGAAGTTTCAAAGGTACGATAAACAGCCGCTTCATTTTTGCGCTTTGCTTTTTGTCCGACGATGTCTTTTGAATACAGTGACTTTTTCGCAAGCGGCGGACGTTGGAAAACAACAATAGCATCTCCAGTCAATCCATTCATCACATCAATAAACACATCATTATCCGGATATAATTTTCTTGCTAAAATTTGTTCTGCCTGACTGATCAGCTCATCGATATCTTCGTGCGAAAGCACCGTGTACTCCTCACACAATGAGCGGAGTCTTTTCATTTCATCATTCATCAGCAACCACAAACATTTCGGCAATTTCTGCGATCGGGCAGCGTTTGTTCATACTAAGATCTCTTAATAGCTGATACGCTGAATCCTCTGAAAGATTTTGTTCTTCCATGATGATTCCCTTGGCTTTTTCAATCAATTTTCGTTCGGACAATTTTTTAGTCAACTTTTCAAGTGACACTTCATATTCTCTCGTTTTTGTTCCATTAGCGATGGCCACTTCAACCATCGGCGTCAATGATTTTTCCATGATCGGTTTCACAAGATACCCACTGACACCATATTTTTTGGCTTTCTCAATGTTTTCTTTATCACTGTATGCGGTCAAAAGAATCACTGCTTTGGCATACCTCTCAGCTAATATTTTCTTACTTGCCTTCAAACCGTCTAAAAGCGGCATACTGATATCCATGATCACTAAGTCGGGGTGCTGTTGTTTACACATTTCGATCGCTTCGATCCCATCTGCTGCTTCTCCTACGACAGTGTAGTTTTCCGCTTCCAACATTCCCCGGATATCCATTCTTGTAATAGGTTCATCGTCGACAATGACAATTCTTCCGTTCATAATGGTTCATCCTTTTCTCTTATGTTTTTGTTATATGTGTTTCATTAAACCCTAAAATATTCCCTAATCCCGCTAAGACTTCTGCTAAGGCGGATTCTACTGAGGCGATGTCTCCGGTGATCACAACTGAACCACTGAAACGGTCGATAAAGCCAATTTTGATAGCTCCTGCTTTTGTTGCAATATCCACTGCAATGATCGCAGCTTCACTTGGCGTGATCGTTAAAATACCGATCGCATTTGTTTCAACATCCACCAGTCCTAATTTTTCATAGATCTCCGGATTTGGATTAGCGATAATATGAGCCAGTGTGATTTGTTTGCCTGGTACATACTCTTGAATCATACGTTGTTTTTCAGCCATGATCTTTCCCTCTTTTTCTCAGCTCATTAACACTATCATGGTTCTTTTTTTTGGACAACCCCATTTTATAAATAAGCTGCTTATTTGATCTTTTCCAAAATCTGCAAAATATCGGCTTTCGTTGGAACCTTTGGATTCGTTGCTGTACAGCCATCTTTTAAAGCACTCTTAGCAATTTCTTCTTTAAACTGTTGGAAATGTTGATCAGAAACACCAGCTTCTTTTAGCGTATTTGGCATTGCTAGTTGCTGTTTCAAACGCTTGATCGCTCGTACCAATTGTTTGACACCCGCTCTGCCAGTCGATTTTTCATGACCTAAAAGAGTTGCAAGATATGCATATCTTTCTGCTGTTCGTTGATCATAGTCTTTAGAAACCGTACCGCAGCCAGCATTAAACTGAATAACTTCTTCTAACAGTAAGGAATTCAAACGACCATGAGCGACATGCAGTTTAGCGCCTGCAGCATGGGCAATACCATGATTGATTCCAAGTGAAGTCAGATTGAATGCCATTCCAGCCATGCAAGAGGCATAATGCATTTGCTCACGTGCATGGATATCGTCTCCATTTTGATAACATTGCACTAAATTCTCGAAGACTAAAACGACAACTTTCTCACATAAGGCATCTGAAAATACAGTTGCTTTTGTGGATACATATGCTTCAAGTGCATGCGTCAAAACATCCATCCCAGTATCAGAAGTTATATTTCTGGGTGCACTAATGACCAGCTCAGAAGCTAGATAAGCTTCGTTTGGTTGAATTTCAGATGTTACTAGGGGATACTTCGTTCCTTTTTCCTGATTCGTAATGACTGAAAAATTAGTCACTTCCGAACCAGTCCCGCTTGTAGTCGGGATCACGATAAATGGTAGCTCAGATACTTTCTCAAGCTTTTGACTAAAAAATTTCATTGCTTTGGCTGCGTCGATCGGCGAGCCGCCACCTACTGCGATCAAAAGTGTTGGGGCAAATTCTGTTAAAGAGTCGATCCCCAAAATAACATTTTCGATCGGCGGATCAGGGATCACATTACTGAAAATTTTTAGCTGATTACTCGGCTGAAAATGCTTTGTGATCTGTTCGATCTTATTTGATTGAACCATAAAAGGATCTGTAACAATGAAAATTCGTTGATTCTTATAAGTGCTTAGTCCCTTTAAAACATCGGCTCCAATATGTAGCGTAGTGGGAAAAGTAATAGTTTCCAATGGTCTGCTCCTTTCATTTCTTCAAAAAAAGCCGCAAAAAAGACAAGGACATCTTTTTCACGGCTTCATTGCTCGTTAAAAACACTACTTCGTGTTTTTTATTCAATTTAGTTTTTTGGACACAAAAAATAGGCTTCAACCGTTGCGGTGTACTTCGTCGTACATCTCTCACATTTTTGTGTGTTCTTTCGTAGCTGTATGCTAAAAAGAACGCTCCATGTGCCCTATTGTCTTGCCTCGAAACAATAGTACGGGGTATTGAAACAGAAAGACCTGACTTATAGCATAGCTGCTCATTACAGTGGCGGGACCGTATTGGAATCTAACCAAACTTCCATCTAAATCAATACATATTCAATTTCTACACTTGTATGATAGCACACTCAAAAAAAAGAAACAAGTTTTTTTCTAGTAATTTTTTTTCCTAAAAGGATAGCTTTTTCGTTATAATAGAGATATCTCAACTAGAAAGCAGTGAAGTTAGTGAAAACAGAACGTTTACTCGGAATCATCATGATTCTTTTAGATAGAAAACAAATCAGCGCAACAAAGCTGGCTGAACTATTCGAAGTCTCTGTCCGGACTATTTACCGCGATATCAACTCTCTAAGCGAAGCTGGTGTCCCTGTTACTGCTTTACCGGGTGTAAATGGCGGCATTCAGATCATGGACAACTACAAGATCGATAAGCATTTTTTTACTTCAACTGATATTACCTCTTTATTGATCGCTTTAGAAAGTTTGTCCAGTAATGTTTCAGCGGTTCAAGCAAATCAAACGGCTGAAAAAATCAAAACCCTTGTACCTGACCATCTTTCAGAAGAAATCAAGTTAAAGTCCCATCAAATCTCTATCGATTTAACACCTTGGACAAGCAATCAACCACTACAGCCTTTTTTAGAGACCATTAAATCAGGGATGGAACGGCATCAATTATTGCGTTTTGACTATTCAGATAATCAAGGCATGAAAACCACAAGGACAGTCGAACCTTATCGTCTCGTCTTAAAAGAGATCAGCTGGTACCTACAAGCTTTTTGCTTGGAAAGAAACGATTTTCGAACCTTTAAGCTCTCTCGAATCAGCCATCTAGATTTACTAGAAAAGGCGTTCACTCCTCGAGAATTCCAGCCTAAACCTTTAGGAAAAGAACCGTTTTATGGTAAAAAATGGACGACCATTACTTTGAAAGTGACTTATAAAGTAAAGGAGCAACTAGTAGATAAATTCGGACAGCTAGATTTCATTGAAACACCAGAAGTTGATAAAATAATTGTCGAATTTCCCTTTATGGAAGATGACTTTGGTTATCATTTATTGATGGGATTTGGCAATCAATGTGAATGTCTGGGTCCTGATCATGTTCGCGATGAACTAAAGCGCCGGTTTGAAGAACTACTTCATATTTATCAGAATTAAAAAAATCCCAGCTCATATGATTACCGTATGAGCTGAGATTCTTTTATTTTTTCTTTTTACCGCCAAAAGCATCTTTCATTTTATCAAAGAAACCCTCGTCTTGTTGTTCTTCTACTGTTTGACCGCCTGCTTTTGCAAACGTCCGCAATGCTTCTTTTTGTTCTTCGTTCAAGTTTTTCGGCGTGATGATCTTCACTTTGACATGTTGGTCACCATTGGCACCACCACGTAAACGCGGCGCACCTTTTCCTCTTAAACGGAAGTTGGTCTCAGTTTGTGTACCTGCTGGGATTTTTAATTTAACATCGCCATGAACTGTTGGTACTTTCACTTCATCCCCAAGCGCTGCCTGTACAAAGCTTAATGGCAAATCATAATAGATCTCAGACCCTTCACGATCGAAGATATTGCTATCTTCCACACTGAAGACCACATATAGATCACCGTATGGTCCACCGTTCATGCCTGCTTCCCCTTGATTAGCTAATCGCATTTGTTGTCCGTCTTCTACACCTGCTGGTACATTGACTTTGACTTTATGCGCTTTTTTCTCATGCCCTGTACCATGACAAGTTGGACATGGGTCCTTGATTTCTTTTCCTGTACCACGGCAGACATCACAGGTTTGACGACTCATCACGCGGCCAAGTGGTGTTTGACGTTCAACATTGATCGAACCTGAACCATGACATTTGTGACACGTTTCTGGATGTGTCCCCGGTTTGGCACCATTACCGCCGCAGGTACTACAGTTATCTTCACGATTGTATTTGATTTCTTTTTCGACACCAAAAATCGCTTCTTCAAATTTAAGTGTGACAGTGTATTGAAGATCAGCACCTTGTCTTGGCGCAGTTGGGTCCACAGTTCGTGAGCCGCCGCCAAAGAAGGAATCAAAAATATCCTCGAACCCACCGAAACCGCTGCTGCTGAATCCGCCGCCACCAAAGCCGCCGAAACCACCGCCACCGCCATAATTAGGATCTGTTCCCGCATGACCGTATTGATCATAGGCTGCTTTTTTCTGTGGATCACTTAAGATTTCATAAGCCTCAGAAACTTCCTTGAACTTTTCTTCAGCATCTGCTTCTTTGTTGATATCTGGGTGATATTGTTTCGAAAGCTTACGATATGCTTTTTTTATTTCATCATCTGAAGCACCTTTAGACAGACCCAGTACTTCATAATAATCTCTTTTAGCCATTAGTTCCCCTCCAACTATTATTCCATCTATAAAAGAACCGACATCTGTTTATTTCGATAAAAACATCGTTGTAATCATACCACAAATTAGGTAAAAGCAAAATAGCTTCCCTAAATTTGTACGCCTTTTCCCTTATAAATAAAGATAGGCAAAGACCAAAGCGATGACTTTGGTCCTTGCCAGCTTGTTACGAACAATGATTATTTATCGTCGCCTTCTACTTCTTCAAAGTCAGCATCTACAACATCGTCTGCTCCACCTTGGGCAGCTTCAGGATTTTCTTGCGCTTGTTGTTGTGCTGCTTGTTCATAAAGTTTAACCGTTAAGTTTTGTACGATTTCGTTTAATGAATCACGTTTTGCTTTCATTTGTTCGATATCGTTGGCTTCAACAGCAGCTTTCAATTCATCACGAGCGTCTTCTGCTTTCTTCACTTCATCTGCATCGACTTTGCCTTCTAATTCTTTCAATGTTTTATCAACAGTGAATAGTAAAGCATCCACATCGTTACGTAGATCAACCTCTTCTTTACGCGCTTTATCTGCTTCTGCATTAGATTCAGCGTCTTTCACCATACGTTCGATTTCTTCATCTGATAAACCAGAAGATGATTTGATCGTGATCGTTTGTTCTTTTTGTGTTCCTAAATCTTTGGCACGTACGTTTACGATACCGTTTTTATCAATATCGAAGCTTACTTCGATTTGAGGTACACCACGAGGAGCAGCTGGAATATCAGTCAATTGGAAACGACCTAATGTTTTGTTGTCTGCTGACATTGGACGTTCACCTTGCAATACATGGATATCTACGGCTGGTTGGTTGTCTGCTGCTGTAGAGAAGACTTGTGATTTACTTGTTGGGATCGTTGTATTACGATCGATCAATTTAGTAAACACACCACCCATTGTTTCGATACCTAATGATAATGGCGTAACGTCTAGTAAAACAACGTCTTTCACATCACCAGTGATAACGCCACCTTGAATAGCTGCACCCATCGCAACTACTTCATCTGGGTTTACTGATTTGTTTGGTTCTTTGTTTGTTTCTTTACGTACAGCTTCTACAACTGCTGGAATACGAGTTGAACCACCGACTAAAATAACTTCATCGATTTCAGATGGATTCAAACCAGCATCTTTCAACGCTTGACGTACAGGTGTTTTTGTACGCTCTACTAAATCGCTTGTCAATTCATCAAATTTTGCACGAGTCAAGTTCATTTCTAAATGCAATGGACCAGCGTCTCCTGCTGTGATAAATGGTAAGCTGATTTGAGTTGATGTCACACCTGATAAATCTTTTTTCGCTTTTTCAGCAGCATCTTTCAAACGTTGAACAGCCATTTTATCTTGTGATAAGTCAATGCCGTTTTCTTTTTTGAATTCAGCTACCATGTGATCGATGATTTTATTATCAAAGTCATCTCCACCTAATTCGTTATCTCCCGCTGTAGATAGTACATCAAAGACTCCGTCACCTAATTCAAGGATCGATACGTCAAAAGTACCACCACCAAGGTCAAATACTAAAACTTTTTCGTCTTTATCTGTTTTGTCTAAACCATAAGCTAAAGCTGCAGCTGTTGGTTCGTTAACAATACGTTCAACTTCTAAACCAGCGATTTTACCAGCATCTTTTGTTGCTTGACGTTGTGCATCGTTAAAGTAAGCTGGCACAGTGATAACCGCTTTATCTACTTTTTCGCCAAGGTATTCTTCTGCAAACCCTTTTAGATATTGTAAAATCATCGCAGAAATTTCTTGCGGTGTATAAGATTTGCCATCTGCTTCTACTTTGAATCCTGCTTCACCCATGTGACGTTTGATTGATGAAATTGTATGTGGGTTTGTAACAGCTTGACGTTTTGCTACTTCACCAACTTGGATTTCACCGTTTTTGAATGATACAACAGAAGGTGTTGTACGATTTCCTTCTGGATTAGCAATGATTTTTGCTTCTCCGCCTTCTAATACTGCAACTGCTGAGTTTGTTGTTCCTAAGTCAATACCAATAATTTTACTCATAATTAATGATCTCCTATCTCTGTTTTGATTTTTGTTGTATTCAATTTATATCATGCAAGTTTTCGTTTTGTCACTATTGTGCAACAACAACCATACTCGCTCGTAAAACACGATCATGTAGCTTATAGCCTTTTTGCAGCACTTCCACGATTGTATCTGCTGGTGTATCATCGGTTGCAGGAATCGTTTGGACTGCCTGATGTAAATTAGGATCAAAAGGTTCGCCCATTGCTGGGATTTCTTCAATTCCTTCTTCTTTCAAAGCTGCTTGAACACTCTCCAGAACCATCGCGATTCCTTTTTTCAAGCTTGCACCTTGTTCATCATCGACTTCGATAGCCATTGCACGTTCTAGATTATCGATCGAAGGCAATAACTTTTTACCTAGATCCTGCGAACGATACCGAACAAGCAATTCACGTTCGTTCTTAAAGCGATTGCTCATATTAGCAATCTCTGCACGAGCTCTTAAAAATTTATCTTCCATTTCAGATAATTCATCTTGAGCTGTTTCAAGTTCTGATTTTTCAACTTCTGTTTCAGTTGTTTCAGAGACGACTGATTCATCGACTGAATTCGTCTGTTCTTCTTGTAATTCTTCATTAGTCTCTTCTTTACTCACTCTGGCAACTTCCCTTCTCATTTCCGTAGAATCAAAATTCTATATTTTTACTTTTTACTTATTCATCAAGGAAACGATAATAAGCTCCAAGTTTTGACGCTAATTCATGACGAAACACATCGACTAAGCCAAACATTTTTGAATACGGCATGCTTGTCGGTCCTAATAATGCGATCGTCCCTTTCCCATGTCCTGCTACTTCATACGATGCAGTGATCATACTCATATTATCCAATAGATCATTCCCGATCTCTGAACCGATTCGAATGGCGATCTTCGCGTCATTTTGTTCATCTGCCGTCAATAAATGTGTGATCGCATCTGTGTTTTGCATAAATGAGTACACAGATTTCAATTGATCCAAATCATTTTGCACACCAAAGTTAAATAAATTCATTCGACCACTGACAAATACTTTTTCTTCAAATGCATGTCCTAACATAGCATCAAATAAATTCATCATCCCATCAGGTGTTTGAAAATAACGATGTAAAATCATCGGTATCTCAGTCCGCAGACGATGATAGACGGTCAAAAGCGGCTGTCCAACTAATTTATCGTTGATGATCTGTGTCATCTTCTCTAGATCCTGACTGGAAACTGAAGCTGGTACCGCAAAGACCTGACTTTCGACATTGCCTTTGTCCGTCACGATGATCGCGATGATCTGCCGTTCATTCAAAGGAACGATTCGAAAACCAGTCAAGCGCCGCTCTTTCATTTCAGGTCCTAAAGAAAACGCTGTGTAGCTGGTCAATTCAGAAAGAATCTCTGCCGATTGCTCAATGATATCATTGATTTCGTGAAACTCTTTGCCAAAGGAATGACGGATCGTCTGTAATTCCTCATGTTCAATTTCTGTTGGACGCAATAAATGATCAACGTAATAGCGATAACCATCCATTGAAGGAATTCGACCAGAAGAAGAATGCGTCTTTAGCAGCAGCCCAAGCTCTTCTAAAGCTTTCATATCGTTACGAATAGTTGCTGAACTGGACTGGATCCCTTCTTCCATCAACTTCTTTGATCCAACGGGCATTCCTGTGTTTGTGTATTCCTGGATGATAAGTCGCAAAATATTCTTTTGTCTGTCAGTTATCATAGTTACCACCCTTCATTAGCACTCATGTTATTCAAGTGCTAATACAAGTATTAATATAGCAAGTTCTTTCTGAATTGTCAAGAGAAAAACATACTTTTTTAGCACTCTGTAGCAAAGAGTGCTAATTCTGGAACGCTAGAAAAAGCACAAGAGCTTTTATATATCAAAAGCTCTTGTGCCTCTTTTCTTTTTCCTGTTATTTATCGATCAAAAATTCTTCAAATACATCATTTCCAACGAACAACCCTTGTTCTGTTAGCTGAAGATAACCAGCTCGATCCGTAAGTAAACCACGCTTTACTAAGGTTAAAATCACTTCACCGTATACTTGCTCGATAGGAATACCAAATTTATCTTCAAACTGCTGCTTAGATACGCCTTTTTTCTTACGCAAACCTAAGAAAAGCTGTTCTTCCATTTGATTATCGATCGTCAATTTTTCCGATTCTACAACTGGTAATTGCCCATTGCGTAAAGGAGTTAGGTAATGCTGAATCGGTCCGTGATTACGGTAACGAGTATGACCTAAATAGCCGCTTGCTCCCGCACCAAAACCATAATAATGATCATTATCCCAGTAGACTAGATTATGCTGACTTTCTTTCCCAGGCAAAGCAAAATTGCTCACTTCATATTGCCGCCGTCCGCCTTTTTCCATCGCGATGATCGTTTCTTCAAACATTTGCGCCTCAACTTCTTGATCCGGCAATTGAAGACGGCCTTGTCTCACCCAGTTCATGAACATTGTTTTGTTTTCCAGTATCAATGAATACAAAGAATAATGCGGTAAATCAAGCTCGATCGCACGTTTTAATGTATCTCTAAAGCCTTCTAACGTTTGCCCCGGCAGCGCATAGATCAAATCGATACTTACATTGGAGAAATTTTCCTTTTCAAGGAACTTCATTGTGTCATAAACATCCTCCGCTGTATGCTTGCGACCAATTTTTTTCAGCAATTGGTTATCAAAGGTTTGAACCCCCATCGATAAACGATTGACTCCATATTCTTTCATCACATGGAGCTTTTCCTGCGTTAAATCGCCAGGGTTGGCCTCTACAGTAAACTCATTTTTAGCGTTGAATGGTAATAATGTACGAACTCCCTCCAGTAAAACAGCAAGCTGCTTAGCAGATAAGGAAGTCGGTGTACCTCCGCCAATATAGATTGTTTCCATTTCTTGGCTAGGAAATCGACTTTTCGTCAAGTCAATTTCTTTTAATAGCGCCTGAATATATTCATCTACCGGCTGTCCTTCAAGAAATACTTTATTGAAATCACAGTAGTAGCAGATATGTTCACAAAATGGAATGTGGATATATGCTGAAATTTTATTATTTCCTTTATTTGTTTCGATCATTGCAATCCATTCCTTTAAAATCAATATCTGTAGATTTAATTTCGTTTATTCTGTTGGCTAGTCATAATCTGTTGTCAGATTATTGATCCCCAATGCTTCCATCTTCTTGAATTCACTCTGAGGAACTCCCCACAGATTGACGGACAATCCTTTGTTCTGAGCTAGCGCGATCAAATCAGCACGATCTGCCACACTTTCATACTTGATATCCAAACCAGAATTTCCTCCAAGCTGGCTGACTTGTTCGATCATCTGCTCATCCAGCCTATTTGCCAACAGTTGAACCTGAACATCTGGAAGTCTTCTTTTAACTTCAACCAAATGCTTATAATCGAAAGAAATAACAACTGCTGTATTCGCCAATCCATAATAATTGATCGAATTGACTAAACTATCATAATCAGCAGCGTCTACTTTGTTTGCTTTAATTTCTATAAACGGAATACTTTGTTTTGTATTCATAACAGTTAAAAAGTCTTCCAATGTTGGAACAACCAATTGTTCTTCGGAATAATTTTCTTTATTCGATCCTTGGTCGATTCGCAAAGCGTTGATTTGAGCAAGTGTCAAATCGCTAACCTTCCCTTTACCATTCGTCATTCGATCAACGGACTGATCATGCATGATCACCCATTTTTTATCCTTAGTCAAGCGGATATCGGTCTCAATGCCCCAGCTATTTGACTGTTGAAACGCTGGAAGGGAATTTTCTGGTGCAGCTTTATGATTTCCTCGATGAGCAACATACCGAATATCATCCATCATTTCGCTCACTTCAACATTGTCTGCCGGAATATAGCCCTCTGTCGTTCTGTATATTTTCTTATCATTATTAAAAACGATTCCTCTAACATAGGCCATACTATTAGCAGAGAGTTGCCGAACAGCTTTTGACAACTGGCGGTTTTGGTAAAGAGCCGTCTCCTGCATCAATCGGATACGAACAGGACGGCGTAAATTGATTTCTACCGCACCAGCATCGCTCTCAGCTTTTAATCCATTCTTACCAATGAACTCAGTATTTGCATGATAAATGCCATTGATAAAATCAAAATCCTCATAATCCACATGAACCTTATAGGAATTGCCTTCTTGACGTTTAGCATCATATACTTTTTTATCACTCTGATCTTCTTTTGACCAGACAGTTGCCGTTAATTTTTCCGTATCTGATTTACTTGATACTGAAAGATTGATTTCAAATTGGCCTTTTGAAACCTCTGTACCGTCAATTTCAGATTGAAGAGTCGGCTGATCTACAGTAAAGTTTCCAAATGGAACCGTTTCTATCTCACCATTTTCTCTAGTGATTTTTAGAGTTACTTGATAATCGCCAGCTTCTTGATGATTCTTGATCAAAACATCTGTATCCCACGTATTCGTTTCAGAATGATAAACGGCTTGATAGGTTTTTAGATCGTTCGTTCCATCTGTTTCACCAAAAACACTAAATTCAACTGTTTTAAGATGATTTGCACTTTCTAAATCTGCACTAAGCCTATAAGTCGTTTGTTTGTTATCCTGATTCAACAAACGGAAAGACGGACGTTCAGGCGGATAATAAACAGACTTATTTTTCGCTAACCTCTCGATCGACGATTCTGCAAAATCAGGATTTAAACGGCTCCCATCTTCTAGGATCACATCTTCTTTCTGCTTATCGGCAAGAGTAATGGCTAAAGGCGATGGAGAAAATCGGTATCCTTCATATGATGGATTCGAATGATCTTGATAATCTAAATTTATATAAAACCAAATCAAAAAAGAAACACCGCTCAGAATAATGACGATCAACAAAATCGAAAGAGTTACACGCTTCTTTTTTCTTTTAGCTGCCTGCTCTTTTTTCTTTTGTTTTTTCTTTGACGGCTTCTTCTTATCTTTTTTTTCTGCCATAAACCTCTCCTTGACTATTTTTTATCCATTTTCTACAAAGTATAACGCGTACCTATCCACTCGAGCACAAATTTAGGATAGTTTATAAAAACTTTATATTATCTAATTTTCTCAAGCAAAAAACTGAACGTTCACCACATTTGCCCAAACCGTTTTTAATTTGGTCGTTGACTCAATTCTCTTGTGAAAAGTAATCAGTTGTATCCTGCTCATCTTGTTTCAATTGCACGATCAAACTATCAGCACCATCAAATTTCACTTGGTCTCTTAAATAATGATTCCAGCTTACAGTCACTTGTTCACCATAAATATCCTGATGAAAATCTAAAATATACACTTCTACAGTCAATTCCCGACCATCACCAAATGTATCATTATGACCGATCGACCCCATTCCAACATACCATCGTTCACCGATCTTGATTTTGACAGCATAGACACCGATCCTTGGCAAACGAACCGTACTTTTTACTTTGATATTCGCTGTTGGAAAGCCTAGTAAACGACCTCTAGCATCTCCATGAACAACCGTCCCATCTGTCTCATAAACATACCCTAACAATTCGGAAGCTTCTTCCATTCGACCTTGTTCCATCAAGGAACGAATTCGAGTGGAACTTATTTTTTCACCGGCTAACTCTTCTTTACTGACAGTGATCACTTTAAAGCGGTCTTTTGCATAACCAGGTAGATGAGCCACATCCGCAATGTCTTTAGGACCATAGGTATAATCGAACCCTGAAACAGCTGCTTTTCCATGTAAGCCTACAATATATTGATCAATAAAATCCTGCGGCGCCAAATGAGCAAACGCAGAAGTAAACTCGATCACGTATAAAATATCAACTCCTAAGCGTTCCATCAAACGTTCTTTTTGCTCTAAGCTGCTCAAATATTTCATATTTTCGGGCAACACCTTTTGAAAAACAATCGAAGGATGCTGATTAAACGTCATAACGGCTAATTTTAAGTTGTGTTCTTCAGCATATTTTTTACCCGTTTCAATCACCTTTTGATGTCCACGATGAACACCATCGAAAAAACCTAATACCATTACTACTTCATCTGACGGAATTTGTTCTGGTTGATAAGGATGTCGAATTGAAATCACTTGCATACTAAAACTTCTTTCTATTAATTATTTCGTAAGACTTTGCTTGGTTTTAAAACATTTTCTTTCGTTGGATGAGCCATATAAAGACTAACAACCTGATCATGATAAAATAAAGCAACTAGCTCTTCTGGCATTTCATTTAGTCCTAATTCATTTTTAGTCAATCGAACACCATTTTTGACCTTTTGATAAAGCTCATCTGACAAATCGATCCGCTGAAAATCAGTAACTGCTGTCTCGATCGGTAATAATACTTGATCTATAGCTTCTTGCGCCATTTTTTCTGCGACTTGTTCCAATGATAAACATTGGCTAGCAGTCAGCCCGCCGCTTGCTGTTCTTGTTAAGTCAGACATATGGGCCGGCACTTCTAAAAGTGCCCCTGTATCGACAGATAGTGTTCGAACATAAGTCCCTTTGCCGCAAACTACTTTAAAGCGCCAGCTCTGTGTGCCGTTTATTGAATCAAATACCGGCTCAGAAGTTCGTTCAAACGAATGAATCTGTGCAGTTCGTTTTGGACGCTCTACTTCTTCACCATTTCTTGCATACTCATAAAGACGCTTACCATTTACTTTGACCGCTGAAAACATGGGCGGAATTTGCGTGATCGTACCTGTCATTTGCTGCATTGCGGCATCGATTTCTGTTGTTGTAAAAGGCGCTGCTAATTTATGTTTTTCAACTATTTCTCCACTACTATCTTCAGTTGTTGTAGAAAAACCTAAGGTGATTTCCCCTTCGTAGGTTTTCCCTGAATCAACCATATATTCGATCACTTTGGTTCCTTTTCCGATACAAATCGGCAAGACACCCGAAACATCAGGATCTAAGGTCCCGCCGTGACCAATTTTTTTTGTATGTAAAATTTTCCTTAATTTGAATACGCAGTCATGACTTGTCATTCCACGTTCTTTCCATAAAGGTAAAATACCATCCATCGATTTAGCCTCCTAATACGAAGATTACTAACTTGCTTATTATAACATAGAAGCATATGAAAATTCATTCTTTCAAGGTCAAGTAAGCTAAAGTTTATACCGATTATTTTATGGTAAAAAAACAGTGCGATCCAAAAATGATTTTGAACCACACTGTTTCGTTATTATTTGTTATTAGGCAGAGTGACCAACGATCACATCACCCGCATACCCAAAGCCGACACGTGTCATGCTCGGATTCATTTCCCAATCACGGTGTCCTGTTCCAGATGGTGAAACCATGTTCGTTTCATTATACCAAGCCATGATCACAGAGTTTCCAGGTGCAAACATAAAGGCTATTACTTCATCGCCTCTGTTCCAATGATCCGATGGAATTTGATAGTCCTGCATCATTGATGCTCTGGCTCCAGCAGAAGCAGCTAAACCTGCATCCCAGCTCACTGGATTCAATCCATTTGCAGTCCGCAAAGCATTTAATGCTTGGAACGTTGCATCCGCAGATGTCACTGGCGGTGTTGGTGTAGGATCTTTCGGCCCTTCAGATGGTGTTGTATTTCCTTGATCAGTTGAATTACTTTCACTAGGAGTCGTATTGGTTTGTTCAGTGCTGTTTGATTCTGGTACTTCTACTTCTTCTGATGCAGAAGGCGCTGTTGGTGTTTCGCTCGCCGTTGTTTGAGTCGTCTTTTGCTCTTTGGCTGCCGCAGCTTTTTTATTTTCTGCTTGCTTTGCTTCAGCTGCGAGCTGAGCTTTTAGTGTTTCTTGCTGTTTCTTCACTAATTCATTTTTAGAATTTTCAGCCCCAGCAGTTTCTGAATCGACTTCAGCTTTCAATACATTCAAATCTGCTTGTTTACTTACAAGAGACTCTTTTTCTTGCTCAAGTTGTTTTGTTGCATCTTCCACAGCAACTAGATTCTTTTGAATATCCACTTTTTTGGTTTCCACTAGTTTTTTATCTTCTTTTTGTTGCTTAACTAGATCATTATTTGCTGTCAAAATCGAAGAAATTGCCTGCACTCGTCCAACAGCATCAGAAATTGATTCTGCATTTAAGATCATATCCAAGATTTGAGCTCCCTGCCCATTTACTTGAACATTTCGTCCTTGATTTTGGATCGCTTCTGTTCGTTTATTGATTCGAACATCCAGTGCTGCAATATCTTTTTTCAGCTGTTCTGATTCTTGCGTCAGACTCGTTTTTTGTCTGTTCAATTCTATTCCTTTATCATAAATAGAAGAAATTTCCTCTTCCAAGCTAGCGATTTGAGTGGTTACACTTTTTTGTTTTTCTTTTAATGCAGAGATTTCTTTATCTTGCTGCTCTATTTTTTTATCAGCTGTTTCGGCCATTGCACTGATTGGTGCCAACGCTCCGCCAGCTGTCATTAATCCAACGATCAATAAGGTCAAGCTTTTTTTCTTCACTAATACCCCTCCGATTTCTCAAATAAATCTTATGCTATAAAATAGTACCATATTTCTTCTCTTTATAATCGATAAAAAGATTACAGTTGCTTTCAATCTAGTTACAATGAAATAATTTTGTTACAAAGGAAAAATAAGAGCCGTACTTTTACATAGATAATAAAAAAGATCCGGAAGAAATATCTTCCAGATCTTTTTTATTAATCCCCTTGATTCAATTTGCGGATCAAATCGTCAATATGATTGCCATATTGTACAGATTCATCTCTTTCAAAAATCAGCTCAGGCGTCTTGTATAATGTTAAAGCTTGACCTAGTTCTTTACGAATCAAACCTTTTGCTTTATCTAATCCTTGCTGAGCTTTTTGTTGGTCAGAAGCTAGATCAGATAACAAGCTATAATAGATCGTCGCTTGCTGCAAATCACCTGTTACACGAACATCGGTGATCGTAATATCCTGCACACGAGGGTCTCTTACGCGTTTTCTCAAGATGTCATTGACTTCCCGCATGATTTCTTGACCCACTCGGCGGTCACGATAATTTGCCATACTGTTTCTCCTTCTTTCTTACTAATGAGAACTTTTTATTTTTTTACTTCTTCCATGATAAAGCCTTCGATCACGTCATCAACTTTAAGGTCGTTGAAGTTTTCGATCATCGCTCCACATTCAAAGCCAAGTTTCACTTCTTTTGCATCGTCTTTAAAGCGTTTCAAGCTGGCTAATTTGCCTTCAAAGATCACGATGCCGTCACGGATCACACGAACACCACTGTCGCGGCGGATAAATCCTTCTGTAACATAACAGCCGGCGATCGTTCCAACTTTAGATACTTTATACAGCTCACGGACAGCCATTTGACCAGTGATTTTTTCTTCAAACTCTGGATCGAGCATCCCTTTCATCGCTGTTTCGATTTCTTCGATCGCTTTGTAGATGATGCGGTGTAAACGAATATCCACTTCTTCTTGTTCAGCTTGTTGTTTCGCTTGCGGTGTAGGTCGTACATTAAATCCGATGATGATCGCATTACTTGCTGCGGCAAGTGTGACGTCACTTTCATTGATCGCACCTACTGCTGAGTGAACGATTTTCACACGAACGCCTTCAACATCGATTTTTTGTAAGCTTGCAGCCAAGGCTTCAGCAGTTCCTTGTACGTCCGCTTTGATGATCACATTGACATCTTTCAATTCGCCTTCTTTCAGGCTTTCGAATAAGTTGTCTAAAGTAACACGGTTATTAGCTGAACGTTGTTCAAGAACCGCACGTTTACCACGTTCTTCACCTGCTTGACGGGCTGTTTTTTCATCTTCGAAGACGACAAAACGGTCACCTGCTTGCGGTACATCGTTTAACCCTGTGATTTCGACTGGTGTTGCTGGTCCTACGGCTTTATCACGACGACCAATGTCATTTGTCATAACACGGACACGTCCAAAGGTATTTCCGACAACGATCGGATCTCCGACTTTCAACGTTCCTTGTTGAACAAGTAATGTTGAAACAGGTCCTTTTCCTTTGTCTAAACGAGCTTCGATGACTGTACCGATCGCACGCTGTGTTGGATCAGCTTTAAGGTCTTCGACTTCTGCGATCAACAGAATATTTTCTAATAATTCATCGATATTTTGATTGAATTTCGCAGAAATGTTGACGAAAATCGTATCTCCGCCCCATTCTTCCGGAATCAAGCCATGTTCACTTAGTTCTTGTTTTACATGATCAGGATTAGCTCCTGGTTTATCTACCTTATTGACTGCTACGATGATCGGTACTTCTGCGGCTTTTGCATGGTTGATCGCTTCGATCGTTTGCGGCATCACACCGTCATCTGCTGCGACAACTAAAATCGTGATATCTGTGATACCAGCGCCACGTGCACGCATGCTAGTGAAGGCCGCGTGTCCTGGTGTATCCAAGAATGTGATCGGTTTACCGTCGATATCGATCTGGTACGCTCCGATATGCTGAGTGATCCCGCCTGCTTCCCCAGAAGTCACACGTGAGTTACGTAATGTATCAAGCAATGTTGTTTTCCCGTGGTCAACGTGTCCCATGATCGTCACAACTGGCGGACGAGTCACAAGGTTTTCTTCCACTAAAGCTTCTGGTTCAAAGAATTTATCGATATCAGCCACATCAACTTGGACTTTTTCTTGCGGTTCCATTCCATAATCGACCGCTAAAAGTTCAATTGTTTCTTTATCTAATGATTGGTTTTGATTGACCATAACCCCCATCATAAAGAGTTTTTTGATGATTTCTGCTGGTTCGCGGTGAATTTTCTTCGCGATATCTGCTACGTTCATTCCTTCTGTGTATTCTAAAACATCAGGTAATTCACGGAATTTACGTGCTGGCACTGCAGGTTTTGTTGATTCTTGGTATTTCCCTTTTTTGCCTTTTTTGTTGAAACGATTGCGGTTTTGATTGTTGTAACCACCATTACGATTACGGTTTTGGCCACCGCCGCCAAAGTTGTTGTTGCGGTTTTGATTATTGTTGCGATTTTGATTGCCTTGGTTGTTACTTTGTCCTTGGTTTGGACGGTTTTGGTTTGTATTTTGTGTATTACGTTGTTGTGTATTGTTACGGTTTTGATTATTTTGTTGCCCAGACTGTGCAGGACGATTTTGGTTATTGTTTTGTTGTCCTGATTGTGCAGGACGATTTTGATTATTGTTTTGTTGTCCTGATTGTGCAGGACGATTTTGATTATTGTTTTGGTGCGGACGTTGTTGCTGTCCTTGGTTTGGACGATTTTGTGTCATATTTTGGCTGCTTCCTTGCGTATTTCGATTTTGGTTATTACGATTTTGTTGTTGCCCTTTATTGTGATTTTGTGTTGGTTTATTGCTATTTTGGTTAGCTGGTTTCGGATTTGCTGGTTTTGTTTGACCGCTTTGTGTTGGTTGCGGTTTTGCTGCTGGTTTTTGTTGTGGTTGTGCAGGTTTCTTTCCTCCAAAAGCTTGACGAAGTTTTGATTCATCATCTGAAGAAATTGCACCCATGTGATTTTTCACATCCATACCTAATGCATGTGCTTTTTCCACGACGTCTTTACTCGATTGATTGATTTCTTTCGCTAGTTCATAAATTCTCTTTTTCCCCATGCAATCACCTTCCTAACCTTTGATTAATTCCTGGAACTTTGTCGCAAAGCCCTGATCATTAATCCCAATAATCATGCGCGTTCTGCCAATTGCATGACTGATTTCTGATTGGGTAAACGACTCGTCTGTCGGAACCTTATAATAAGAACATTTGTCCTTGATTTTCTTTCTTGTATTTTCACTAGCATCTGCCGCAACAAAAACAAATTTCGCCTTATTGCTGCGAATATCTGCTAAAGTCAACTCTTCACCAGTCACTAGTTTTCCAGCTCTCATAGCCAAACCTAATAAATTTAAAATCTTTTCTTTATCCATTTCCGAACAACTCTTTACGGGCTTTTTGATGTTCCACATAATCTAACAATTCTTGATAGAATTCGTCAGTCAACGTTGTTTCCAGAACACGATCTAAAATGTGCTTATCCCATGCATCTTGAACTTCTTTTGGTTCAAGAGCGACGTACGCACCTCGGCCCGGCATTTTTCCAGAAGGATCGATCGATACGACACCTTCTTTAGAACGAGTGATTCGGACTAATTCTTTTTTGGGTTTCATCTCGCCTGAGACAACAGATTTACGCATCGGGACTTTTCTTTTTTTCATTTTGTTCCCTCCAAATCGTTAGACTTGTTCTTCGTCTTCTATTGTTTTTTCTTCAAACGCAATTTCTTCATATTCATCAGCTGTTAAATCAGACTCTATGATCGCTTCATCAAAAACTTCTTCTGTGGCATCTTCTTGTGTTTCTTGTTGAGCGTAGAATTCTTCCATTTCTGATTCTGGTTTAATATCGATTTTGAAGCCTGTCAATTTAGCTGCTAAACGTGCATTTTGACCTCTTTTACCGATAGCAAGTGACAATTGATAATCTGGTACAACAACTGTACAAGCTTTGTTATTGGTAGGATCAAAAATAACATCGACAACTTGTGCTGGATTCAACGCATTGCTGATGAAGATCGCTGGATCTTCATTCCATTCTACGATATCCATATTTTCACCTTTTAATTCATTCACGATCGCTTGAACACGTTGGCCTTTAGGACCTACACACGTACCAACAGGATCGATATTTGGATCTGTTGAACGAACAGAGACTTTTGAGCGGTCTCCTGCTTCACGAGCAATGCTGACGATTTCTACAATTCCATCATACACTTCCGGAATTTCTTGTTCAAACAATCGCTTCAATAAATCTGGATGACTGCGGCTAACAAAAACCTGAGGACCTTTAGATGTATTTTCAACACGTGATACATACACTTTGATTCGATCATGCGGTTGATAAAATTCATTTGGCATTTGGTCTTGTTTTGATAAGACAGCTTCGATTTTTCCTAAGTTTACATAGATATAACGGCGGTCTTGTCTTTCAACGATTCCTTGCATGATATCATTTTCGTATGCACTGAATTCATTGTAAATAATGTTTCTTTCAGCTTCTCTTACACGTTGTAAAATAACTTGCTTCGCCGTTTGTGCCGCAATCCGGCCAAAGTCTTTTGGTGTCACTTCAAAACGAATTTTATCGCCCAGCTCATACGCCTTATTGACTTCCATCGCTTCTTTTAATGAGACTTCCAATTGGGAATCCATCACTTCTTCAGTGACTTCTTTTACTGCATATACATGGATATTGCCTTTTTTGCCATCGAATTCTACTTCAACGTTTTGGGCCTGTCCATAATGTCTTTTATATGCGGAAACTAATGCTGCTTCCAGCGCATCAATCACGATATCCTTAGAAATACCTTTTTCAGCTTCTAATGCATCCAATGCATTCAACATTTCTTTGCTCATTTTGTTGTCATTTCCTCCTACTTGTTTAAATGAAAGATAAACGGAATGGCTTTTCTTTCGGAAAACACCTTTCCGTAATAAGCAAAAACTAGATTGTTTTGCTCTACGAATGTCTGGGTTAAAACTGGATTGCTAAACGAGCTTTGGCAATGTTTTTCCGTTCAAATGTATACTCTTTGACTCTTGTTTTGATTTTGACCGTCAAGACCAATTGTTCTTTGTCTAAAGATTTTAACGTTCCTTCAAATTGCTTTTCTCCCTCAACTGCTTGATAAAGAGAGATATGGATATATTGGCCAACGGCTTGTTCATAATCGCTTTCTTTTTTCAACGGACGTTCAGCTCCCGGAGAAGAGACTTCCAAAAAGTACGCTTGTGGTATCGGGTCAGGATCCATAGCATCAAGTTTTTCGCTGAGTTGTTCACTGACAAAGGCACATTCCTCAATATCAATGCCGCCGGTTTTATCAATAAAGACACGGAGAAACCAGTTCTTTCCTTCCTTGACAAACTCTACTTCTACAAGTTCAAAATTTTGTTTTTCTAAGATTGGTGTGACTAACTCGGTAACAGTTTCCACAACACTACTCAAAATTTTCGCCTCCTTCAGGAATTATAGAATGAGGACTAGCGTAGAAGTAAAACAGCCGTACTTTTCCTGCCTTACTCCATTAAAAAGAGTGAGCAGAAATCCGCTCACTCCGACTAGTATCATTACTTGTAAAGTATTATATCATAGAGTTTCTGAAAACTCAAATGAAGGTGATTATGAAGCCGTTTCTCATCATCTATTTGCTTCATTTGAACAGGAAATACGCTTCACTTTTCCAGCTTTTTGTTTTACTATAGAAAAGAACTCGCGAAAGGAGCCGTCTAATGTCTCAAACTCAAGTTATCAAAGTATCCAAAGATACCATCAAAAAAATGAAGTCTTTTTATGAGCGCTCACTCTTAAATAAACAGATTCCGTATACAGAATTCGTGGCAAAATCAGGGACGACAACGATCACTGCCTACACCTCAGGAAAAGTTGTTTTTCAAGGGCTAGAAGCGGAAAAGATCGCTGCAAAGTGGGGCGCACCTAGTTCGAACAAAACTGCTTCCACCTCTAAAGCTAAAACGACAACTTCTACAGCACTGCCAGATAATTTCAGTCAGCTTTCTGTTTTAGGCAGCGATGAAGTTGGTAACGGCAGTTACTTTGGTCCAGTAACAGTTTGTGCTGCTTATGTAGAAAAAACAATGGTGGCAAAATTAAAAGCACTCGGAGTCAGAGATTCCAAGGAGTTGACTGATCCGCAAATTAGGCAGCTTGCAGCAGTGATCAAAGAATTGATCCCATTCAGATTGCTGATCGTTGAACCGGAAAAATACAATCAGATCCAGCCAAAATATAACGCAGTCCATATGAAAGTTGCACTGCATAACCAAGCTATCCACTTATTATTGGATGACATCGCACCTGTTAAACCCGAGGCCATTTTGATCGATCAGTTTACTCCTGAAAGTAATTATAAAAAATATGTACGCTCAGAAAAAAATCAGGTACGTGAAAAGCTTTATTTTATAACCAAAGGTGAGCAATATCATGTGGCAGTCGCTGCTGCTTCGATCATTAGCCGAGCAGCTTTTTTAGATGAATTAGAAAAAGAATCACAAGAATTAGGCTTGAAGGTTCCATCCGGCGCAGGTAGCACTGCCGATCAGATTGCTGCAAAAGTCTTAAAAAAAGGCGGTATCGACTTACTGAGCAAATACGCAAAACTCCATTTTGCGAATACCGAAAAAGCGAAAAAAATCGCGGCAAAATAAATAAAAAGAGAGTCCTACGCAATGTGTAAATCATGTTTGCGTAAGACTCTTTTTTGATCAACATTATAGAACGAATCAATAAACTGATTTTCAGCCCTCAAATCTTGATACATCGCCTTAACTATTCATAAAGTTTTCTTCTCTCATCAACGATCGGTTCGTCGAAATCCATACCAAACCCAAAATCGTACGTATGACCAAACTCATCTGAGTAACACTTCATATCAAGCGGAACATCTTCTTGTTGTTTTTCAACTGTTTCCATATCTGCCGGCATTTGGAACGGCAACAGCCCAGAAGGAGTGAAAGCGCCGCTTAAAACACTAAGTATCGCTTGTGTTTGTACACCAAAATCGACAATAATCGCATCGACATACGGCTCGAATTCTGCAACGATCGTTGGGTTTTTCAATGTCAAGCTCACAATGATCGGTACATTAGGATGTTGTTCCTTTAATCGTTGCAGTGTTTCGATATCCTGCCCATTACTTGCCGTATTTTTCTTTCCATGGTAAGAACGATCACCGCCAGCAAGACTTTTTTTTCGGGCAAAGTGTGCAGTGTATGGCTTGTATTGCAAACTGATCGGTAGATAGCCATTGCCACGATCTTCATTCGAATAGCCATATGTTTTAGGCGACTCTAAAAATAGCCAAATCGCATCTGCTTGTTCAGGCGAATCCACAACTTGAAAATATTTCTCGACGAGGCTTCGATTGACAGGATCTTTTTCAAATGCAGGTTGCGGATGACCAAACCAATCCTTTGAAGCACCAATGTGCTGCTTAGGAATATACAATTTAGCCGTCTTTTCTAAAGGCAATAGCCTGTGCTTATTTTTTAGCAGTACTAAAGATTTTTGCTGTGCTTTAAATCCTGCTTCCATAAATTGTGGCTGCCCAACGATTTCTTCAGATTTTTCTGATATTAGATATGGATTTTCAAATAAACCTGTTTGAAACAGATTCTTCAACAATCTGCGAGCCGAAACGTGGAACCTTTCTTTCATTGCTTGTGTCCCATATTCTTTAGCGCCCAATTCAAAAGCAGCCAAAACGGGGGCAATTTCATTATTTCCTCCAAACTGATCAACGCCTGCCAAAAGTGCTTTGTAATGACGTTGCTCCACAGTCAGCTCCTCTACTCCCCAGCTTTTTCCGCCAAGAAATTGATCGATTTGTACTGGATCAGCTGTGATCGACCAGTCTGTACAAACAACGCCATCATAATGATATTTCTTTCGTAATAGATCATTTAGGATAAATTGGCTAAAACCGTTTCCAACATTTTCTCCATGTTTCTGATCTTGATCATAAGATATCGTATAGTACGGCATGACTGCTGCCGCTTTCTTTGTCCCTTCCTGTAAATCAAATGCTCCTTCTAGAAATGGTTTTAGATGCTCGTTAAAATTATTTCCAGGATAAACTGCATATTTTCCATAACCATAGTGGCCATCTCGTCCAGCCTCACCACTGCCGCCCCCCGGCCAATGTTTGACCATCGCATTCACACTTTCCTTGCCCCAACCGTTTGCTTCTTTCGTTGTTTGAAAACCATCACAATAAGCTTGAGCTAAAGCAGTGACTAATTTTACCCCTTCACCAAAGGTACCCGAAAAACGCATCCAGCGTGGTTCAGTGGCTAAATCAATCTGCGGTGACAAAGCGGTCGTAATTCCTAATGCCCGATATTCTTGACTAGCGATTTCTCCAAATTGTTTCACCAGCTCAGGATCAAAAGCTGCTGCTAACCCTAACTGCTCCGGCCACATAGAAATCTCTCCGCCTGCTCCGGCATTGAATTCTGTGTCTGCACTTGTGCTGTGACGCGGATCTGAGCTGATATTCACTGGGATGCCCGAGTCCAAGCTTTCGGCCATCGCCTGAATTTTATTCGTCCATTGTGCGGCTGCTTTTGGTGATTCTACCCTCGTCAAAAGTACATGGCGGATGTGATCCTTCGTTAAAAATTCCTTTTGCTGGTCCGTCAATTCAGAAATCGGTCCGTCATAGTCTGCGAGCGCCTTCCCCCCATATGTACCGGAAAACATCTGCACAAAATGATTGTCACTTCTTGATACTGTTTGATGGCGACTATACAACATCAAGCCAGCCATTTCTTCCACACTTAATCGTGTGACTAAATCTTCGATTCTCTCTTCGATTGGCAAGCGCCAGTCTTCATATGGATCCAAACAGCCATTTTTATTCAAATCTTTAAAAGCGAATCCATCCTGCTCAATCAATGTTACTCCCGAATCTGCTGCATAACCTAAGGCTGCTCCTTGATCATTTTCAACGAGTATCCAATTTTCTTGCTGTATTATTCTATAGCTCATTTACCTTCCTCCATTTCTAAAAATGCAAGCGCATTCTTCCACTATTCTATCTTACTCTGTTTTCAAGTTGGATGCGACATAAAATTTAAAGCTTCTCTTAAACAAATGATTCTAGCTGTTATTTTTATTAAAAAAATCTAAAGAAAAGAGGTTCTTGATTTTCTATTAGTAAAGATACTTAAATCAATTTTTTCTTAGTTCTTTTATGAAATAGCTTGATCTAAACGTATTCTCGACCGATCTCGGAAACGATATTCTTTCAACCTTTCTTTTTACTTAGGAAAAAATTAACTTTTGAACGATTGACTTCCGTTATTGAATTGATTATAGTTGTGGCGATCTAAATAACTTGTTAGGTGAGGCTCCTATGAAAACACAGGCTACTGCTCAAAAATGTCGAAAGACAGGCATGGGTAGGACAGGAATTGTCGAATTAAGGCTTTTCACAAAGTAGCTAAAAGCAATGCTTTTTACGTTTCATAGTGCTAAAACTCAACGATGAGAATGATGACCCTTTTTTATGCTGGAATCAATCCCCTTCGCTGAGTCTTTTTCAGCGAAGTTTTTTGTTTTGGATCAGTGAACTGTTTGGAGGTGAAAAATCAGCTCGGTCTAAACAACCTAGTCAGCAAGAAAACGGTCATCCCGACGTATATGTCGATTCCTAGCGCCGCAATTTATTTGATGATCAATAAAATGATTAGCGAGGAATAACAATGAATCTAGTAAAAAAGAGTTTGATTTGTATTAGTCTTATCACTGTTTTGATTTTTACCGCTCTTGGCTGTTATGCAGTCATCGGCTTTCATCATGGTAAAAAAACAGCCCAAACACACATCACTAAACGAAAGAATTTGACTTTTTCTGCAGATGCACAAACAAATTTAAAAGAAATCACGATTCTATTGATCGGTGATGACGGACGCGAAGATGACGAAGACGGTGGACGGGCAGATACGTTGATGGTGGCGCATTATAATAGTGAAGCCAAACAACCAAAGCTGCTGTCGATCATGCGGGATTCTTACGTTCAAATACCTGGACATGGAGCAGAAAAAATCAATGCTGCCTACGCTTACGGTGGAGCTGAGCTGACTAAACAAGTCTTGAATAGCTCCTTTGATCTGCCCATCAATTATTATATAGCCGTTGATTTTAACCATTTTATTCGTTTGATCGATGATCTTTACCCCAAAGGTGTCCAAATCGATGCAGAAAAAGAGCTGAACTTAGATAACGTCGATATAAAAAAAGGCAATCAAACAATGGATGGGAATACTTTATTGCAGTACGCCAGATTCCGCATGGATGGCGAAGGAGACTTTGGTCGTATCAGAAGACAGCAGCAAGTCATGGACGCTTTAGCAAAACAAGCTACAAACGCGGTCCCACTTTTACAGCTGCCTCAAATTGCTGGAGAAGCCGTTGGTTATCTAGACACGAATATTCCAGCCGAACTTCTGATCGATTTAGCCAAAGACTTTTTAGGTGGGAAAGTAAAACCTCTTCAAACCTTATCTGTTCCAGTTGAAGGGAGCTGGGCATTTAACGATTATACGGAGGCAGGCAGTGTTTTAGAAATCGATGAGAAGCAAAATGCACAGGCGATAAATGACTTTTTAACTGACGGAGCAGATGAATGAAGACGCTGCGGAAGCCTTCCAAAATAGTTTATCTAGATTTTTACCTCCTTCTCCCTTATCTTATTTTGTGTGTGATCGGCATTTTAATGGTATATAGCGCTAGTTCTTATCAATTGCTTGATAGCCAATCAAGTCCGGCACATAAAGCATTCAAGCAGACCTCTTATTTTATTTTCAGTCTGGTTTGTTTAGCTATCGTCTATCGGATCAATTTAGCTGTTTTGAGAAAGCCTACGATTATTCACATGTTGCTTGGCCTGACATTTCTTTCCTTAATTCTATTACCAGTCATCGGAACAAGCGTTGGCGGTGCCAAACGTTGGCTCAATTTAGGAATTCTTTTGTTTCAGCCTTCAGAGTTGGTCCCATTTATTTTAGTGCTTTATCTGGCTCTTGCATTATCAAAAACAGAAACCGTCACGCCTTTCTCTTTCAAACAGTACAGACAGCCGATAATCGTTTCGATCAGCTTGATGTTTTTCGTTGCTTTACAGCCAAACATCGCTGGTGCTTCCATGATTTTTATTCTAGTATTGATTTTATTTTTAACCAGCGGACTGTCACCGTGGTTTATGTCATTTGCTTTGATCGGGTTCGTCATCGCAAAAAAATTGGGAACAATGCTCTTATTATCTTTGCCCACAGAGTGGCTGCCGCAAAAATTCAGTTACTTAGTGACACGTTTTGAAGTCATGCAAAATCCTTTTATCGATCCTATGGGCAAAGGCTTTCAAACATCCAATGCCTATTATGCGATCCATAATGGCGGATTTTGGGGCTTAGGTTTAGGAAACAGTATTCAGAAAAAAGGCTTTTTACCTGAGCCTGATACAGATTTTATTTTTGCGATATGTATAGAGGAACTTGGCTTGATTTTTTCTTTGGGCATTCTATTTTTGGTCTTCTTTATGGTCGCTCGCTTGCTTTTATTAGGGATAAAAACGAATCGTCTTTATTATTCTTACCTGTACATTGGCTGCGGTGTCTTATTGCTCTTGCAGGTTTCTGTCAATGTCGGCAGTCTTTTGGGCTATATCCCGATGACTGGACTGACCTTTCCATTTATCAGCTATGGCGGATCTAGTCTATTGATCTTGAGCCTTGTTCTCGGTGTTGCGTTGAATGTTCGCGCAAGCGAGCTGAGAGAAAAACAACGATCACGAGGTGAAAGCCAATGAAACGAATTCGGAACAGATCGAATGAGCTGATCAATTACGGTCTTTTACTCCCAGTTTTGCTACTGATCTTAGTTGGCTTTGTCGCACAATACGGTGCTTTCAAAGCTGATCCTACGATCACTGCTGTCACTCCATTGCTAATAAAACAGCTGTTGTGGACACTCTTAGGAATCATCACTATGTTTTTGACGATGCTGATTCCAATCAAAATTTTATGGAAAGCTGCTCCTTATCTTTATCTTTGTTCCCTGATTTTGATGGGCTTGTTAGTAAAATTCCATGATCCTGTGATGGCTGTTGCTACCGGAACCAAACGCTGGATTCGCCTTGGTCCGCTTGCTTTTCAGCCTTCTGAGTTTGCAAAATTGGGCTATATTCTGATGCTGGCTTATCTCGTGACAAAATATGGTAAGACATTCTCTTCGCTAAAAGAGGAGCTGTCACTTTTAGGAAAACTATTACTTGTGAGCATCCCTATTTTTGGACTGATGTTTTATCAAAAAGATTTTGGGACTAGTTTAGTTTTTCTATCGATTTTATTTGGTATTCTACTTGTTTCAAGCTGCTCTTGGAAACTTTTGGTTCCTCTTTTTGGCGGTTTGAGTTTGATCGGCATCAGTGCGATCTTGTTGGTTTTAACGGAGCAAGGGCAAAAAATACTTGCCTATTTACACTTTAAGCCTTATCAATTCGACCGTATTCACGCTTGGCTGGATCCATTTGCTTATGCGGATTCGATCGCTTTTCAGCAAGCTAGAGGGTTGAGCGCGATTGGGTCAGGAGAATTAGCGGGAAAAGGACTGACCAATTTACAAGTCTACGTCCCAGTTCGGGAATCCGATATGATCTTTACCGTTATCGCTGAAGCCTATGGATTTATCGGAAGTTGCTTCCTGCTCTTACTTTTCTTCTATCTCATATATCAAATGCTGATCTGTACTTTAGCAGCTAAACGAGAATTTTATGCTTATATCACGACTGGGATCATCATGTATTTTTTGTTTCATATCCTAGAAAATATCGGTTCAAATATTGGATTATTGCCTTTGACTGGTATTCCGTTGCCTTTTATCAGCCAGGGAGGAACTGCTTATCTAGCGAATTTTATTGCTATCGGATTGATACTTTCCATGTTCTATCAAAATGAAAAACAGGCTCTTTGATTCGCAAATGTTTATACGAATAAAGTGACTCATCAAATTTAGCCTAAACCCGCTAAAAATGATAAGTCACTTTTTTACCGTATGGTATCGAGATTATTTTTAACATTTCTCAGTCTTATATTTATACCGACAGCAAATCTTTCTATTCTTTATCAAAATCAGAAAGCTGCTCATACTTTTCATCCAGCCGTTTGCTAAACCAGCGGCCATTCATTACTTTGCTCAACAACTCTTGCTTTTGATTCTCTGACACTGTTGTATCCTGATCGATTGCTTCCAAAACTTTTTCATAATCATAGGTTTTATGCCCCATTTTTGCTGATGCTTGTTTTTTGTCCGCATTTACAAATAAGAGATTGTCTTTCGATCCAGCTTGCCATTCTTCCCACTTCGGCAGATCCGAACCATTTGGATCACCGTTTTTAATAAACTCAAATAAATAATTCTGGAATACTTTGCTTAAATCCTTCGCTCCTTCACTATCATAACCTGCTCCAACTAAGCCTGCATAATTTTTACTTTCCGTATCAAGCAACGGGACAAAGACACCATGGAATGCACCAAGTTTAGCCATTTCTTCTCCTACTACAGCTTTATCTGCACCGAATTCGATTTCCATGCCATAGATAGCCGCTTGATAATGCTGATTCATTTTTTCTGCAGACTCTTGAACATTGAACAAGCTGTATAGTTGTCCGCCATAGTTATTAATAAACGCATATTGATTCGCAATTTCAGGATCAGTATCAATTTTTCCGCCTTCTAAATATTGAGAAAAATACGGATCAAAGCGCCCAAATAAGGAGAATTCCTGCTCTCCAGTCAGCATCATCAGAGGAACAGAATGATAGTCTTCTGTGTCAAACCCTTCTTTTGGAAGCACATATCCATCATTAAATAAATGAGGGAACACACTCATCCGAATCCCTGCATTGCTCATCAGTCCAACTAATCGATCTCCATCAAGTGCATACAGATAATCCTTTACCTCTTGATCTGTGCTCAATAGCCAGTCTTTTGCTTGAGTTTCATTTTCTTTTAGACCATCTTCTACAACCAATGGAGCAATTGCCTGCGCATAGACTTCTTGACTTCTTTTTTCATCGGCAATAGTCATTCCTCCGCTAAATGAGATCGCTTTATCGAATTTCCCTTCAAATATTGGTGAAATCAGCATAGCCATCACATCACGCCCGCCAGCAGAAAAGCCACTGACTGTGATATTATTTTGATCTCCACCGAAATTTTCAATATTTTGCTTTACCCAATCTAACGACTTACTTAAATCCAGCAATGTGTAATTTCCGGAATTCTCTTCTTTTGTTCCATTTTTTAAAGCTGGCAGTGGATTAAATCCAAGTGGACCTAAACGATAATTGACGGAAACGACAATCGCATCATGCCCAGTCACAAAAGAAACGCCGGAGATTTCTTCCGCTGTCCCCGTTTGATTATTCCCACCATGGATATAAACAAGAACCGGTAAGTCTTTCTTATCATTATTAGGACGGTAGATATCCAGATTTAAGCCATCTTCTGAACCTACGATACCATCTGCACTCGTTTGTAAAGCAACACTTCCGGCCTTTGTTGCATCACGTGCGCCTTCCCAAGGCTGTGGATCTGTTGGTGCTTTCCAGCGCGCTTCTTTTGCGGTTTCACCGCCGTATGGGACGCCTAACCATACAAGCGCTTCTTTCTCTTCATACCCTTTCACCTTCCCAAAGGCTGTTTCCCGAACAACAGATGTCTCCTCATTTTTATCAGTATTTGTCTTTTCTGTTTTAGCTGACTGAGTACACCCTCCCAATGTGATTACTGCAAGCAACAAGCCAACCCAACTAATCGTTCTTCTAAATTTCTTCAAATCCCTTCCTCCTTCATGTTTTGTTCAACATTCTAGTAAATCGTAAAAACTCCTTTCTTGCTTTTTAAACAAAAAAACCTAAACTAGCCCATAGATATGAGTAGTTTAGGTTATGCCCAAAAGGTTACATTCCTGTTTTTATTTTAGCATAAAAAAGCAAACGTTTTCAACATATTGTTTTAAATTATCTTTTATTTATACTATATTTATCTTCATTTTTTATAATAAGATAAAATTATGATGATCATATTTCATAGTATTGCCTCTCTTGTCATTTGGTAATTTGTAAGAAGAAATATAGCATAGGCAATCACTGAACATCATTAAACACTTTGATACTGATATTCATAAAAAAACTGAATCCTCATATATGAGGATTCAGCTATTTCTTAAATTCTATTCTTCTTCTTCAGCCATGAATGTATTGAAGACCTCTTCGATCATATCCCACTCAGCATCTGTTTCGATTTGTTGTAATTCGCCTTCTGTTCCTTCGCTATTTTCGATGTAGGCATAAGCTTGTAATTCTACATCTTCCTCTTCAGGAACTCCTGCTGGATAAAGAAGTACGTAATTTTTACCGAATTCTTCTTGCCCATCAACTGTTAGCAAGATTTCATATAAGGTTTCATTCCCTTGTTCATCAACTAAAGTGATATGTTCGTGTCCCTCGTGATCATGATCGTGGTTATGGTTATGCTCTTCTGCCATTTGCTTTGCTCTCCTTTTTGCTTATATTCGTGAAACTATAAGCCATTTAAATTTTATTGCCAGCGCTGTCTAAATAATTTTGTAAAATCATGACTGCAGCTACTTTATCGATAACTTTCTTTCTCTTAGCTCTTGATGTATTCGCCTGTTCGATCAACATCCGTTCTGCCTGAACAGTAGTCAGGCGTTCATCCTGATAGCTAACTGGGAGTTCAAACAGCTCTTCGATTTTTTTGCCATAAGCCATTGACGCTTCTGCTCTTGGCCCAATCGAATTATTCATGTTTTTTGGCAGGCCAACGACAAAACGGGTCACTTCGTATTCCTTCACTAGCTCTGCTAATCGGTCAAAGCCAAATTCTCCCTGTTCTTCGTTGATTCGAATGATTTCTACACCTTGGGCTGTCCAGCCTAATAAATCACTGACAGCAACACCGACGGTTCTAGAACCGACATCCAGTCCCATTACTCTCATCGAAGTGTGATACCATGATTAGATAAGTAAAATTTAACCAGCTCTTCCATGATTTCATCCCGTTCGTGACGACGAATCAAATTTCGAGCGTCCTGATAACGAGGAATGTAGGCCGGGTCTCCTGAAAGCAAATAGCCCACAATCTGATTGATTGGATTATATCCTTTCTCTTCTAAAGCCTTGTACACAGTTGCTAGAGTCTCACTTACTTCTTTCTTGCGACTGTCATCAAAATCAAAACGTACAGTTTCATCTGTAAAACCCATTTATCTACACCTCACTTTTCTTCTATTCATACAGCTTCATTCTACTAAAAAGTAAGCAAAACTACAAACAAAACTTGATATTTTCACTGATAAATTAAAGATTTCCTTTAATTTGATGGAAAAACTCTGATGATTATCCAGTAAGCCAGTCAAAAAATGTCATTCATTTCGATCTGCTACCTTAGATTATCTATATTAGCAGTACCAAAAACCAACGAATCCTCCCTTTATTTTTGAAGAATCTCATAGATAAATTGATATGTACCAACAGAAAATCAGCTACTTCGGCAATTTTGCAAAAAAAGAGTGCCGTACAAAACTAAAAAACAGTTTTGCTTCACACTCTAAAACTTTATAAATGATGAAATCAGAAACAACTTTTGTCTGATCCTTATTTATTCCTTCATCACTTTCAACATCAATGCTTTTTGTGCATGTAGACGATTTTCAGCTTCCTGATAAATCGCAGAATGAGCTCCGTCTATAATATCAGTGGTCACTTCTTCTCCCCTATGTGCAGGTAGACAATGCAAGAAATTATAATCCTTTTTAGCCAAGACTGCTAGACGATTATTGATTTGGAATGATTTAAAAGCTTCTGCTCTTTCCGCTTGCTCCCCTTCATCACCCATGCTTGCCCATACATCCGTAATCAAAATATCAGCATCTTTCACTGCTGATGCAGGATCATTCGTGATATCGATTTTACTACCGCTTTCTTTTGCGTTTTCTAAGGCAATCTCGATAAACTCTGATTTAGGTTCATAACCTTTTGGTGCAGCTATAGAAACATCCATTCCGACAAGGCTTCCACCAATCAAAAATGAATGGGCCATATTGTTCCCGTCACCAACATACGCTAATTTAATTCCTTCAAGTTTTCCTTTCAGCTCATAGATCGTCTGAAAGTCTGCTAAAATCTGACACGGATGATGGTTGTCCGTTAGACCATTGATAACAGGAATCGTTGCTTCTTCCGCTAACTCTGCGACCATTTGATCCGAATAAGTCCGAATCATGATCGCATCAACATAACCAGACATGACTTTTGCTGTGTCTTTGACTGGCTCTCCTCGTCCCATTTGAGTATTTTTTGAATCTAGAACGATTGCTTGTCCTCCTAGTTGGATGATTCCAGCCTCGAACGAGACTCTTGTCCGTGTACTGTTTTTCTCAAAGATCATCGCCAAAATTTTTCCTGATAACGCACTTTTGTAATCTTCTGGTTTCTTTTTAATGGCAATTGCTAGTTCAATGATCGATAAAAATTCTGATTTTGTCAGCTCGGTCAAATCTAAAATGCTCTTTCCATATATTGAATTAATCATTTTTCTGCTCCTTACATAACACTTTTTCTAATAGTTCTACTCCTCTATTTAACTCTTCGTCAGAAATCGTTAGCGGGGGCAACAATCTAAGAACTGCTTGCCCTGCTTTTAATGTGATCAAACCTTCTTCTTTTAACTGCTCCATTACACTGGCAAGTACATCTGCATCAGTTAGCTCGATCCCCGCCATCATCCCTTTTCCGCGAACATCTTTGATCAGCGTTGTTTTAAGCGCCAGTTGATTCAACCCCTTCATCAAGAGATTCCCTTTTCTTTGAACCTCTAATAAAAAATCCGGCTGGTTGATTCGTTCGAGCACTTCACTTGCGACACGCATGGCTAAGTTATTGCCGCCAAACGTAGATCCATGACTTCCCGGACCAAAAGCTTGTGCGAATGATTTTTTCCCAAGCATTGCTCCTACAGGAATACCATTTCCTAATCCTTTTGCCAACGTGAAAATATCTGGTTCGATCTCATATTGCTCATAGGCATACAGACTTCCTGTTCGACCGATCCCCGTTTGGATCTCATCTATGATCAATAGAGTCCCAGTCGTTCGACAAAGCTGTTTTATCTGTTTGACCCACTCCTGTTTAGCTGGAATCACGCCGCCTTCTCCTTGGATCAACTCAAGAATGACCGCCGCCGTTTGTTTATCGATCTTTTGTTTTAAAGAATCCAAATCATTGAACGGCAAGTATTCGAAATCAGGTACTAAAGGCTGGAACCCCTGATGAATACTTTCTTGTCCTGTTGCACTCATTGCGCCATAGGTTCTTCCATGAAATGAATTGACAAAGCTGATGATTTTACTGCGTCCCGTCGCTTTTCTTGCAAGTTTTATCGCTGCTTCATTCGCTTCAGCACCACTATTGCAAAAATAAGCGACATAGTCTCTTCCATTAGCAAGCTTTTCAGCTGTTTCTTCTTGGAATTTACTTTCGTACAAGTTAGGTGCGTGCCATAAATTTGCTGCCTGATCACTCAATACTTCATTTAAGTTCGAATCACCATATCCTAAATTCATTACACCGATTCCACTAGTAAAATCCAGATAACTTTTTCCATCTTGATCGATCAGTGTATTATTTATTCCTTTGACCCATTGAATCTTTTTTCTTTGATAGTTTGGAAATAAATAGCTCATGCATAGACCTCCGTCTCTTGAATCTTCGTACCTGAAACGTGCAGCTGATTCGTAATGTGAACTTCTTTTACGCCACCGCGGATCGCAGTTACTGCACTTTCGATCTTAGGTAACATACCACCTTTAATGACGTTTGTTTTCTTTAAATCGTTGATTTCTTTGATAGTAAGTTCATCTAGCCATTGATTTTCTTTTTTGACACCTGGAACATCCGTCAGTAAATAAAGTTTTTCAGCCTGTAGCTCTTCTGCAACCTTACAAGCTACTTGGTCCGCATTGATATTGAGCCAATCTCCTGTTTTAGTTAGTCCAAGTGGTGCAATGATCGGAATATGGTCTCGTTCAAGTAAATGCTCCAGCAACTCTGTATCGACCTGTTCAACCTCACCAACTGCTCCTAAATTTTTTTGATTCAAATAGCTTCCCGTAATAATTTGCCCGCAGGAAGCATTCAATCCTACGACAGAAAATCCTTCTTGTTGAAAATGCGTCGTGATCATTGGCTGAACTTGCCCGATCAAGACCATTTGAGTGATTTTTAGCGTTTCCTCTGTCGTGACCCTTAAGCCGTTTTGAATGTTGACTGGAACGCCTAACCGCTGCATCATCTCTGAAATATAATGGCCGCCGCCATGAACAATCACAATTTTATTCCCGTTTTTTTGCCATTGTTCTACTTGAATAAAAAAAGTTTTCGTCAAGTTATCACTTGCTACTCCGCCCATCTTAATAACAATAACCTTCTTCATTGTGGTCGCTCCTTTTTTATGTACTTCGTATTTCTTTTATGGATAGATAGGTAAAATATCCAAACCGCATTGTTCATCGAACCCAGCGAAAATATTCAAATTTTGAACTGCCTGTCCAGCAGCTCCTTTACCCAGATTATCGATGACCGTAACGATCGTGATCATTTTCGTTTTAGGATTATAAGCCAAACCGATATCACAGTAATTAGACCCGATCACTTGCTTGAGCACTGGATAGCTTCCAACCTCTTGAATTCGGATAAACGGTGCTTGTTTATATTCCTCTTGGTACAACTCAACTAGTTTCTCGTCAGAAATCGGTTGAACTACTTTAGCATATGCGGTCAAAAAGATACCTCTTGTAACTGGTATCAGTGAGGTCGAAAATTGAATTGCCTCTAATTCAGGTGACCACGCGTTTAATTGCTGTATAATTTCCGGAATATGCTGGTGACTGTTCATTTTGTACAATGACATATTATCGTGGCTTTCAGGAAAATGAGTCGCCTGAGACAAGCCTTTGCCTGCACCTGAAATGCCTGATTTTGCGTCAACTACAATTGAATCTAGCACGATCAAGTGATTCTTTAACAAGGGAGCAAGAGATAATTCAGCCGCGGTTGCATAACAACCTGGATTCGCGATCCATTTTGACTTAGGTTCCTGTCTATATTCAGCAAGTCCATAATCAAATTTATGAATAGCCTCTAACGGAGCTGCTTTTTTTCCATACCAAGTTTCATATGTGCCCTCTGTTTTTAATCGAAAATCACCTGACAAATCGATCACTGGAAAATCAGCTTCAATAAAAGGAAGAGCTAACTCCTTTGAAATACCTGAAGGAGTCGCTAATAAGACTAATTCACTTACAGCCATTATTTTGCTGGGATCAACTGCTTCTAAAGGTAGTGCTGTAAGTTGTTTTACATGCGGATAATGTTGTTCTAATGATTTTTTATTCATAGAGTGACTATGAATAGAAACAACTTCCACAAAGGGATGGTGCTTCAGATAACGAAGGAGTTCCAACCCACTGTACCCAGTAACTCCTATAATAGAAACCTTCAAACTGATCACTTCTTTTCTTTCCATTTTTACTTCTTACATTTTCTTTTCATAAGTATACGTTCTATACTCGCGCAAGTCAACGGTTTTTTATTAAATTAATTAATAAAAATAAATATTTATGCACAAACAGGACAGAATTATACAAAAAAAGACTGAGACATCGCTATACTCGCGCATCTCAATCCTTTTTAAATCAATGAAAAAGAAGAATCAAACAGAAAGATAAATCATTATTGTTCCATCTTTCTGGTAATGTTCAACATCTGTTTGATAGGTTCGCCTTTTTTCCAGTCCTTCATCTTGCCAAATCTGCTGCCAAGCCTGACCGACCGCTTCAGGTGACTGTCCGTCGACCTTAATTGCAACATACTCACCAGAATTGATCACGACCTTTTGACTATAATCTGCCTGCTCACTACCTATCAACAAATCATAGTCTCCTTTAAAATTTGATTCATAATTTGTATAAACTGCATATAGTTCCCCAGATAAATTCATTGCAGGAACTATATTCCATAAGGCAATGATATCTTCTATCTGCTGATTGTTGGTTCGAATCATTTTTCCTGCGATCATTTTTTCATTCAAGTGAATGCTCATATTTGTCCACTCCTTCTTAGATATGAGTTGACTATAACATGTAAATGATGACATCATTTAGTCATCATTTACACCTTTTTTATCTTTACATAAAAAATTGAACTGTCACGATGCCGATCAAAATAATGATCCCAGGCAAATAATTCGATACTCTAATTTTTGTTAATCCCATAATATTCAAGCTGATCGCTAAAATCATCAATCCGCCAATCGCACTGATTTCATCCATCAATAAGTCAAGTAGTTCGCTAGGTATATATCGCATCAATACGCTTGCTAGAAGTGCGATCGCTCCTTGATAAAGAAAGACAGGAACTGCTGAAAAGAGGACTCCAACACCAAATGTTGCGGTCAACATGATCGACATGAATCCATCCATGACAGCTTTTGTCAAAAGCGTTTGATGATTTTTTGCCACACCGCTTTCAATAGCTCCAATGATCCCCATCGAACCAATCAAAAAAATCAATGTAGCTGTCACAAAGCCTTCAGCGAAATTGCTGCCAGGCTTTGCATACTTTCTTTCTAATTTCAAGCCAAAATCATTCATCTTGTCTTCGATCCCTGCTGCTTCTCCGATCATCGCTCCAAGACACAAACTAATCAAAATGACGATGAAAGAAGATGTCTTAAATGCCATTTGAATTCCTAAGACTAAAACACCTAGTCCGATCCCCTTCGTAACAGTGTCTTTCATCTGTTCAGAAATATTACGTAAAATAGAGCCCATCAAACTGCCTGCAACAATCGCTATACCATTCACTAACGAACCAAATAATATCATACTTTCCACTCCAACCATTTCATTTTTTTATCTCAATGATAACTAAGCCACATTGTTGTTCTATTATACGACAAGAAGCTACAAAACGATATTTATTATTAATGTTCCTATTAAAAATAGGTCAAATTTCTCTCTAATAACCCTTGCTTCAGTTAATTATCGTCAACTTTTTAGTGTTCTGGCTATTTTTTCAGAGTGGAATCAACTATACTTAATCTAGAGAAATAGAAACGACTAAAAAGTGAGGTTTGCTAATGGCAACTGTTGATATAGAAAAAGTTTTAGAGACCTGTCTTTTAGCAGGAAAAATCATGTTGGAAAGTGATGCTGAAATGTATCGTGTGGAAGATACGATGAGTCGGATCGCTTTAGCATCAGGAGACTATCGCCTTGTTAGCTACGTAACACAAACCGGGCTGTTCGTAGGACTGGACGGTACTTCCACCATTCGGATGGTACAGATTTTAAATCGTTCAATAAACTTAGAAAAAGTCTCTAATATCAATCAATTATCACGTGAATATGTGATGGGCGACTATACACTGGATGAACTTTTAACAAAATTAAAGGAATTGGAACAGGAACGGAAATTTTTTCCTTTATGGCTGCGCTTCATTAGTGCTGCGGTAGTCAGCGGAACAATTATGATTTTATTTGGCGGGGTTTGGTCGGACTTATTTCTGACTTGTCTTATAGGCGGTCTTGGGTATGTCCTTTATTACTCAAGCTTGAAGGTTTTGAGAATCAAATTTCTCTCTGAATTTCTTGCTGCCTTTTTCATTGGTTGTGCAGCTCTTTTGAGCAGTCAAATTGGTCTGGGAACGAATCAGGATATGATCATTATCGGCTGTGTTATGCCGCTTGTACCTGGCGTTCAAATGACCAATGCTTTACGGGATTTATTGGCTGGACACTATCTTTCCGGCGTTTCCAGAGGAACAGAAGCAATGATGACAGCTTCAATGATCGGATTTGCGATTGCTTTTGTTTTCCAATTATTTTATTGATAATTCTACTATTTTTAATGAATCTATAAAAAGAAATATGTCCTATTTCTTTCAACACTGAAAACAGTTGATTCATTCTTACTTTTAAGGAGTCTTTTTATGATTACTATACTTATTCAATTTTCTTTTAGTTTTTTAGCTTCTAGTGCTTATGCGATCATCACCAATGTTCCCAGACGTTCTTTGATCGCTTGCGGTCTATCAGGTGCAGCTGGTTGGATGGTGTACTGGGTAGCGATACAACTGGGTGCTAATGCCGCTTTGGGTTCTTTATTAGGCGCTTTAAGTGTGGCCGCTGTCAGCTTTATCTGTTCACGTACACTGAAATTGCCAGTAACGATCTTTAATATTCCAGGCATGGTGCCTCTAGTTCCCGGAGGTCTAGCCTACCAAGCTGTTCGTAACTTAGTGATCGGTAATTATCAAATAGCGATCGATGCTGCCGTACAAGCAATTATGATTGCTGGAGCGATTGCTTTAGGACTTGTCTTGTCGGAGGTCCTGAACCACAATATACGTAATTTTAGAGAAAAACGAGAAATACTAAGCTTGATTCGTAAAAAAGAGGAAAAATAATTAAATGATTTGAGAGGTGGATCAATGAGTGTTTAACTAATTCTTTCAGCTATTTATAATTAGAAAGGATAACAAAGAGATGATCAAAAAAGTTGAAAAGCTGAACTCAAAAGAACTAGAAGAAATCTTAGAAATTTGGTTAACTGTCAATATTGAGGCGCATTTTTTTATTCCGAAAAACTATTGGCTTGAGCATTTAGAATCTGTGAAAGAGCAATTACCTCTGGCCGATCTTTATCTTGCGATCGAAAATGATACGATCGTCGGATTCTTGGGATTGAGTAACACATATATTGCTGGTATTTTCGTTTTAAGTGCATACCAAAATCAAAAAATTGGAGAGTCTTTACTGAACGAAGTAAAATCAGTGAATAATCAGTTGAGCCTTTCAGTTTATCAAAAAAATCAAAAAGCATTGGCCTTTTATCTTAAGCATGATTTCCAAATTATCGATAAACAAATAGATGCAAATGATGAATTAGAGTATCAGCTTATTTGGAAAAAGTAATCAATAACTAAAAATGTCCGAAACTAAACCAAAAAAAGGTTTTGTTTCGGACATTTTTTTATAAACGATAAGCACTCATCAGATTTTTTAAAAGGACCGATAGACGTATTGATTTTTTGGTTCCTGAATTTCTTTTACTTTTCCTACTTCAACCACAGGAATTTCTCGTTTAAAAGGTGCATAGTATTCTGAATGAATGGTTCCAGTCAATTTTACCCACTCATTATTTTTAAAAGCTTGATCGCTCGGCATATGGGTCAATAAACCAAACACACCTGAATCTGCAACGCAGTGAATGATCCCAAATCGAAAAACAAAAATATCTTCCTGCTCTTTTTGTGCAGAATTGAATATAAAGCCTTCATAGGTGATCGTTTTTCCAACAAATTCGCTAGGATAAGTATAGATCAGTTCCATTATTTCTAAATAATTTTCTTCTGAAACATTGACTTGATCATCTTTGATATACTTCGATAATGCTTGTTTCATTTGAGCTTCATAATCAGTTTTATCAAAATAGATGCTCGTATCAGGTTTTAAATACTGCGTTTCTACATCGGGATCTCCAACTGATTCCTTACTCAAAGGAAAATTGAAGCCTTTTGCCTCAACAATCGATGTATCTAAGCTAACGGTAGGAAACAAAAAACCAACAACTAAAGGTAAAACTAAAAGTACATAAGCTAGCGCACGTTGATAAGGTTTATCAAGTCCGTGATCATGATCTTCGTGACTATGACTATGATCATGTTCATGATCAGCTTTTTGTCCATCTTCTTTATTCCATAAAATCAACTGAACAATTGCCAACACGAATGAAAGGACCATAGATAAAACAGCCAAATAACGATAATGAACATTTATATATTGATTTAATCTACCTGAAACTTGCAAATACATCATCAAGGTACTATAACCGACGAGTATTAAAAAACGAATCATGTATATTCCTCCTTAAAGTAAAAGCGGAATGAGCCCGCTTAGGCTAGACTAGAAAATAGGAAAACATGACTGAGACGCTTTTGGTCTCACTCAGGTTTTATCTTTTTCTCGAGAGACTGGCTCATGCAGCTGGATAAAGTAAAAGCAGAGCAAACCGCTTAATCCTGTAGAAAATTAGGAAATTGACATTGTGACGCTCTTTGTCTCACTAACAGTTTATCTATTTTCCTAAGGATTGGTTTGTGAAGCTGAATAACAGTAAAAGCGGAATGAGCCCATTTAGGCTCGACTAGAAAATAGGAAAACATGACTGAGGCGATTTTGGCCTCATTCAGGTTTTATCTTTTTCTCGAGAGACTGGCTCATGCAGCTGGATAATATAAATGTTCAACACTTTCTTACGAAAGTCTTGTACTGTTCATCATCAAATCTAATTCTTTCGTTGTGATTCTCAGCAAAAGCAGAACAAATCCATTGAAACAGATTTTATTACTATGAATAGATCTCTTCTACGCTCAGTCAAAAACCACCGCATTTACCCAGGAATTGCTAAAGCATAAATAGTAACAACTACTGTCACAATGCCCACAAATTTCATCATAAACGATGTTTTGAAGTAGCGCTTCATCATTAATAAATTTTTGATATCGACCATTGGTCCAAAGACTAAGAAACCGACGATTGGTCCATTGCCGAATAAACTCAACAAAGATGATCCAATAAAGGCATCTGCTTCAGAGCACAGAGAAAGTGTTGCAGCTAATACAAGCATGACTAAAATAGCTAAGATTTTTGTATGACCTAATTGTAAAATAGCACCCGTTGGCAAATAGGTTTGCATCGCAGCAGCTAAAAGAGAACCAAAAATCAAATAGCGGCCTGTATCAAAAAATTCATCGATCCCATGCGTCAAGACTGACCAGCATTTATTCAAAAACTTTATATTCTCAGTCTCTTCCTCTTCACCGTGTTCACATGAAAATGAACTAATTTCCTGTTTTAAAATAGATTCTTTATTCACATAAGCTAACCAAAACCCGATAACTAAAGCAACCAGCATACTCCCTAAAACACGCCAAAGAACAAACTTCATCGAATTTCCAAAAGCAATATAGGTTGAAAACAATACGATCGGGTTGATGATCGGAGCTGTTATCATAAAGGCAAATGCGGTATATGTCGGTACTTCTTTTTTTACAAACTGATGGACGATCGGCACAATGCCGCATTCGCATGAAGGAAAAAAGAACCCTAAAAAACTACCGACCAAAATCGATAATATTTTATTTTTCGGCAACAATTTTTTCACTCGCTCTGGTGTCAAAAACACGTGCAATGCACCAGAAATCACACATCCTAACATAACAAACGGCAATGCTTCTATCACGATCGATAAAAAAATCGTCCCCATTTGTAAAACAGAATGCGGTAAAAATTCAAACATACAATTCCTCCTACTGCGAAAAAAATAACCCAAACCAAAACATCTCATTTTTCATTCGTCCAAAATATAGTTAACTATACTGCACATTATCTAAAAAAACAAGTCAGAAAAAAATTTGATCCATCTCTAAATACTCAAAATAAAAAGAGACTGAAAAAAAACTAAAAATCAGTTTTTTCTCAGCCTCCCTCAATGTAAATCAAAGGGCAAATAACTCAGAAGCAGTTTCAGGATCGGTGTCATAGACATTAAAATCAAAATTAACGCCTAAGCCTTTTTCTGCTAAAATCGATTCCATCGCCATTCTAGCATGCTCTTTTGTATTATTTTCTTTGCTCAAATGCCCTAGATAGATACGTTTGGTCCGATCACCGATCACCTCAGCCATTGTAAAAGCGCCGTCATCATTAGATAAATGTCCTTTATCTCCTAAAATCCGTTGTTTTAGGCTCCAAGGATAAGGACCCATTCGTAAGATTTCCAGCTCATGATTGCTTTCGATCAAATAGGCGTCTGCATCTTTGATCGTCCCGCGAACATGATCGCTACAATAGCCCGTATCCGTCAGCATCACAAATGAACGATTATCTTTATAGAACCGATAAAACTGAGGCGCTGCTGCATCATGAGAAACACCAAAGCTTTCAATGTCCATATCGCCAAAGGTCAACACTTTTCCCATATCAAAGATATGTTTTTGCTCCGTTGCAACATTGCCGATCATAGGATCCATCGCCGCCCAGGTCTTCTCATTCGCGTAAACATCTAATTTATACTTTCTAGCAAGAACACCGACACCATGAATATGATCACGATGCTCATGTGTGACCAAAATTGCATCCAAATCTTCTGGTTTACGGTCAACTTCCGCTAATAATGATGTGATTTTCTTTCCGCTTAATCCAGCATCCACAAGTAGCTTTTTGTTTTCTGTTTCGATAAAAAGGGAATTACCTGTACTGCCACTGGCAAGAATGCTGATGTTAAAAGCTGTTTCTTGACTCATCTTTTCTCTTCGCTTCCCTTCTTTAGTCTACAGCTACTTATTATACAACCATCACTACTGATTTTCCACCTTTGGAACCGTATTATTTGTAATGATCGTATTACTCATGGCATTGACTTGTTCAATTTGCAAGTTACTTCCCTTCGCTTTGATTCCAACGAACCAAACAGGCACATAAACGTTTTTTTCGCGAATTTTATAAATTCTGGTGTATGCTAATTCCATGAACGTGATTTTTGAACTGCTTGGAATCTTATTGTTGATATACAACGTTTCGATCGCATCCCGATCAGAAAACAAATCCATTTTATCCCGTAATTCTTCTATTCCTTGGATATGCGTCTGTGTATATTTATTGATTTTGTGAATGCCGTCAGACTCGCCTGTATTTTCTAATTTCAATGAAATTTGGGCGGTATCATCTTTAAAGGGAATATTTTTATAGACTTGAGACGCAACCAACTCTGGAAAATCTCCTTCCAAATTGGAAAAATCAGGCATATAATGGTACTCCGTACCAAATAAAACACTATCTTGATCTTTTAAAAACGTCTCTAAAGACTTCTCGATATTTTTCTCATCAATGAAATAACTGGTTTGCGTATAATTCATTTGAGGATATACAGTGATTGAATTATCGATCAACTCTACTCCGTTTTTAAAAAAATTTCGATCTCTCGTTTCCCGTTCATTTTGAATCGCATCATAAAAGTTGGTTTGTTCACCACTTAGATAATAACCTTCTTTTTTCTCACCTGTCAGTTTTTCTTTGTAGGTGATATCATCTTTAGCTAATCGTTTTTCGATACTATCCGTTTGATCAGAAAAGGATACATTGTTTTCTTCTTTTATTCCTTCTTGATAAATGCCAAAAAGAAACATATTCAATCCTAAAAAGGCTAGGAAAAAAATCCACTCGATTCGCTTAAAGTCCATTATTCCACCTCCGCATTCGCTAAGTGTTCCAATAGCTCAGGCACAGAGGACCATTGACCATCATAACGGATATACCACTCAGGAGTTAAGTCAACGACTTGAGTGACTTCTTCGATCTTATGCCAAGTATAGCCGATCACCATCGAGTCGATTTTTTCTGGATCAGCGCCATTCAATGTTAGCTGCTCAAGCAAGCTTTCTGTACTTTGCAATTGAACTTCTTCTTCTGAAGGAATAGGAACTTGAATAGTATCAACACTTGTCTCGATCACAACACTACTTTTTTCAGCCTTATCGTTGCCAATAGTGATATGCACCTGTCCTTTATCATTTTCACTAAACACTGGGAAGCCTTCGACAAACGTTCGGTAATTGATTTCGGATTTTGTACGGTCAAAATAACGTAAATTCCCCATACTCGTTCCCAATTTTTTGATGTAGGAAAAACTGTCAGAAAATATGTTATCTTGAGCTGTTCTATTCTCGATATCTCCACTAAAATGAATCGTTCCAAGCTTTTCATCTGCAATCAAACGCTCATTACGGCTAGCATAGGATAAATCCTGACTGTCTTCGTTCGTTTGGATATCTTCCGTGTTTGTGAAAAAAGCATTTCTGAATTTAGTTACAGGCTGTGAAGCTAAAATATAACTATATTTTTTCATCCTCAAATCATCAGACAAATAATAGTGCTTTTGTGAAAGAGACTGTTGTTCAGAGATTGGATTATATTGAACGCCAACCTTATTCATCAAATTCAAGACTTTTTCATTATCTATAGAAATCGGTGTTTCATAAATATCATTTGAGCTAAAATTTAGAAAGCGCAGTTTATTTTGCTTTAAATTCACCTGTATACAAGTGAAATGAATATCATCACTATCTGCGATATCTTCTAAATCGATACCCAAATCATAGACAGACATATATTCACTTAGCAAAAACGGCCCTTCATACAAGAGTTCAAACCCTTGATCCATCGTCAGATAATTCTCAAACTGACTCACATCATCTTTAACGACCTGAGTCAGCTTACCAAAGGTTGCTTGTCTGATTTCATTTTGAATATTGGTGATTAGGTTCTCACTATTATTCATTTCAGACACACCATTTTGCATTCGGATCAGGCGCAATGGTAAAAAAACATCTGTATCAAGACGTTCATTGACTACTGCAGTTGCAAGTTGCTGATCATTTTTGATGGGCTGTTCTTTTTTTGCAGAGCTGAGCCAAATACTAAATGAAAAATATAGACTAAGCAGCACTAAAAAGATCAAGCCGATTCGAATGATTCTTTCTGTTGTTTTCATTCCCACCAATCCTCCTCATAAGGTTCATAAGGCAAGGATATATAAAAGGTTGAGCCTTGACCTTCCTGACTTTCTACCCAAATTGCACCATTATGGGCCTTGACCACTTCTCTCGAAATAGCCAAACCGAGTCCCGTTCCACCCTGTGCTCTAGCACGAGCTTTATCAACACGATAGAAACGATCAAAGACTTTATTGATATCCTTTTTAGGAATGCCCAAGCCCTGATCCGTTACACTAAATACAACATTGTTGTGTGTTTCAAGCAAGCGACAGGTGATTGCTCCGCCATCTGGAGAGTATTTGATCGCGTTGTTTAGAATATTATCCAGCACTTGGATGATTTTATCCGTGTCTAGCTCTACCCATAGATCACGTTTTGTAAATTCACGATGGATCGTATATTTTTTTTCATTAGATTCCACCATCATATCAAAGCGATCTAAAACAAAATTGATCAACTCATTGAAATTGACGTATTCCAGCTGTAATTCATTATTGCCCGAGTCCATCCGTGAAAGATTCAAGAGGTCATTGATCATTCGAATCATTCGATCGGTTTCTTCCAAAGTCACATTTAAGAAGTTTGGTGCGATTTCCGGATTCTCCCAAGCACCTTCACTTAATGCTTCGATATAACTGCGCATACTTGTTAACGGCGTTCTAAGTTCATGAGAAACGTTGGATACAAATTCACGGCGCTCCCGCTCATTTTTCTCCTGCTCTGTCACGTCATGAAGCACACAAACCAAGCCCGTAATAAAACCTGATTCACGGCGGATCATCGCAAAATCGACACGAATGATCATTTGGTCTTCAGGTGAAGTCGAACGATCGATCAAGATTTCTTCTGGTTCTTCTAATAATTTACGTAACGTATAGTCCGTTTCAATATCTAATAATTCTAGCAATGATGAACCGATCACATCTTCATCTTTTACATTTAATAGAGACAGCGCCATTTCATTGATCGTGATTACTTTTCCTCGTCGATCAGTCGCAATGACACCATCTGTCATATGAGCAAGCACACTATCTAGACGATTTCGTTCTGCTTCCATCGTTTCTTGCGCTTCTTCGATTCTTTCGGATAATTGATTGAAGGTTTCCGCCAACTGTCCAAGCTCATCTTTCCCATATACTTGGACTTTCCCCGTATAGTCTCCTTTAGCGATCCGCAGAGCCTGTTCTCTCATTTCACCGATCGGCTGTGTAATCGAACGAGCAATCAATAGAGTGACGATGATCGAAATAGCCCCCGCGATCAAAGAGGCCGTAAAAAAGATTCTTGCGGTATCCGTGATCTCCTGATATTTACCTTCTATATTACTTTTAACATAAAGAACCCCGATGACTGTATCGCCAGTCGGGGATTGAATAGGCACAACGTTGATGTATACGCGTTTATCCTGATCCATTGCTGAATATTTCTTTGCACTAAAATCATTCAAATCACGGTAATCATTCTTCTTGCCAACGATGCCTTGACGATTCAGATCACTTGTCGCACGAACGATTCCTTTATCGTCAACAACTCGCGCTTCAATTGTTTCAGAACCAGCAAAATCATTGAGCGTTTTCTTCAAATTCGCATCGATTTCTGTTCGGTCTTGATTTTTTTCACCTAATTTGCTGCTGATCGTGCTAGCGAGCTGTGTTGTTTGGGAATCAACATTTTGTTTATAGTCATTGATTGTGGTCGACTCTAATTCTCGGATAAAATAGCCGCCAATGATTTGGATCGCAATCAATAACAAAAGGATAAACGATAAGGCGATCTTAAAGTTTACCGATTGAAAAAAGTGAACTTTTTTCCTCATAGATCACTACTCCTGTTCAGGGTTACGAAGGTAATAACCAACACCACGGCGTGTCACTAAATAGGTTGGATGACTTGGACTATCTTCGATTTTCTCTCTTAAACGACGAACGGTTACGTCAACTGTTCGAACATCACCAAAGTAATCATAGCCCCAAACGGTTTGTAGCAAATGCTCTCTAGTCATGACTTGGCCGATATGTTTGGCTAAATAATAAAGCAGTTCAAATTCACGGTGAGTCAGCTCGATCTTACCGCCTCTTTTTGACACCATATAGGCATCTGGATGAATCGTTAAATCACCGATCATCAATTCCGACTGCGTTGTCGTTTCAGCTTCTTTTGCGCTCGTTGCTCCTCGACGCAAGTTTGCTTTTACTCTCGCAACAAGTTCACGATTTGAGAATGGTTTTGTGACGTAATCATCAGCACCTAACTCAAGGCCTAAAACTTTATCGATCTCAGAGTCTTTTGCCGTCACCATAATAATTGGCATATCATATGTTTTACGAACTTCTCTAGCAACTTCCAGCCCGTCCATTTTTGGCAGCATCAAATCAAGGATGATCAAGTCAGGCTCTACTTCTTTGACTTTCTCTACTGCTTCTTCTCCATCATATGCTGTAAAAACTTCATAGCCTTCTTTGGTAAGATTATACTTTACAATATCTGAAATTGGTTTTTCATCATCTACAACTAAGATTTTTTTCATCTAAGAGGCACCTCTTTTTCATTTGTCTTTTTATTAATCAAATACATTTTCTCTTATTATACCTTATTTTGTCCACTGTTTCATCTCTAGCTCATAAGGCGCTTTTTTTTAAGACTCAGATATTGCTAAAATAATGAAAGAATGACTATAATAAAGAATAAGTTTTTTTAAAGGAAGCGATCAAAATGAAACCACCTAGATTAAAAAAAGGGGATCAGATTCGTGTTGTTGCCCCCTCTAGCAGCTTTGCCCGTTTAAATGATTTCGGGATCAACCTAGCAGAAAAGAAATTGACCGAATTAGGCTTTATTGTCACATATGCTGAGCATACGAATGAAGAAGATGTCCTAGGCTCTTCCTCTATTTTGAGCCGTGTCAAAGATTTACATGAAGCCTTTTTAGATCCTGATGTGAAAGGTATTTTAACGGCGATCGGCGGTTTTAACAGCAATGAGCTTTTACCTTATATCGACTTTGAATTGATTAAACGCCACCCAAAAGTGCTTTGCGGTTATAGCGACATTACTGCCTTATGTAATGCGATCACGACGAAGACTGGCCTTTTGACCTATGTTGGTCCTCATTTTTCTAGTTTCCAAATGGATGAGCTGCAAGACTATCAGACAGAAAATTTTGAATTAGCAACCATGAAAGAAGAAGCTTTTGACGTTCGTGCATCGAAATCTTGGAGTCAAGATGAATGGTATTTGCCTCAGCCTAAAAGAGAGCTGCATAGAAATCAATGGAAGGTTTATAGCCAATCGACACCTGTCACAGGCGTCTGTTACGGCGGAAACTTAGGAACGTTTCAACTACTATTCGGTACGTCGTTTCTTCCAGAGCTTGAACAATCGATTTTATTTGTAGAAAATGCAGAAGAGAATGATTACCATGACTTTGCACGTGGTTTAGCCTCTTTACTTCAAGTAGTAAGACATCCAAAAGCATTATTGATTGGACGTTTCCCAAAAGAAACTGACATGACAGAAGAACGTCTTTTAGCTATCTTAGGTAAGTATCCTTTGTTAAAGGAAATACCAGTGATCTATGATATGAATTTCGGGCATACACAACCGATCTTTACTATCCCGATCGGTGATCGTGTGACCGTTGACACTACAACAAAACAATTGACCTTTTTTTAACAATAAAATCCACTGCCGATTTCTGCTACCGAATGAAATCGACGGTGGATTTTTATTGGTTGTACTTCTCTTCCAGCTCCTCATATAAAGAAATTTTATCGTCCAGTAAATGTAAGTGATTTCGAACTTTTTCATATTCAGCTAGAATCTTTGAGCGATGCTTCAGCAATAATTCTTTTCGGGCTGTGATCGTAGCATCACCTATTTTCCTTAGTTGTGTATATGTCTTGATTTCCTTTAAAGAAATTCCAGTGTTTTTTAACTTGATGATGAATGTAGCCCATTCAATATCTTCTTTACCATACAGTCGATAATTATGTTCATCTCTAAATGGTTCAATCAATCCTTCTTTTTCATAATAACGTAGTGTATGCTCACTAAAGCCGATTTTTTTAGCAAATTCACTGATCGTATAAATATCTAGCACCTCCTTTTAAATTGTTCTTGCATTAGAGTCGTCTCTAAACCCTATACTTTCATTGTACCACCAAAAAAATTTAGGAGGAAAAAAAGATGAACTATGTTGTAATTACAGGAGCAAGCTCTGGTATCGGCTTAGAAGCCGCCAAAGCATTTGCTTCTTTAGGAAAAAATCTAATCTTGGTTGCTCGAAGAGAAACACGTCTCGATCAATTGAAGGCTGACATTCTGGCTGAACATCCTGAGCTGGATATCGTCCTCAAAGTGGTTGACTTATCTCAGCGTAAAGCTGTTTTTAGTCTATACGATCAATTGAAAAAGTATGAGATCGACACATGGATCAATAATGCAGGCTTTGGCTATTATCACTCTGTTTCAAATCAGGATTTAGAAAAGGTCGATCAAATGCTGGCAGTCAATATTGAAGCTCTAACGATTCTTTCTACTCTTTTTGTAACTGATCATGAAAATAAAGAACACGCACAGCTGATCAATATATCTTCAGCTGGAGGGTATAAAAATGTTCCTAATGCAGCTACTTACTGCGCATCAAAATTTTACGTAAGTGCCTTCACTGAAGGGATCGCTTTAGAATTAGAACGAAAAGGAGCCCCGCTTCGAGCCAAAGTTCTCGCTCCTGCTGCGACAGAAACTGAATTTGCTCAAATCGCCAATGACTCGAAAACCTATGACTACTCAAAGGCTTTTTCTATGTATCATACATCCAAAGAAATGGCACAATTTTTATTGATTCTTTATCATAGTCAGGAAGTTGTCGGTGCAGTTGATCGCGATACGTTTCAGTTTCAATTATCAGGTCCATTGTTTGCACACTATCAATCAGGCATGAAAAATATGTAAACAAAAAACAGTCTAACGATGTTCGATCGCTAGACTGTTTTTCATTTATGCTTCTGTATCAAGCAAGTACTTAGCAACTAATGCTGCAAGCGCGCCACCAATCAGAGGAGCTACGATAAATACCCAAAGTTGAGATAAAGCATCTCCACCAACAAAGATCGCTGGTCCTAAACTTCTTGCTGGATTCACAGATGTTCCTGTTAATGGAATACCCACTAAATGAATCATTGTTAAAGTCAAACCAATAACAACTCCTGCAAGTTTGGCATTGCCTTTTTTAGCACTTGTAACGGTCATGATCACTAAAACAAAAATAAATGTTAAAATAATTTCTACTAGTAATGCACCGACAGCACTTAAATCACCAAAACCATTTTGACCAAGGCTTGTTGTTTCATATCCTGCTGCATTTAAGATAGACAATAATGTAAATGAAGCAAGGATCGCTCCCACAACTTGCCCTACGATGTAGTAAATGAATTCCATTGAAGAAATTCGTTTATTGATCCACATTCCTAATGAAACAGCTGGATTTAAATGTGCACCAGAAACAGTCCCAATACTGTAAGCCGCTGCAATGATCGTTAACCCAAATGCCAAAGCGATTCCAGTTGTACCGATTCCTTCCATACCATTTCCTAAAACGGCAGTTGCGGTACCAAAGAAAACTAAAATGAATGTTCCAAGACATTCTGCAATTGCTTTTTTCATAACTTTTCCTCCCTTAATTATGTTCATTATTACATTATCACAAAAAATGAAATATTTCATGATAGTTTCAATTAGATTTCAAAAAAAGAGTCATGAGTAAAAAGAAATATAATTGATAAACATAATCATAAAAGGAATATAAAAAAAATACCAACATTAGGCACTGCAATACGTGCATAAATGTTGGTATTTATTAATCAATCTAACAATTGAATACCGATCCCTAAAAGTCCTGGTCCAGTATGAACAACTAAAGCTGGACTGATCGTCCCAAAATAGATTTTTTCAGCTTGTGGAAAATTCACTTGCAGCTTTTCATAAAACTGTTCTGCTTCTTCCACTGCTTGCCCTTGAGCTACTGCCAGCACAAATTTTTTATGCTCTCCAATAAATGATTTGACCAGCTCAAATGTTTTATCCAAGCTTTTCTTTCTACCTCGTGCTTTCGCAACTGTATGGTAGATTCCTTCTTCATTACAGGAAATAATTGGATTCAGCTTTAAAGCATTTCCAAGAATAGAAGCCACTAAACCGATTCTTCCACCTTTTTGTAAATACTCCAATGTTGCTACGTTGAAGAAAACTTTCGCTTTTTGAACATTTTTTGAGATCGCATCTATAAGTTCTTCCCATGTTGCTCCAGCATCAATCAATTTTGCGGCTTCGATCGCTTGTAGGCCGCTGCCAATTCCAATATTTTTTGTATCTAAAACGAATGTCTCCAAATCTTCTATATCTTCACCGATCAGCCTAACAACATTAAATGTTCCACTTAACCCACTCGAAATAGTGACTGCTAAAACTTTTTCATAGCCATCCGCTTTGATTTGCTCAAAAATTTTTGTAATCGTTTCTCCATCAGGTAATGATGTGCTTGGAATTTCTATTGGTAAACGTTCATAGACTTCTTCCGGTGTGATATCCACTTTGTCCGTATAAATTCGATCTTTATAAATGATTTGTAATGGAATCATATACATGCCGTATTGTTCGATCAGCTCCTGCGGTACATCTGTCCCTGAATCAACTAATAAAGCGATTTTCTCTTTATTCATAGGTTTGTTCTCCATTTTCTTCTAAATATTTTTGTTCTAATTCAATGACTTTTTCAGTAAATAGTTTCGTTGCAAAGGACAATGTTGCCCCTTTTACAGCTAAATAGTCCACTGTGATCGGCTGATCAAAAGCTGCGATCGGCTGCTTCCCTATCGCTTGAGAAATGACCACGGCCAGTGCCGCTTCTTGCTCATCACAAAAAAGATCATAAGCTTCTCTAATCCCAACTGCGGAACCCTGATAGAGAATTCCTTGTTTGATTTCCGGAATAGTCAAGACCTGTTTTAATAAAGTGATAGCAATCAGAAAAGCTAAATGCTTTTGATTGTAACGTTTTTTCTGGGGCGCTGGAATCAGTCCTAGTTTGACATAATTATTGACCATCGATGAGGTCAGCAATGTGTGTTTTTCTTTCAAAATAATGGGCGATAAATAGCGTTCTACCAATGTGATCACCTGGTCCATATACAGGTCTATCTCTGGTAATTCATGCCACCTTGGCAAATGAACATCCACTAATTCTTCTCCCCATGTTTGTAAAGAAGATTTTATGTTATTCACATTATTCCTCCTTCTTATTACAAAAACAGTTTAACATTATTTTAAAAAACATTCAATCTAGTTATCATAACTAGATTGAAAATAATAAAAAAAAGTGACTGGGACAAAACTCTGCGAGTCAAATCCCGGTCACCTGTAATCCAGATAAACGGTGAGAGCAGAAGCAATCCCTTCGGAAATAAGCTAGAATTCACAAAAATTTGCAAAACAATTTTCGTGAATTCTTTGTTATTTCTCGGGATTAAATACGTCTGTCTCAACCTCTTCTAATTCCTACTAAATAGCGGTCAAAAAAATCAGGTTCTTCAACAATCTCACTATAACCTAAACGCCTTTCATTTCATCTTTCTTCCCGTCTTTTGCTAATTATTAAAAATCGTTAAAGCCGTCGTCTTCTCCATCATGTGTAAAAGGATTGAAACTGAATTTATCTCTTTTTGGAAAGCCGTTTGGATTAAAGTCACTATGAGGATCAAACCGTTCTGCATTTGTTGGATCGACTTTTCCAAAGCTACCAAGTCCCCGACCAGGACCGCGATGCATATGAGGACCGCCAAATCCTCTTTCCTCTTCTGGAATTTCTGCTTCTAAAGCTCCTAGAAGTTTATCCATAATAATTTTGAAAGATGCTTGTTCTTCCTCTGACAAAACATCAAAAATCGTTTCTTCCTCACTTCGACTATTATCTGCAGCAGTCATCCCTGCTTCTGTAAGTCGAATAACCATGACACGTCGGTCACTTTCAAGCGGTTCACGATCGATATAGCCTTTTTTCTCTAATTTTCCTAGCAGCTCACCTAACGATTGGGGACGCATATCTAATAAATAAGACAATTCTTTTTGAGTTGTTTCAGGTTTCAATTTTAACAAATTCAACACACGCCCCTGACCTCTATGAGGGTTACCAAATGGTCCGTGATCTCTCCGACGTTTCATAAAATACCGCTGCATCATTGCTTGTAATCTTAGAAACTCTTCCATCAATGTTTGTTCTTCCATAATTGATTCCTCCATAAAAATAGTTATATATCAGGTACCTGAATTATATTATAAAGGTACCTGATATAAATGTCAAGAGTTTAAATGAATCTATTGTAAATCGACATCGACAGCTACCTGTATAAAAAAAATTCGGAGATTACTTTCGCAGCAATCTCCGATGATCATAACGATCATATTTTTTTGAGTTCACGTTTACCAATGATTATCCCGATCAAGAAAAATACTTCCAACAAGATAAAAAATAGAATAAAGCTATGCATGAAAAATTCTTCTGGTAAGACATTTATGATCGGATCTGTTGCTGGATCAAACAACCAATCATCATTGTTAAAAAAGACACCATGAAAAGCCACAAAAAACTGATCAAAGCCAATCGCCATCAATAGGCCAAAGAATACTGGAATGATCATCCCCCATTGAAAAGGTCGAATCAAACGCCATAATCTTTTTACTTTGAACAAACGATAAATAAACAAGCTGCTTGGAATGATCGTCACAAGCAAGACTCCATAGCATAAGAGAAAAAGCCGCTTGACTTCATAAAAATGAAAAGCTCCGCTTGCAGAAACTGGAAAGTCAGAGAGCTGTAATGTTTGGTTCCAAGGATTGTTCAAATAAGACATCAACTGACCAAAATTCTTTAAAAGTTCCGATTGACTGATCGTTACTTGATCAAGTATATTCAACGCTTTGATGTCCCAAACATAAAGCGGTCTAAAATTGATCGTCAATGTGATACTCAAGGAAAGGATCGTTAAAATCACACATAGAATCCCCAAGCGTTCCAGCCAAATCCAGCTGGTTTCCTTTCTCCTCATATCAAAACGTCCATTCATCTAACGAATTTAAAATATACGTTGGTTTTGCTGGTAGATCAGGAACAGCTTCTTTTGGAGTAAAACCTGATAACACAAGTAAGCTATCGATGCCATTTTGAAGACCTGACTGAATATCTGTTTCATAGTTGTCACCAACCATGATCACTTCTTCTTTCTCAAGCCCCAATACTTTCAGTGACTCATTCATAATGATCTTATTTGGTTTACCGATCATAATCGGTGTCGTTTGGGTAGCTGTAGCAACCAATGAAATAAATGAGCCTGCTCCAGGTAATAAACCACGTTCTGTCGGGATACTTTTATCCGGATTTGTTCCTATAAAGACAGCACCATTTCGAATAGCAAGTGCAGCGATAGCAAATTTTTCATAGGTAATTTCAGTATCCAACCCAACAATTACATAATCTGGTGTTTTTTCATCCCAGATAAATCCAGCTACTAAAATCAAATCAACTAAGCCTGATTCTCCGATGACGTAGACTCGCTGACCTTTTTTCTGCTCCTTCATATAATCGATCGTCGCAAGACTAGCCGTATAGACTGTTTCGATCGGCACATGAATATCGAATTCCTGTGCTAATCGATCTACGACCGCTTGTGGTGCTTTTGTTGTATTGTTTGTGACGAAAAGAAATGGTAAGTTTAGCTCTTGTAATCGTTCTACAAAACGTTTACCGGCTGGGATCACTTCTTTTCCAAGATAAATCGTACCATCTAAATCAATTAAATAGCCTTTGTAATGTTTTTCCACAAATGATTACTCCTCACGTTGACGAATCGTAAATGAACGGCCTTGACTGCCTGTACTTTCTTGTTTACCGACCGTTGTTTTTTTCTGTTCATTTTCTTTACGGTTTTTGATCACTGGTTTGGTTTTATTTGGCACTGGTGTGCGTTTTTCTTCTGTATGTGCCTGATTTTTATTTGCAGGTTTTTTATTGTTCTTTTTACGACGTGTTTGTTGTTTTTCTCTTTTTCCGCCGATGCGTTCGATCACAAAATAAGCGCAGCCGAAATTGCAATACTCATAAAGATAATCCTCTAAGGTATCGATGCGCTGCTCTGGTGCAGCTTTACGATTTGAATCACTAAAGAACCCTTTTAATCGTAGCTGATCATAGCCCCAATCGCCAACGATATAGTCATATTTTGACAAAACATCACTGAATCGTTCACCTAAACGCTCACTGTCAAACGCTTCACGATGGTTCTTGACCAGTTGATATTGACGATCTCCGATCGTTAAATGATCATCGTCGATAAGCGTCACGATCTCGCCTTTCTTCTTTTCTTTAACTGGTTCTTCTTTTATCTCTTCGAGAACTGCTGTAAGTTCATCGGTTAAGGTTGCTTCTTCTTTATGCTTTACCGGCTTTGCCGACTTGTATGGTTTCTTTGTTTTTTCTGTCATATTTACACCACCTGATTTTTATTATACCTTGTTTTTACTGGATTGGATAGTGGGCAGCTAAGTAGTCTCCCAAAACCGTTCGCAAAAATTCCGGGAAGATAAATTCAATTTCTCCAGCTATTTCGATAGTTGGGAAAAATGGGATAAACATAAAATGATCGACTGTCGTAAACGTATAATTTTTTTGTGGATCAATTGGTCGATTTTGCCAAAAGCCTTGTCGCGTTTGTTTATCATAAGAAAAACCATCATAATATAATTCCCCGAAAACCTTTCCGCGAAAACCCATTCCAGAAATAGGAAATTTACGTAAATAATGTCGGTTTTTCTCCATTTCCTGAAGCATCCGAACAAAATCAGCACCTGAAAGAGTCACTCGAATCAAATGCATAGGATGCGGTAAGCTTTCATGCAACTGATCTTTGTCAACGATTCCTTTTGGTATATCTGTTAAAAATAGACCATTATTCAATACAGCAGCCTCTGTTCCGGCTTTTTCTTTTAATGCGCTTAAAGCGGTCGTCATCAATGAATGTTCTGTATTTAGGTCGATAGAGAGTGGGTATGGAATCTCAGCGAGCTGCTCAGCCTGTAATAGCTGGTGGCCTAATGTCAAGTAATCCTGAATTTCTTTTTGATCCTCTACTTCTTCCGGTAGATCCTCTGTCGGTAAGGCTTTTGCTGTACTATGAACGATCTTGTTTTGTTCAACTGTTACATGGACCTCTCCAATATAATGCCCGAATTTCCCTGCTGCGGATAATTGTGTCTGATTGATTTTTTCTCCATGCCTAAATAAATGATGTGTATGTGAGCCTAATAAAATATCGATTTCCGGAAATTCATTGGCCAGCCTGATATCTTCATCAATCCCTAGATGGCTCATCAAGATCAAAATGTCACACGTAGGACGGACCTTTGTAAGTAACGATGGCAAAACTGATTTAGCAGTATGGATCGTCCAGCCATTCGGTTCATAAGTCAAAGGAAAAGGAGCCGTTAAAGCAATAAGTCCAATTTTAGTATTATCTGCTGTTTCTATGAGTTTGAATGGCTCAGACCACTCCGGAGTTTCCCCGGTTTCTTTATCTTGTAAATTTGCCAGCAACACATCGAAATTCCGATGATCATACAAATGGTTCAGCTGTTCTTTAGAATTCCCTACGCCTTCATTATTCCCGATCGTTGCTGCATCATAGCCGATCGTATTCATCAGCTCAATGTTTGCCTGCCCATCAGTCGCTTCAGTCAGTGGGTGCCAGCGATCGACAAAATCCCCAAGGTCAACTGCTAGAACTGTTTTTCCTGTACGGAGATACTTCTCTTTTTGACTCGTCAGATAACGTCTGATCTTTGGCCAGTTTTCTAGGTGGGAATGTAGATCATTTGTGTGAAAGATGACGATTTCTTCCATCATAGCACCTCCAAAATTCAGTATATAAAAGTATAGTACCATATTTAGACTTGAAGTATAATAAAGTAACGACGAAAATACAGGAGGCTCGAAGTGAAAGTACAAGCACCTTTTGGTTTCATTTGGCTCGATGCGAATGATCAAGGCCTGACAAATATTTCTTTTACTGAACTGACAGATCACCATGACAATCGATATACACGACAAGCGGCAGATGAATTGGCTGACTATTTTTCAGGAAAGCGAACATCCTTTGACGTTCCTTTATCAATTCAAACTGGCACAGTCTTTCAACAAAAGGTTTGGCAAGCTCTCACTAAGATTCCATATGGTGAAACGCGCAGTTATTTAGATATTGCTATTGCAGTAGATTCTCCAAAAGCCGTTCGTGCAATAGGACAAGCGAATAGTAAAAACCCACTTCCAATCATTATTCCCTGTCATCGTGTAATCGGAAAGAACGGCAAACTGACAGGCTACTTAGGTAGCGCACAACAAGATGGATTAAGCATCAAACAAGATCTTTTAGCGATCGAACACATTATTTTTTAACAAAAAAACGTGTGGAACCTGAATTTTCTAGGTTCCACACGTTTTGTCACATCATTAGCTTAATTTAGTTTGCAGCTTTTGCAGCATCAGTAACATCTTTTCCTCGATATTTTTCCAAGTATTGTTCTTTGGTCATGACATCACCGACATTCATATTGAATTCCACAAGATCCAATCCGGTCATATAATGGATCGCATCTTTGATCTTCTCAACCGTTTTGTCGAATAACATAGAAATATCAACATCATACTGACAAATAACAGAAACATCAACGGCTACTTGTTTTGTTCCAACCTCAACATCGATGCCTTTTGTTAAGTCTTCATTATCTCTAAAACGTTCCGCAAAGTCCGTGAACAAGTTTCCACTCAAGCCTAATATACCGTCGATATCTGAAATAACAACACCTACGATTTTTTTGATCACTACATCATCAAAAGTCAGCTTTGATTTTAATCCACCTACAGTTTCTTTCATTTCTTCTGTCATTTTTATTTTCTCCTCTCAAAATTTTTTTGTTTAAATTCCTATCATTCCGCGTACTGCATCGATCAAGGAATAGATATCTAAGTCTTCATCCCGCATTTTACCGATAAGATAGCCTATTGTACCAAAAATCAACAAAACCAAGGTTTTCCCAAAGCCGATCCAAAGAAAAAGTATTGCCAATAAGAAAAACAAGGTTGTCCAAATAATTCTAAAGCGGTACGGTTTAAGTTGTTTGAACCACTCTTCTTTTTGCTTTTGATCCATCATTTTTCCCTCCTAAACAACTCGTGAATGTTTTTTTCCAAAAGAAGCAGAATCTGTAGGAGCCTTTTCTTTTACAGTAACGATCACACTACTTTCGATCGATTCTAAAGCTTTAGACAACGCTTCATCTACTTGCCATTTGATTTTATCTGCCATTGGTGCAAAGTCTTCCTTACTGCGAACATCGATCTTCAGTTTAACAAGTACCTTTTCTTTTCCTTTGATCTTGACAGTCACTTTTGTTTTATCTGGATGGATCATTGAATCATAGGCATTTTGCACAATTTGGACAAGCGTACTTCTAAGAATTTCCGTACGATTCGATCCATCTTTTACGACTAACCGCTTGCGGCGTGCAGAAACGGATAAAACAAGCAATAAAATAAGAGTCAATAGACCGCCTAAAATCAACAAAATCCATTCAAAGAATGAGAATAGCCATAAATGACCAACGATAAAACGCCCAACTGTTGAAGATAACCAAGGAATTTGAACCACTTGACTAAGCAGGCCCAGTGTTCCAATGAAAAGTACTAATGCGATCAATCCAAATAAGGTTTTTACTAATCGCCTCATAATTATCTCTCCTCGTAAATCCACATTTTTTTACCTTAGTTAAATTGTACCGCCTAAAAATTTGTATTACAAAAGATACGAACTCTATTTGAACAATTAAAAAGAAAAAGTGAACAAGTCTCTTCTTTTCATACGTTCGACTAATCCACTTTTTCCGTTTATTCATCTAGATATTCTTCTTTAGAAAACTCTGTATCCTCATATTCTCCACTATCTCCATAATACTGATTATAGCGCTGTTTAAATTTACGAAATAGGTACGTCACAAGTACTTTAGCAATCGCATAAATCGGAATTCCAAAAATCAGACCAAACATGCCGAGTAGATCGCCCATCACTAATAAAACGATCACAATGGTCAGCGGATGCACAACAAGACGTTTTCCCATCACTTGCGGCGCAATTAAATGACCATTCAGCATTTGTACGATCATCCAAACAATACTCATTTTGATAAACATCCCGAATGAAACCATCAAAGCAACGATCGCAGCTGGAATAAATGCAATCACTGGACCAATATAAGGAATCACAGCTGTCACACCAACAATGATCGATAAGGTTCCAGAATAAGGAACTTTGATCAACCAAAAACCAATAAAAGTCAAAATACCGATTGCGATCGATACAAGGATCTGACCTTTTAAATAGGCCCCTACTTGACTGCTCATCGTCGCACCAATTTCTTTCGCATCTTTTCTAAAGCGTGGTGGAATAATACTTAATACGAATGAAAAGAATTTTTGATCATCCTTCAGTAAAAAGAAGGTAATGATCGGTGCCGTTACCATGACAAGTGCAAATCCAGTCAATGTTGAAAACACAGTCGAAGCTCCTTCAACTGCTTTAGAAAAATAACTGCCGATTTTATCCGACACATTGTCGAACCAATTTTGTACACTCGCTAATGCATTCGCCAAAGGTTTTTCAAAAGCGGAATTATGGAAAAAGTCTGCAACCATTTTGTTGAGATCATCCATATATTGAGGAAAACTTTTAACTAGCCCATCCACCTGCTTTTGAATGATCGGCACGACTAAAATAATCCCAACAACGAACAATGTGATCAGGACAATAAATATAGCAGATACACCATATACTCGTTTTACCTTATGCTTTTCCAGCCAGTTTACTACAGGGTTAAATAAATAATATAAAATCAATGCTAAAATTGTTGGCCCTATAGTTGTCTTAAAGACGACCCCGATCGGACCGAAGATAAAACCAACTTGATGGAAAATGAAAATCACTGCCCCTAATAGAAGCAGGGCTACAAGCGTAAATAGTAAATTTTTCCCTCCAAGAAATTTGATCCAGCGTGTTTCTTGTTTCTTTTCCAAATCTATCCCTCCCGTCATCCCTTCAATTGTATCTAAAAAAAGTCTATCTGTAAAAAATTCGGTCATGATAAAGAAAAGAGTGCCTGACAAAACTAAAAATCAGTTTTGTTTTGCACTCTAGAACGTAATAAGTAGCGGTCAAAAGTCAGGTTCTTCGGCAATTTTTGAAAAATTGCTCGAACCTAGGTGACTTTTGCCTCAACCTCTGTTAGATGTTAATTTGACGCTTTGCGTCCTTTTCTTTGTGTAGCTTCCATGATAACTGGTAAAATCACCGGACGACGTTTCGTTTGTTCAAACAAGTAACGGCTTAATTGCTCCCGGATATCTTGTTTTAATTTACTCCACTCAAAATCGCTGCTTTCGAGATGTTTTTCAACGATCTCCGTCACGATATTGCTGCTTTCTTTCATCAAATCTTTGCTTGTTTTTACATAAACAAAGCCTCTTGAGGTAATTTTAGCAGGAGAAACGATTCGTTTTTCACGTCGATTGATCGTCACAACAGCAACGAAAATGCCATCTTCAGATAAAATTCGGCGATCACGTAATACGATATTGCCGATATCACCGACACCGATCCCATCGATCATAATATTTTCAGCAGTTGTACTGCCAGCTACAGTCATTTTCTTTTTCGTGTATTCCAGAATATCTCCACGCCCAGTGATAAAAATATTCTTATATGGAATACCTAATTCATGAGCCAAATCAGCATGTGCTGCTAATTGTCGATATTCTCCTTGTACAGGAATAAAATATTTTGGTTTGATCAAGTTTAACATCAACTGTAAATCTGTCGGACTGGCATGACCAGACACACGCATATTATCTGAGATTTGTTTGACAACGCCGCCAGCTCGGTAAACGATATCTTCTGTTTTAGCTACAGCTGTTTCCATTGCTGTTGTTGGCGTAGTCGTGATATAAACTAAATCACCTTCCTGGATTTTAATGGTACGGTGAGTTTTATTCGCCATTTTCTGCAGCGATTTGATTGGTTCACCCATCGTTCCTGTTTCCAGAATGATCAGTTGTTCCGCTTGATATTTCTTCATTTCTTTTACACCGATAATCAAATCTTCACTTGGTAATTTTAACTTGTCCAACTTGATCGCTGTGTTGATGATTCGTTGAAAATCTTGTCCTGTCAAGACGATCTTGCGATCAGAACGATAGGCAGCGTCTAAAATTTGCTGCACACGCTGTAAATTGCTTGCCACACAAGCCACGATAATACGGCCTTCCCAATAACGGATCGTATCGAATACTTCATCTGCAATTTGAAGTTCAGAAACAACTTGTGAAGGATTTTCAGCATTTGACGAATCACTCAATAAGGCAAGAACACCCTCGTTTCCGATTTCTGCTAAACGCCCAAAATCAGTTTGATACATCGGTATGGCGCTTTGATCAAATTTGAAATCACCCGTATAAACAATATTACCTTCTTTGGTTTTTAAGTTGATCCCAATCGACTCTGGTATCGTATGAGTGGTTCTAAAAAAGCTGATTGTCGCATGCGCAAAATCGATCTCTGTATGTGCATCAACTACGTGAAAATCATCAAATTTCTTTGACTCTGCATGATCCCCCACGTTTAATTTAGCTAACTCGATCGTTAACTCTGTACCAAACACTGGTACATGGACTTTGGCTAACAGATATGGTAATGCTCCAATCGCATCTGCATGTCCGTGTGTTAAGAAAACCCCGGCAACACGATCGATGTTTTCTTCCAAATACGTAAAATCAGGAATGACTACATCAATCCCCAGCAGTTCATTTTCTGGATATTTTAATCCGCAATCCAGCACAAAAATTTCATCTTCCACTTCTGCGATGTACATATTTTTACCATTTTCACGAACGCCGCCTAAGGGAACGATTTTTATTGTACTCACTAGTTTCACCTCTCTATATTCTCATACTGGATCATAGATCCAATATGCTTAAAATTTTCGCCTTTTCTTCAGAAGTACAAGATACAAGAGGTAAACGCAAATCACCGACAGCAATGCCTAAATGATTTAACACAGCTTTAACTGGCGCAGGAGATGGTACTGAAAACAGTGCATTCATCTTGGGCAGTAATTGCCGTTGAATCGCTGCTGCTTTTTTCAACTCCCCTTGATCCAGTGCTTGATACATGTTATACATTTCCGTACCAAAAACATGACTGGCTACCGAAATGACCCCTTGTCCACCTATCGCTTTATTTGAAAAAGCTAAGGAATCTTCTCCAGTATACACTAAAAAGTCTTTTGGCGCTTTCTCGACCAACTCAGTTAGGGCATCTAAACCAAAACATTCTTTGATAGCAACGATATTTTTTAATTCTGCTAAACGCAAACTTGTCGCTACATCAAGGCTTGCTACTGTTCTTCCCGGTACATTATACAAAATGATCGGCAAATCACTCGCCTCAGCAATGGCTTTAAAATGTTGGTATAGTCCTTCTTGATTTGGTTTGTTGTAGTAAGGAACAACGGCTAAACCAGCATCGATGCCGCGAATAGCAGAAATTTCCTTCACAAATTCAACCGAATCCCGTGTATCATTGGTTCCCACACCACAAATGATCGGTACACGTCCATCGACTAAACGAATCACTTCATTGAACAATTCAATTTCTTCATCATGGGTCAACGTAGGTGACTCTCCTGTTGTACCTGCTAAAATTATTCCTTCTGTATGATTATCAAGCAGATGATTCACCAATTGAGGCAATCTAGAAAAATCGATTGCACCATTTTCGTCAAAAGGTGTGACCATAGCTGTAATGATCGTTGCATTTTCTAAATTCATACTTACTTCCTCCTAATTTAAAAGCAGAACAAATCGTTTAATCCTGTAGAAAATTAGGAAATTGACTTTGAGACGCTTTTTGTCTCACTGGCAATTTGTCTATTTTCCTAAGGATTGATTTGTGCAGCTAGATAACATTTAAAAGCGGAACAGGCTCGTCAAGCTCTGACAGAAAAATAGGAAAAATCGATTGAGACGCTTTTTGTCTCACTCTATTTTTATCTTTTTTCCGAAGAGCTAGCCTGTGCAGCTAGATAACATAAATGATCAACACTTTCTTCGAAAGTCTTGTACTGTTCAACATCAGTTCATTTCATTCACTGTGATTCTCAGCAAAAGCGGAATGAACCTATTTAGTCTCGACAAGAAAATAGGAAAACATGACTGAGGCGCTTTTGGCCTCATTCAGGTTTTATCTTTTTCTCGAGAGACTGGCTCATGCAGCTAGATAATAACAAGCTCTCATTTCCCAAAGATCCAATTTTTGGAGCGATCTATTCAACACCAACCAAATTCATTGCATGCAATGTTTCAGCAATTTGAACGGAATTCCACGCTGCACCTTTTAACAAGTTATCAGAGACGACCCACATATGGTAGCCTTTATCGATATCGATATCTTTGCGGATCCGTCCAACAAAAGTTTCCTTACGATCGATACTTGTCAAAGCCTGCGGATAAATTTGCTGACTTGGATCATCTTGTAATACAGCACTAGGCGCTTCTGCTATCAATTGCTTGATTTTAGCAACATCTGCACCATCTTCTTTGACTTCGATATACACAGATTCTGAATGTCCAGACAACACCGGAATCCGTACACATGTCGCAACAACTTTGATGCTGTCATCTTCCATGATCTTCTTCGTTTCATTGATCATTTTCCATTCTTCATATGTGTAATCCTCATCTGAAAAAACATCGATCTGCGGTAACGCATTAAACGCGATCGGATAATGTTTTTTATCTCCACCACTCGGTAAAATCGTTGCTTTGAGCTGATCGGCAGGTGTTCCATTGATATAGTCTACTGCTTGTGCTTTTAGCTCTTCCATTGCGTGGATACCAGCTCCGCTAACTGCCTGATAGGTCGATACGATCAACCGGTCTAAGCCATATGCTTTACGGATCGGCTCAAGTGCCACCATCAATTGAATCGTTGAGCAGTTTGGGTTAGCAATGATTCCTTTGTGACGTTTCAATGCATGCGGATTGACCTCTGGAACTACTAGAGGAACTTCTGGATCCATTCTAAAATGACTCGTATTATCAATAACCACAGCTCCGCGTTTTACCGCTTCAGGAGCAAATTGTTTAGAGATACTTCCGCCTGCACTGAACAAAGCGATGTCAACATTTTCAAATGACTCAGGAACTAATTCTTCGATTACTAATGTCTGTCCTTTAAACATTAGTTCTTTACCAGCTGAACGTTTCGATGCCAAAAGTTTGACATGGTTCAACGGCAATGTCGAATCAGCCAACATCTCGATCATCTTTGTCCCAACAGCCCCAGTTGCTCCTACTATGGCAACATTATACTTTTCTTTCATACTTATTTATCTCCTCTCGTCTTCCTGAAGAAAGTTGCTTTTTTCATTTTACCATAGTATCGACTATTACTACATAGGAAGTAAAGTGATTTTTCTCTATTTTATTGAAATAATTCATTCTACTCATCGTCAAAGAAGTCCCTACGTCAATCTATTGACATTTGAAACGTATTTGTTATAGTTAAAAGCGACATTTACTTAATTTGAAGGAGTGAATACCATGGCACGTGTTGAAAGTTTTGAATTAGACCACAATACAGTAAAAGCCCCTTATGTGCGCTTAGCTGGTACAGAAAAAAATGGGGAAGCGCTGATCGAAAAATACGACCTACGTTTCTTACAGCCAAATGAAGATGAATTGCCGACAGCAGCGGTTCATACACTGGAGCACTTATTAGCAGTGAACTTACGTGATCATTTAGAAGGAATCATCGACATCTCTCCAATGGGCTGCCGCACTGGTTTTTATATGATCATGTGGAATGAACATTCACCAAAAGAAATTCGCGATGCATTAGTAAACGTGCTTAATTTTATTGTTGAAACAGATTTCGTTCCTGCTGTTTCTGCAAAAGAATGCGGAAATTATAAAGACCATTCTTTATTTTCTGCACAAGAATATGCAAAAATCGTTTTAGAAAAAGGAATCAGCTTAGATCCTTTTGAGCGTGTGCTTTAAAATGACTAAAAAACAAGTGCTTGGATACTCATCCTAAGCACTTGTTTTTTTGATGCCGTCCATTACCCCAACGCCACATCTAAAATCATCATGATGATGAAACCAAGCATTACACCAAAGACAGCAAAGTGTCTTCTGCTAGTTACTGTTTGCTGCGCTTCCGGAATCAGTTCTTCGACTACCACATAAATCATTGCTCCTGCTGCAAAAGCTAGTGCATAAGGCAATAGCATGGTGACCTTCGTTACCAAGATAGCTCCGATGATCCCTGCGATCGGTTCTACAATTCCTGAAGCTTGACCATACAGAAAGGCTTTTTTGCGACTTAGATTTTCTTGACGCAAAGGAATCGACACTGCTGCACCTTCCGGAAAATTTTGAATCCCGATTCCTAGAGCAACAGAAACTGCCGCCAAAACAGCTTTTGTTGGATCATCCGCTGAGTTGGCTGCGCCAAAGGCTACTCCGACTGCTAATCCTTCTGGAATATTATGTAATGTAATAGAGAAAACAAGTAAAATCGTACGTTTTAGATGACTCGGTAACCCTTCTTTTTCATGATTAGGGCCAAAATGCATATGTGGCAACGTCTTATCAGCAATATATAAAAACAGTCCGCCTAAACCAAACCCGAAACTTACGACCAACCAAGCAATACTGCCATTCTCTTCTGCTTGTTTGATTGCCGGGTCAAGCAAAGACCAGAAACTCGCAGCGATCATCACACCTGAAGCAAATCCCAGCATCAAATTCAAAATATCTTTTTTTATTTCTTTAAAGAAAAAAACCAATGCTGCTCCCAAAGCAGTCATGAAATAGGTAAATCCTGTCCCAACCAACGCTTGCTGCCAAGCATCCAACGACAATAACCAATCAGTAAACACTCATATCCCTTCCTTCCACACTCTACTCCCTTAACTTTATCATATCAATGATTTTATGACTACGCTTTACAACAAAAATAAGGGCGAAACAAAACGAATCGTACGCTTTTGTCTCACCCTTATTCAATATTATTTGGTTATACAAGTAAACTTTGTCAGTTAAAAACTGCTTCTTAGTTTTTCAAATTACTACTTATCATCATGTTTGTGGAATTTTTCTTTGATATCTTCAAAGCCTTCTTTGATCTTATCGCCTAACTTTTCAGCACCGTCTTTGATATCATCACCGGCATCACGAGCTTTATCTTTTGCATCTGCAAAAGTTGATTGCGCTTTGCCTTCAAGTTCTTTCCCTTTATCATCGGTTACTTTCCCTTGAACTTCTTTAGCGGTACCTTCAACTTTATCCTTTGCATCATCTAAACGTCCATTTAAATCTGCCATGTCAAAATCCCTCCTAATATTTTTTAGTACACTATTACAATAGCACCATTTTAGGGTTGCCACAAATATTTAGCTTTTTTAGGAGACATGATCTTTATATAGGATAAAAAATTTATTCATCATACCTTTTGATTATCATATTTTCTCTTTGGCCAAAGCTAAACACCCTATCGTACCCGGATCATCCACTAAGGCTGGCGTAACGATATACTCTTCTAAAGGTGGAGTTTTCACATACCCATTCACTAGTTTTTTAAACTCTTTACGAACCTTTTCCAGCATATGTTCCTGCTTCATTACGCCACCACCAAAAATAATGACTTCAGGTGAAAACATCAGCGTTGTGTTATAGGCTACCTGAGCGATATAATACGCTTCGATCGACCAAAATGGATGGGATTCTTCTAATTCTTGTCCTTTGCTTCCTGTTCTTTTTTCAATTGCAGGACCGGCAACCATTCCTTCCAAACAGTCTCCATGAAAAGGGCAACTTCCTTCAAATAAATCGTCTGAATGTCTTTTAAGTGTTGTATGCCCCATCTCAGGATGACTGAATCCTTCAATGAAATGGCCATTTTGAATAGCACCAGCCCCTACACCTGTCCCGATCGTATAATAGACACAGCTAGATGATCCTATCCCGTGCCCTTTCACGTATTCTCCATAAGCTGCAGCATTAACATCTGTCGTCCAAGCAATAGGAAGATCGAAATGCTGCTTCATCTCTCCGACGAAATCAAATCCTTGCCAAGCCAACTTAGGAGTAGAAGTGATGTGACCATATGTTGGCGAATCCTCATGAATATCGATTGGTCCAAACGAACCAATACCGATCGCCTGAAGTTCATATTGCTTGAAAAAATCGATGACCAAAGCCATTGTTTCTTCTGGAGTCGTCGTCGGAAAACTCACTCTTTCTAAAATTTCTAGGTCATCTGTTCCAACGGCACATACAAATTTTGTACCGCCAGCTTCAATACTACCTAATAACTTTTTCATTCTTTTTCACTCCTTATAATGATCTTTTGATTTTGTAGATCGTTCGGCTATGAAATGGACGATCTGGATATAATGAAATATCACCAAAACCATCAAAAACACCAGCACCAGGGCTCACTTGGGTTTCTAACGCGATTCCCCCATGGCTGACCATCTTAGTCCCTCTCATTTCTGGACTATTTTCACCAAATTGAGCTGTAAAAACAACAACAGCTGGTCGATCCGTATACATTTCAATCGATACATCTGATTTAGGCGAAGTGACAATCGCCTGCGGCTTTTCAAAACCTGTTTGATTTAATAGGAATGGGTGATCTAACCCATTGACCATCATATTTTGTTTATAATCCGTCTCAAAAACTTGTTTTATTGGAGTATTGTTTCTAAAATCAAAAGGTGTATCCGTGACATTCCGCAGTTCTCCTGTGACAGAAGTCGCTTCATCTACCACTGCAAAACGATCTGCATCAATAAATAGAGAATGCTCACCAACCGTTTTTGTCACATCGCCTGTCAAATTGAAATACACATGGTTCGTCGGATTATAAATTGTCGGCTGATCTGTTGTTGCCTGATAATCAATGATCCACTCATCTTCATTCGTCAAAGAATATATTACCTCTGCTTTTAAATTCCCTGGAAAACCATGCTCATGATCAGGACTTTCATACGTAAAAATCACTGAAATTCTTTCTTCCGTTTCTTCTGTTCGAGACTCCCAAAGTCGTGATTCAAAGCTTTTGGCTCCTCCGTGAAGGGTATTTCCAGTAAGAGGATCGACTGGTAATTGGTATTTCTTATCATTGATTGTAAATTGTCCTTTTTCGATTCTGCCAGCTACTCGTCCAACCGTCGCACCGATGTATAGATCTTTTTCAATATATTCTTTTGCGGAGTCAAACCCCAATACGATATTGCGCTTTTCACCAGACACAGGCACGATCAAATCAACGATTCGTGCACCTAAATTAGATACGCATAACGTAACCCCGTTATTATTAGTAAGCGAATACAAAATTGTTGATTCGCCAAAATCTTTCTGTGTGATGTTCACTACTTCCATTCCTTCCTTCTTTTATCATGCATACTAGCTTGATTCACTGATTTTATTTTACCATTGATTTCTTAATTATAACTGAATTTCTATTTTTTTGTTATATTCATGTCAATTTATCTCCAACACAATAAAAAAACGAGTTTCCACAAAGGAAACTCGTACAATTGTTGAGAATTCAACAGAAATCTTATTCTGCAGCGTTTTCGTCTTTGAGACCGTATTTCTTGTTGAAACGGTCCACACGTCCGTCTGCTTGTGTGAATTTTTGACGTCCAGTGTAAAATGGATGAGAGTCAGATGTTACTTCGACACGGATTACTGGGTAAGTATTTCCGTCTTCCCATTCAACTGTTTCTTCAGAGTGCTTAGTAGAACCTGATAAGAATTTAAAACCAGTTGTTGAGTCCATAAATACGACTGGGTGATATTCTGGATGGATATCTTGTTTCATAGTCTTTTCGCTCCTTTGCCCTGATCCATTTGCTGCATCAGAGTTATTTTGTCGGTATACAACAGTATTATAATAGCATGATTCATTCATCGATGCAATTATCTTTTTACATTTCTTTTGCTTTGTTTTCCGAAGGATACATCATGGAAATCTTCAAAGAATTTTTCATTGCTTTTTGTTTTACGTAAAAATTTAACAAATTGCTCTGTATATTCCAGAGAATCGCCTGTCATATGATTACGCAGCTTCCATGTTTCTTCTAGTTGCTCAGAAGACATTAACAGATCTTCTTTACGTGTTCCTGATTTTTTGATATCGATGGCTGGGAAGATACGGCGATCTGCTAAATCACGTGATAGATGCAGTTCCATATTCCCTGTCCCTTTGAACTCTTCATAAATCACATCGTCCATTCGACTTCCGGTATCCACTAAAGCAGTTGCTAAAATCGTTAGACTGCCTCCTTCTTCAATGTTTCTAGCTGCACCAAAAAAGCGTTTTGGTCTATAAAAAGAAGAAGGATCGATACCGCCGCTCAATGTTCGTCCGCTTGGCGGTACGACTAAATTATAAGCACGAGCCAAACGTGTGATACTGTCCATCAGAATCACAACATCTCGCTTATCTTCAACTAAACGCATCGCACGTTCCAAGACTAGTTCAGAAACCCGCGTATGATTCTGCGGCTGTTGGTCAAATGTTGATGATACGACATCACCTTTGACGCTGCGTTCTAAATCAGTTACTTCTTCCGGACGCTCATCGATCAATAATAAAATCAATTCTACATCAGGGTAATTTTCAGTAATGCCGTTGGCAATTTCTTTTAAAACACTAGTCTTCCCAGCTTTAGGTGGCGCAACGATCAAACCACGCTGCCCAAAACCTACAGGAGAAAAAATATCGATCATACGAGTTGATAATCTGCCGGGTGTTGTTTCTAATTTGATTTGTCTTTCTGGGTAGAGAGGTGTTAACGCTGGAAAGTGAGGACGCTCTTTAGCTTCTTCCGGATCTTTGCCATTCACACTTTCAACATGCATCAAGCCATAATAACGTTCCGATTCTTTTGGGGGGCGTGCCTTTCCAGCAACCTTATCCCCATTACGTAACCCGAATCGACGGATTTGAGAAGAGGAGATGTAAATATCTTCAGCACTTGGTCCATAATTGATTGGACGTAAGAAACCATACCCATCTTGAGAAACGATATCCAAAATTCCTTCCATAAAGAAGAACCCTTGCTTCTCGGCCTGAGCTCTAATCACTGCTAAAGACAATTCTTTTTTGTTCATTTGGCTGTAATAAGGGATCTTAAATTCCTTCGCATAGGCATAAATGTCCTTTAGTGTACTATTTTCAAGTTCCGCCATCGTTAAATAGTCACTCATTTAGTCACCTCGATTTCTTCTTCTGTTTCGATCATTTGGATATCAGCACCTAAGGCTGTTAATTTTTCAATGATATGATCATAGCCTCGTAAAATGTATTCAACATTGTAAATCGTAGTCGTACCTTCTGCCATCAGTCCAGCAGTCACTAAACAAGCACCTGCACGTAAATCAGAAGCGACTACTTCAGCACCATGCAATTTAGCAGGGCCATTGATGACGATCATATTGCCTTCGATCGATGCATCCGCACCCATTCGTACTAATTCAGGAATATGTTTTGTCCGTTGCGTATAAATACTGTCGATCACTTCGCCCGTTCCTTTAGCTTTTAACATCAACGGCGTGATCGGCTGTTGAAGATCTGTCGCAAATCCAGGATATGGATACGTTTTGATCGTTGTCATTTTTAAATCGTGGGAAGGATGAACGATGATCTTGTCCTCTTCGATCGTCATTTTCACACCCATTTCTTGTAATTTTGCAATAAAGCTTTCTAGGTGTTCATAAATGACATTACGAACCGTTACACCTTCACCCATTGCAGCAGCTAAAGCCAAATAGGTCCCTGCTTCGATACGATCCGGAATAATCGAATGGCGGCAGCCGTGCAGCTGTTTCACACCTTCGATACGGATAATATCTGTGCCTGCTCCACGGATATTGGCTCCCATATTGTTCAGCAAGGTAGCGACATCAATGATCTCAGGTTCACGAGCAGCATTTTCGATAATCGTTTTCCCTTCTGCTTTTACAGCCGCCAGCATAACATTGATCGTTGCGCCGATCGACACCATATCCATGAAGATCCTCGTTCCATGAAGACCATCCTCTGTTCTTAGATACATCGCTCCATGTTCATTTGTCACAGTTGCTCCTAGAGATTCAAAACCTTTGATGTGAAGGTCGATTGGACGGGGACCTAAATAACAGCCTCCTGGTAAACCAACTACTCCTTCACCAAATTTTCCCAGCAATGACCCCATAAAGTAATAAGATGCACGAAGACTATTGATTTTTCCTTTCGGCATCGGTACTGAGACGATCTCCGTTGGATCGATCACTAATGTATTATTTTCAAATGTTGTTTTAGCACCCATAATTTCTAAAATTTCAATTAATGAATGGACATCCTGAATATCTGGTACCCCATCCAATGTGACTGGTGAATCCGCTAAAATAGCTGCTGGAATCAACGCCACTGCACTGTTTTTTGCCCCACTTATACAAACTTCTCCCGTTAATGGGTGGTTCCCATTGATTACAATTTTTTTCATTTATCTTCTCACCTATCTATGTAAAACAAATAGTTTTATTTTTTGTGATATACCCAAACTATTCTAACACATCAGAAGATAATAAAAAAGCCAACACGTATTCTCTTTCTTATTTTTCTCATGTTTTAGGCGTTTTCGCTCAAAAAAAGAAACGTATTGTAAACTTTTAGAAAAAAATAAAAAAAAGCCGAACTGCTTTTCAGCAGTCCAGCTCAGGGTTTAAAGAATTTGATTATGCTTTGTTAGCAGAACCGAACCAGTCGATGTGCTCTTCTGCATCTTTCACGATTGCAGCAACACCTGGTGCTAACAATTTACGTGGGTCAAAGCCTTTTCCTTCTTTGTCTTTGCCAGCTTCGATATATTCACGAGTTGCTTTAGCAAAAGATAATTGGAATTCAGTATTTACGTTGACTTTAGATACACCCATTGAGATAGCTTTTTGGATTTGTTCTTGAGGAATACCTGAACCACCGTGTAATACTAAAGGAACATCAGAACCTACAGCATCAGCGATTGCTTGTAAGTGATCAAAAGCAAGGCCTTTCCAGTTTTCAGGATATTGACCGTGAATGTTACCAATACCACAAGCTAAATAGTCAATACCTGTAGCAACCATTTGTTTACATTCTTCGATGTCAGCTAATTCACCAGCACCGATGATTCCGTCTTCTTCTCCACCAATCGAACCAACTTCACACTCAACAGAGATTCCTTTAGCGTGTGCTTTTTCAACGACATCTTTCGCTAATTTCAAGTTTTCTTCAAATGGAAGATGAGAACCATCAAACATGATTGAAGTATAGCCAACTTCGATACATTCTAAAGCTGCTTCATAGTCACCATGGTCTAAGTGGATCGCAACTGGTACAGTGATACCCATTGAATCAACTAAATCAGTGATGATATCTTTAGCCACTTTATATCCGCCCATGTATTTTGCTGCGCCCATTGATGTTTGGATAAGAACTGGTGCTTTTTTAGCTTCGGCAGCTTTTAGAATTGCTTGAGTCCATTCTAAATTGTTTGTGTTGAATCCACCAACTGCATATCCGCCTTTACGTGCAGCTTTTAAGAATTCTGCTCCTGATACTACTGGCATAATAAAATTCCTCCTAAGTTTTAAAAAACTTTATTTGTTAAGGGCGTCCCTTAACTAACAGTTACATTTTAGCAGACTTTTTAGTACTTTTCTACTAAAATTACCTTTTTCAGAAAATTTTTGTCCATTCTTTCACAAAAGAGGAGACACTCAAGTTTATTTGTCGAAAAAAAGAGGGGTATCAACATTTATTTCTGAAGGAATAAATGTTGATACCCCTCTTTTTGGATCTTATGATCAAGCAAAGATTTATTTTATTTGAGTTTCATTTTATGTTTTTTTAACTCTGGAAAAGATCCTGTACTTTTAAAAATCCGCTGTTCATCTTCATTGGCAAATCGCCCTAAGACCGATTGCGTAGGCAAAATATTCATAAATGCATTCTCATCGACTGAATAAACGATTTGTTCTAGGTCATAGAGTTCATATCGTGTGATCACCATCATGATCATTCGACCTTCTACACCCGAATATCCGCCGATAGACGGCAATAATGTCATCCCACGAACCATTTCTTTGGAAATCGCCTGAGCAACCGTTTCAGGATTCACTGTTACGATCATCGCTGTGATTTTTTGATGACTGGTATGGATCGTATCCACGACCTGTGTTAAACAATAGATCGAAATAATCGTATATAACGCACTCTCCCAATCAAACACAACGCCTGCAACAGCAACAATGATGCCATTCAACATAAACATATAATTTCCAACCGTTTTCCCAGTCGTCTTTGATAAGACTAGTGAAATAACGTCCATTCCACCTGTCGTAAACCCCATCTTCAAAGATAACCCTGCGCCGATCCCGATCAACACACCACCAACGATCGCATTCATCAATGGATTTTCCGTAATCACGACGATAGGTAGAAACATGGTCACAACTGAAATCCAAGCAACATTCAGAAAACTGAAAATAGTCGATTCTTTCCCTAGCTTAATAAAGCCTAACACAAAAATCGGTATATTCAATAGTAAAATAAATAAACCTGTATCGATCGTGATTGAAAAATGTGTATACAGCAGCGTTGCAATGATTTGCGCTACCCCGTTCATTCCAGCAGAGAAGACTCTTGCGGGAATTAGAAAAAAATTCAATCCAACTGCCGCTAAAATTCCCGTGATAAAAATAACAGCAAATTTTTTCAGTAATTCATTTTGTTTATATGAAGCAGCTCGCTTGCCCACCATAATTCCTCCCATTACCAAACATACTGAATAGTCATTCTATGTCCTGTTTGTCCAAGTCAAATCCCACGAATTAGAATAACAGGTTGCCTGAAAAAAGAAAAGAAAAAAAGCCAAAAATGAGGATTCTTTTATTCTGAACGACTGTTGATCAAAAAATGGTTAGGACTTGTTTCTTAGCTATTTAATGGTACTATAAAAGGAAGAAATGAATGAAAGGCGGTTAACTAATGGCAGCAAAAGAAGCAAGTTTCGACGTCACCTCTGAGATGAATATGGAAGAAGTCAAAAATTCGATCCAAATCGCATTGAAAGAAATCAAAAATCGTTTTGACTTCAAAGGTTCAATTGCAGACATAAAATTAGAAAATGGAAAATTAGTTCTAGTTGCAGAAGACGATTATAAAGTTGAGCAAGTCAAAGATGTTTTATTCAGCAAGTTAGTAAAACGGGCAGTTCCAATTAAAAATATCCATTTTTCCGATAGCGAAAAGGCTCTTGGAGGAAACGTCCGTCAATACGGTGACCTGATCAGCGGCATCGATCGAGACAATGCAAAAAAAATCAATGTAGCAATCAAAAATTCAGGAATCAAAGTAAAATCACAAATCCAAGAAGACAAAATTCGTGTGACTGGAAAAAGCCGTGATGATCTACAAAAGGTGATTACATTACTTAGAACACTTGATCTACCTGTTGAACTTCAGTTTACTAATTATCGTTGATTCAGCTACTATCTTCTTTTATTTATCTAAATGAAAAAAAGCCTGATTCTTAGCGATGATCAAAAAATCCAAGCTTAAATGGACTAGTTGATCGATCACAAAAAAATCAGGCTCTTTTTATTGTCTATTCACTTAAAAATTCTACTAACTCCTGCATATTTTTTCCACTATTCAACCCAACGATCAAGCGAATGCGGGCCTTAGGGCCATTCAATCCTCTTGAAAAAATCAAGCCCATTTTTTTAAGATTCACGCCGCCGCCTTCATAATCATAGATGTCCTCAGCGATTCCATTCGAACAACGTGAAACTAGAACGATCGGAATTTTTCTTTGCAACAGTCGTTTTAGCGCAGGTAAGGTTTGCGGTGGAAGATTTCCCGCGCCAAGAGCCTCGATAACCAAACCATCCGTCTGGTCATTGTCCACTAAATCAAACAGCTGCTGATCCATCCCAGCATAAGCTTTAATGACATATACATTTCCTTCAACTTCTTGAATATCACATATTTCTTGCGGCCGCACTTCACTTGCAAAAAAAGTTCTTTCCTTGGCGATCATACCGATCGGTCCAAAAGTCGGCGTCCGGAATGTTGCTACATTTGTAGTGTGCGTCTTCGTTACATAACGAGCCGTATGGATCTCATCGTTCATCACCACTAAAACACCTTTTCCCTGAGATTCCTCCGAACAAGCAGTCCATACAGCACTGATGAAATTATACAAGCCATCTGTCCCGATTTCATTGCTTGACCGCATCGCACCAGTCAGAACGACGGGAATTTTATTTTCCAGCGTGATATCCAAAAAATAAGCTGTTTCTTCCAACGTATCGGTCCCATGAGTGATGACGACGCCATCGATTTTTTCAGCGTGTGCCTGCTGAATTCGCTCTTTTAACTCAAGCATACGTGTTAATGTCATATGAGGAGAAGGAATATTAAAAATCGATTCAACAATCAAGTTGACCTTACCCTCCAGCAAAGCTTCTTGTTCGAGTAAGGGATTCATTGTATTGAGTGCTACATTACCATCTGCCTCTTTAGACATTGAAATTGTCCCGCCTGTATGCAAAACAAGAATAGTTTTCATTACTTAGCCTCTTTTCACCTATGATTCTTATTCTTCTTTTCTCTAAAAAAGAGCCGACAAATCGTCCGCCTGCTTTTTTATTTTTATAAGAAGATTTGCTTTTTTAGTATAACAGTAAACGTAATTTTTTTCTATGCTCATTCACTTGTTGAAAGCCAAAATTGTTGCTGTAATTCTTTTGAGCGTTCGGCAGAATAAGCCGTTTGACTTTGATCCCAATGCGGCGGAAAAAATTGTCGCACAGCTGCAGAGGAAAAACGCTGATCCAACAATAATACAACTCCTCGATCTTCGCTATCCCTGATGACACGCCCTGCTGCCTGCAGCACTTTGTTCATTCCGGGGATTTGATAAGCAAATTGAAACCCTTGATTTTTTTCTAGGTCATAATAACGTTTGATCAATTCTTGTTCGTGATTGATCTGCGGTAAACCCACCCCAACAATCGCTGTGCCAATCAATCGCGTTCCTTTTAAATCGATTCCCTCTGAAAAAATCCCGCCTAACACACAAAAGCCCAACAACGTTTCTTCTGGATCAGAAACAAAGTCAGCTAAAAAAGCTTCCCGCTCAGCTTCATTCATAGAAGAAGCCTGCAGCTTGGTTTTGATTCCTGGATTTTTTTCTCTGAATAGATCATACACGACATCCATATAAGAATAAGATGAAAAAAAGACAAAATAATTTCCAGTTCGCTGTTGGATCATATTTGTTAGACTTTCAACGATCTTTTGATAATTCCGTTCCCGTTCCTTGTAGGTCGTTTGAATATGATTTTCAATGACTAACAGCTGATTATCTTTAGTAAAAGGATTCGGAATACGGTATCTCAAACTTTCTTCTCCTCCACCCAAAACCTCTTGATAATAATCTAATGGAGTCAAACTAGCTGAAAATAAGATACTCGCTTTGCCCTTGTCTAATTTTTGCTCTAATAAATAGGAAGGATCGATGCAAAATTGCTTTACAGTCACGTCGTAGCTCTGACACTCAACGTAAGTACAATAATGATCATCATAATATTCACTGATTTTAGTATAATTCAGTACATCAAAATAAACGGATAACACTTGGTTCAATTCTTCGTATGCTTGATTCTCCGGCAGCCATTCACCAATTTTCTCAGATAGTGTGTAAGCCGCTTTTACAAGCGAATCAATGGGTGCACTTTGATGCAGAAAGTCTTTTTCTTCTTCTTTGCAGATTTGTTCGATCTTCTCAAATTCCTTTTCGACTTTCCGGATAGCTCGTGTCAGTTTTTGCTGCTCTTTCCCAAGCGTTTTTCTTAATGAGCTAAATGTATTTTTAGCTAAAGAAGCTGAATACATTTCTCTAGAACGGTTCACTAGATTGTGGATTTCATCGACTAGAAAAATATTTTCTTTTTCTTCTTGCTGCTCTTCGAAGAACCGTCTTAAATATACGGTGGGATCAAATAAGTAATTATAATCGCAAATCACAAGATCACACCATAAACTTACATCTAACGACAACTCAAACGGGCAAAGACTATGCTTTTTGGCATAGCGTTCAATAACTTCTCTTGTAAATTGATTTTCATTGTTTAACAGATCCCATAACCCTTCATTCAGACGGTCATAGTACCCATTCGCAAAAGGGCACGCTTCCGGTGTGCAATTTCGTTCAGTCAAAAAACAAATTTTATCTTTTGCTGTTAAAGTCACACTTTTTAATTCCAGATTCTTTTGTTTCATCGCTTCTACTGCATCTTCTGCTACCTGACGTGTGATCGTTTTCGCAGTTAAGTAAAATGCACGTTCTGCTTGTTCTTCACCGATTGCTTTTAGTGTTGGAAATAATGTAGAGATTGTTTTACCAGTTCCTGTCGGTGCTTCTACAAACAACTTTTGATCACTTAAAATCGTTTTATAGACAGCGACGGCTAATTCTCTTTGCCCTTTGCGATAATCACCATACGGAAACGGAAGTTCTTTCAAAGAGTCATTTCTGATCTTTCGCCAATTCATTTTAAAAATCAGCCATTGCTCGTACTTGCTGGTCAAATCATCAAAAAATTCACACAGCTCCTGTTTTGTAAATAGCTTTTCTGTTCGCGTGATTTCTTCCGTTGTCGTTTGAAAATACGTTAGCTGTAACGTGATCGTTTCTAGCTCTTCTTGTTGACAATAGATGTGCCCGTAACACATGACTTGGTACCAGTACATATCGATCTGTTCTTCCCGCAGCTCAGAGAAATCAGGTTCTGAACTTTTTATCTCATCAATGACGGTCCCCTTGTCCTCATCTGTAAAAATGCCATCGGCACGTCCTTCAATGAAGTATGTTTGACCATTCATTTCTACATCGATCGAAAGCTTAACTTCCTTCTTATATCCAGCTGGAGCCGCTTTTTGCAATTTACGATGGATTTTCGCTCCTTCAGCCGCCGTATGTTCACTTGTATGTCTTGCATCGATACTACCTCTACGCAAAATAAATTCTACTAAACTGCGGACTGCGATCCGTTGTCTATCTTTCATTTTTTTCCCACCTGTCATTTCTCCATTATAGAACATACATTCGTAAATGAAAAGAGAAGCCCAAAACAAAACTAAAAACCAGTTTTGTTTTGGACTCTAATTTTGAATAAGTGGTGAGAAAAAAGCGGCTACTACGTTACGCTTCGACCACATCAGTTAACGTATTGTTTAAAGAACAAAGTGAAGCTAGCAACATTCTAAGTGCTAAAGTACTAAGAGTTGAAGGCTTCTGAAATGAGCTGAACACTTTTGTCCTATGCTCCTTAGTTTATGAAATCAAGTAGAATAATCGCTGTTTATTTTGACATACTCATAGCTCAAATCACAGCCGATCACTTGGAAATCCTGAGTTCCCTGGTGTAGATCGACCGTTAAATAGATATCCTCATTTTCTTGAATATACGATGCGATTTGTTCGATATTTTGCAGCTCTTCATGGTTTTCAGAGAAGATCGGATATTCGCCATAAGAAATCTCAACTCTATTAGGGTCAAAAATAAGTCCATCTGTTTTCCCAAGCGCCATTGCAATTCGACCCCAATTTGGATCGTGACCAAACAAAGCGGTCTTCACTAATGGCGAATTGATTATTGATTTTCCAGCATTCTTTGCCTGTTCTTGGCTCATAGCATTTTTGACCGTCACAAACATCGTTTTAGTTGCTCCTTCAGCATCTTTCACAACATCTAAAGCCAATGCATGACAAACTTGGTTTAAGGCTATTTGCAGCTCTTCCATCGAAGCTGTCTTATGACCACTTGCTAATAAGGCAACTGTGTCACTCGTACTTGTATCTGAATCGATGCTGATTGTATTAAACGATTGGTCAACCGCGATTTTTAACATTGGATAGATATCTTCTTTGCTGATTTTTATATCTGTTAAAATATAAGCCAGCATGGTCGCCATATTCGGCTCGATCATCCCCGATCCTTTGACGATACCTAAAATTTTTCCCTCACCGACCTCAAGACTTTGCACTTTGATCCGTTGATCTGTTGTTAAAATAGCTTCGGCAAAGTCTTCATAGTTTTCTGTAAGCTCCAGCGAATGCGTCTCCAAAAATGTATTGATTTTTTCAATAGGTAATTGTGGTCCGATCACACCTGTCGATGATGGTAAAATATTTTCTTGAGCAATCGCCAGTTTAGACGAAATTTTATCTAAAATCTGAAACTCATTCTCTCGTCCTTCTTTGCCAGTCGCCACATTTGCAACCCCACTAGTTACTACGACTGCCTGTAATTCTCCATTTTTGACATGTTCTTTACCGATCGGTATACATTCACCGCAAAACGTATTTTTAGTAAAAACAGCCGCCGCATGACACACGTGATCTGCTACGATCAAACCAAAGTCTTTTCTTTTTTTCTTGATGCCGGCATGCGTGCCATAAAATTTAAATCCTTCTGGTATTTTTTCATCCATCCCTATCACTTACACCCTTCCCAAAGAGACAACCTCTAAAAAACATTCCACAACAAACGTCTCATTTTTCTTATACCACGAACGATGGTTTTCAGTTCCTTTTAAGTTGATCTAATTTTCTGATTTTCTAAAAGTATAAATCAATGCCTCATGATAGTCAATAATTTTTATGCAAAAAAAACAAATAAAAGAATTTTTATGCATAAAAACACGATAAATACGTATATTCAAAACAAAAAAAGGCACTCAGAAGAATCTGAGTGTCTTTTTCTAAGTTCTTTTATTAGTTGTTTTTACCAAAGATACGTAAGAATGCTAAGAATAAATTGATAAAATCAAGATATAATTGTAATGCCATGAAAACCGCGATCCCTGTACCTGGCTGTCCGCCTGTTTGTGTGTACAAAGTACGGATTTTTTGATTGTCATACGCAGTGATACCTGCAAAAATAATGACCATCAAAATTGAAATAAAGTAATCAACAGGACCACTCTTTAAAATAAATGCATTCAGGAAAATCGCAATGATCAGACCGATCAACGCACTGTATGCTGCATGTCCCATAGCAGAAAGATCACGTTTTGTAAAAATCCCAACTAATGACATTCCTCCAAACGTAGCTGCTGCACTAACAAAAGCCGCTACAACGGTTCCTTCTGTATACATCGCTAATGTTACAGCCAATGTAATACCATTCAGTATAGAATATACAACAAATCCGCTGATTGCCAGTGTCGGATTTTTAGCTGCTTTAAAACCTAAGAAAACAACTAACGCTAATTCTGCAATCCAAAATCCATAAAAAGCCATTGGATATTTGTATAAAAACATCACTACTTCAAAGAAATATACATTCAATATTAGATATGATACTAACGCACTAATACCGATTCCCATCGCTAAAAACGCGTAAATTTTTGAATAAAACTTATTCAAACCAACATTTGCTACTGCTCCGTTATTCATTCATTTCTCCTTCTTTCTCTTCCAGTTCGTCTATTGTCACTTGAGGCGGCTGAACCATGACAACTGCATCAAGCACACGGTCTCCTTCTTCATTGACAGCTTCGATCGAAATCGTCACAACATCTTTCATTTTATCCACCTTGATCACTTCAAATTGAAATGTCAGTGTTTCGTAATGAAAGACTGGTCCTACAAAGTTCACCGAAAAATTGACCACATGAGAGCCTGGTCCTGGTAAATGCTTTGAAATCGCACTGGTAATGATCCCCATCAGCATGATCGATGGAACGATCGGCTTGCCGTATTCTGTTTTTTGGGCATAATCATGTTGGATATACAAAGGATTGGCATCATTCGTTAAGCCCAAATAAAGAAGTAAATCTTTATCTTCGATCGACTCAGTTAAAGACAGCGAATCGCCTTCCTCAATATCTTCGATGGTTTTGCCTAATTTTCTCGGTTTTCCGATATTCAAATTAGTACACCTCCACTAATGATAAGATTATTGTACCAAAATGACGACAAAAGGCAAGTTAAAAAGAAGCTTCGGCAAAACGCCAAAGCTTCATATTATCATCTTGAACAATAAATTATAGAACGTTTCTTGTTGTATTACTCAATAATGTTTCATAGGCTTGCTCAAATTTTTGAACATCTCCAGCACCCATAAAAATAATCACAGCATTTTCATGATCTAATAGCGGTGAAACATTATCCTCTTTAATTACTTGGCCGCCTTTTTCGATCTTATTACCCAAATCTTCGATTTTCACATCGCCTTTTTGTTCTCTTGCCGATCCAAAAATATCACACAAGTAAACATGATCTGCTAAATCTAATGCATCTGCGAATTCATCCATCAATGCAATCGTCCGTGTAAAGGTATGAGGTTGGAACACAGCGATAATTTCTTTATCAGGATATTTTTGACGTGCGCCATCGATCGTCGCCATGATTTCAGTCGGATGATGTGCGTAATCATCAACAATGATCATATCTGATACTTTTTTCTCAGTAAAACGGCGTTTAACGCCTGCAAAAGTCAGCATTTCTGCTGCAACTTTAGACATATCCAGTTTTTCAAAGTAGGCAACTGCGATCACACCAAGTGCGTTCATGATATTGTGTTGACCAAAAGCCGGTAAAACAAAGTGCCCTACAAATTCATCTTTATGGTAAACATCAAAAGAAGAACCTTGTGTTGTTCGTTGAATATTTTTAGCCTGAATATCATCATCATCATTCAACCCATAATAATAAATCGGCACATCTGCTGATAATTGGCGCAAATATTTGTCATCTCCATAAGCAAAAATACCTTTTTTCACTTGTGCTGCCATTGTTTGGAATGCTGAATAAACATCTTCGATACTCTTATAATAATCAGGATGATCGAAATCGATGTTCGTCATGATTGCATAATCGGGTGAATAAGCAAGAAAATGACGGCGATATTCACAAGCTTCAAAAGCGAAGAACTGCGCTTTAGGATCCCCATGTCCTGTCCCGTCACCAATCAAATAGCTTGTTGGTGCGATTCCTGTCAATACATGAGAAAGTAAACCTGTCGTACTTGTTTTCCCATGAGAACCAGTCACTGCAACGCTTGTATAAGGCTGAATAAAACGTCCGATAAAATCATGGTAACGAATGATTTCAGCACCTAACTCTTTTGCACGAACCAATTCTTCATGTGTATCCGGAAACGCATTTCCAGCGATAACAACCATATCTTTCGTGATATTGTCTGCGTTGAATGGTAGGATCTTCACTCCAGCCTTTTCTAGATCACGCTGTGTAAAGAAATATTCTTCTACATCAGACCCTTGCACACGATACCCTTTCTCAAATAAAACAAGAGCCAATGAACTCATTCCAGAACCTTTTATGCCAACAAAATGATGTAATTTTTCTTGATTGCTCATTATAATCCTCTTTTCCTGAAATCTCTATGTAAATTCTGTTTTCTTATAATAGTCAGCAAATGCATGCTACCCATTATCGTACAAAATCACAAAATAATCAACCCAAAAATAGTTGTGCTGCCTTACTATTTTAAAAGACACAAAAAGTTGAGACAAAACCAGTGACTGTTTTGTCTCAGAATACTCCTAATTAAAATACTTGCTATTTTCTAATTCCATACTTGAATCTTCAATGATACCACTTAATGGTTTATCTAAAATACCGCGTTTTTTTTCGCTTTCGGCCTCTGCTACTTTTTGACCATAAGCTGTTTGGCTCTTCGCATTTGCTTTGGCTGTTTTTAACTCTTTTCTAGAACGCGGCAGTGTTTGGCTGATATCATCTTTACCAAAACGTTCCATATCTGGTTTGATTTGTTGGTACTGACGTCTTGTCACAGGAATCTCAGGTGTTTCTTTCGGAATGTTGAATTTTTTTACCGTCGGATCTTCATTTCCTTTGACTTGAAACGCTGCTGGCTCATCATCAAATAACAGATACGAATTTTTATCTTTTTTCATCGCCGTAGCCAGCTCTTGTTCTGTTAGCGCTGGCGTTTTTTTTTCCGGGATCACAGACGCCGGGATATACTTTGGTACGAAGTAAGAACGAGCTTCATACGTATAATCTCTTGATGTTGCCTTTTTGTCTCGGTTCGTAGATGAGCTGCTAAATCCATAGCTATTTCTTTTCGGCATATTACCAAATAGATTTGTTTTTTGCTTTGTTGTTGTTTTATTGTGACTCATCATATAGTTTGGCAGATTCGACTTGTGTTGGGCAAGTTCGGCCATCTGCTCCGGGCTATGAGAGACATTGTTATTATTCGTTTGAGTCGGTTGCTTTGTCATTGTCGGCTGAGCTGTGATTGGATCGATCACTGGCGCCTGAGGTTGTACGGATGTCGTATTTGTCAACATTGGTTCATCTTGAAACAATGTTCGTTTATTTTCTGAGGTTAGTTTTACACCTAAATCATCGTCATAAGCTGGAAAACGAAAATGTTTTCTTTTGATTTGTGCTGGGTTTTCCATTTGGATTCAGTCCTTTTATTGTACTTTCTGTCAATTCTACCATAAGTTACTGGATTTCTAAACAATTTGCCTTAACTTTTCTCTTTTCTTACTGATCTTTTACGTCAGTTCATTTTTTCATTGCGCAAAGTAAGAGATGTTTTTCGCACAAAAAAAGCCATCGAAACAAATTAGCTACTTTGTTTCGACAGCTTTTCGTAAGAATTTTTTATGGATAAATACGATTCAATAAGCGTGGGAATGGACTTGCTTCACGAACATGTTCGATTCCAGCGAGCCAAGTCACTGTACGTTCTAAACCTAAACCAAATCCTGAGTGCGGTACTGATCCATAACGACGTAAGTCTAAATACCAAGCGTATTCTGCTTCATCTAGATTATGGTTACGAATTTGCTCTAATAGATAATCATGATCGACAGCACGTTCTGAACCGCCAATGATTTCGCCATACCCTTCCGGTGCGATCATATCCGCACAAATCACAACATCATCACGTGTAGGATGTGGTTTCATATAAAAGGCTTTGATCGCTTTTGGATAGTTCAAAATAAATACAGGACGATCAAAAGAATTTGCGATAAAGGTTTCATGCGGTGAACCAAAATCATCTCCCCATTCAATATCATCAAATCCATTTTCTTTCAGTAATTCAACCGCTTCGTCATAAGAAATACGCGGGAATGGTAATTGTGTATATTTTTTCAAGACTTCTCTATCACGTCCTAAAACATCAAGAGCGTAATCACAATTATCCAATACACTTTGAACCAAGAAAGCTACATACTGCTCTTGGACTTCCAAACTTTCTTCTTGATGCATAAAGGCCATCTCAGGCTCGATCATCCAAAATTCGATCAAGTGACGGCGTGTTTTAGATTTTTCTGCTCTAAAGGTCGGTCCGAATGAGAATACTTTCCCAAAAGCTAAAGCTGCTGCTTCCATATACAATTGACCACTTTGAGATAGGTACGCTTTTTGATCGAAATAATTCGTTTCAAATAAATCTGTCGTGCCTTCTGCTGTGCTGGCTGTTAAAATCGGCGGATCGATTTTTACGAAGTTGTTTTTATTGAAAAATTCATATGTCGCACGAATGATTTCGTTACGGATCTGCATAATTGCATGCTGACGGGATGAACGCAGCCATAAATGACGGTGATCCATCAAGAAGTCTGTTCCATGCTCTTTAGGTGTAATTGGATATTCATGACTTTCACCGATCACTTCGATGCCAGTCACACCGATCTCATAACCAAATTTCGAGCGGCTATCTTCTCTGATTTCACCAGTGATCCAAACAGAGGTTTCTTGCGTTAAGCTTTTCGCTAATTGAAAGACCTCTTCAGGAACTTCACTTTTGACAACGATCCCTTGAAAATAAGCTGTCCCATCACGTAATTGTAAAAAAGCGATCTTCCCGCTTGAACGTTTATTGGCGATCCAAGCGCCGATTTTTACGGTTTCCCCCACATGATGTTTTGAATCAATAATTTGAATTTGTTCCACAATCGTCTCTCCATTCATTTCTTTTTTGCCATCCCGAATTGAGTATTTATTTTGCTGATTTTGCTTCAATAAATGCGGTGATCCGCTTTGCCGCTTCTTCTAATGTTTGCAGATCTGTCGCATAACTGATCCGAACATTTTCCGGCGCACCAAATCCTGCTCCTGTGACTAATGCGACATGTGCTTCTGCCAATAAGTCATCCACCCATTTTGTCACATCAGTATAGCCGCAAAGATCCATCGTTTCTTTGATATTTGGAAATAGGTAAAAGGCACCTTGCGGCTTTTCCATTCTGAAGCCTGGAATTGCTGCAAAAAGTGGGTATATTTTGTTTAGACGCTCTTCAAAAGCCTGTCTCATTGTTTCCACAGTATCCTGTTCACCACTCAAAGCCTCAATTGCGGCATATTGACTGACTGCTGTCGGATTGCTCGTTGATTGTGAAGCGATGTCGTTCATTGCACTAATAATTGCTTGATCTCCTACTGCATAGCCAATTCGCCAGCCGGTCATCGCATAGCTTTTAGAAACACCATTGATAATGATGGTCTGCTTTTGGATTTCTTCTGATAAGGTTGCTATAGGAGTAAAAACAGCGCCATTATAAACCAATTTACCATAAATATCGTCTGAGACAATCAAAACATCATGGGAGACAGCCCAGTCACCGATTTTTCTTAATTCTTCTTCTGTGTAAATCATCCCTGTAGGATTGGAAGGTGAGTTTAGGATCAAAATTTTTGTTTTGTCTGTTCGTGCTTTTTCTAGCTGTTCCACAGTAACCTTAAATTTTTCTTCCTGTGCACATGTAATGAATACTGGTACTCCCTCAGCTAATTTCACCTGTTCACCATAACTCACCCAATAAGGAACCGGAATGATCACTTCATCCAATGGGTTTAAGACTGCTTGAAAAAGTAAGTATAAAGCAAATTTAGCGCCATCAGTGACAATAACATTTTCCATCTGATATTTTAATTGATAATTGCTTTGAATATATTCTGCGACTGCTTGCCTTAATTCTTTAATACCGGCAGATGGTGTATAGTAGCTGGCTTGACCACTCTCGATCGCTCGAATCGCTGCCTGCTGGATATTTTTAGGTGTCATAAAATCTGGTTCACCAACTGTTAAACTCAACACATCCTGGCCTTGAGCTTTTAGGGCATTTGCTTTGGCTGAAGCCGCCAAGGTTACTGAAGGTTCTAATTTTTGTGCACGCGTTGATATCTCCATACGGTTTACTCCATTCATTTTTTATTCTTCATTTTTCATGTGTTGCGTTACCTGTTTTTTTACTTCTTACAATAGCATAAAACGTCTCGTCAGACATTTTTTATGATCATGATTTCTTCTGCTTTTTCAAATGACAATAAGTAGTAAGATAAGGCACCGTCATCGTTTTTAGTAATAACTTCCCATGTAGGTTTATCCTCGTATAGACCTAAGCTGATTTTTTGTATGTCTTTTTCTTTGTAATCCGTGCTCATGATCTGGCGAATGTGTCCTTCTTCTACCCCGTCTTTTTGATTTAGTACAGTAATGTTCTTCCCTGATTTCGGAATGATGACGACTAATTCTTCTCCTTTAGCATCTTTTCCCGTCACTGCAAAGGAGGTTTCTTTCCTAGTAAACCAGTAAAAGTTATCGACTGATTCAAGTTGAGCATACTCTTTTGCGATTGCTGTAGCTTCTTTTTCAGCTTGTTTCCACGGATGAGTTGCCCGTACATAGAAAATGACAACCAGAACGATCATCACTAATAAGGCTGTAATGATTCCTAAAAGAATCTTTCTTTTTCTCACTTCATTTTGTTCTTTTTTTTCCTGCAATCGCCTCGCCCTTTCCTTACTTACTGGCTATCATTATAGCAGAAAACTATTTTTAATTTAATAGTTAGCAAGTAAATTTCTTTTTGTCAGCTATTTAAAAAATCAGCCAATTCTGTCGTTATTTCATTTAATGGTGCTTCTTTCACTGGTAAATTCTTTGGCAGAGCCTTGATCATTTGTTTCCCGTATTTTGCCGTGATCAAACGACGATCTAAAACGATCATCGCACCTTTATCTTTATTTGAACGAATCAAGCGACCTAATGCTTGCCGTAAACGTAAAGTTGCTTTCGGCAATGCTTCATGGGCAAACGCCTGGATGCCTTTTTCCTCTAAGTACTCATAACGTGCTTTTACAAACGGCCGCTGAGGATTTTCAAAAGGCAAACGAGTAACGATCAGAAGGGATAAGGTATCACCTGGCAAATCTACCCCTTCCCAAAAGCTATCTGCTCCTAACAAAATACTATTTTTAGAATGAATGAATCGTTTTAAGATTTTTTCTCGACTTCCGCTGATTCCTTGGGCCAAAAGTTCCCGCCCATCATTAAGAAAAGCCTGATGCAGGCGATGATAGACGCTTGAAAGAATCTCATGAGAGGTAAAGAGCACTAAAATAGAACGATCCTGCTTTGAAATTTCCTGAATAACCGTTGCAATGTAGGCTGAAAATTCAGCATTATTCACTTGATTGACGGCAATACCATCCGTTGGAATATACAAACGAGCATGCTGTTCATAGTCATAAGGATCAGGCAGTGTCTTGAATAAGGCATCGGGCACACCTAATTTATTTGGCAAATATTTTTTATCTCTACCAAACTTTAATGTCCCACCAGTATATAGAATACGCTGATACCGCTCATACCATGTTGTTGTAGGTAAAATACTCGCTTCCAGATCATTGATAGCTAAAGCACCATACCCTTGCGAAGTACAGCTGTACTCCTTGATCCAGCGCGGCTGCCATTCATTTACATAAATATCAAAACACTCGTGTAAACGGTCGATTTGTTCAAAAAACTGCAGCAACCGTACAAAAACGATTCGATCAGAAGAGGTATACTTTTCTAAATGTTCTTCAATTGATTGCTGAATTCTTTTTTGGATCTCTCTCATTTCAGATAATAAGATCTCAATTTTTTGAATTGAAGATTCTCCTTCTAAAGACAGCTGATCGAACAATGATTTGACTAACAGTTCTGTCTCCATCGATTGTCGCTTTTGCTTTGGAAATAAAGTATTGATTTCATAAAAAAGATCACTGAATTCCTCAACTAAGTCAGTAGCTGCTTTACAATAGATTCGCAACAAGCGCCGTTCTTCCTTAGCCTCATCGAAGATATGCGTCACTTGATCAAATAACTGTTCTTCTTCTAAATAGAGTGCTAATTGCTTTTTAAATGATGCATAATTAAATTGACGGTGAGAAATCTTGCCTGCTATGTCTGCTAAATGATGAGCCTCATCAATAATCAAATAAGGGCTTTTGGGCAAAAGTGCTGTTTCTCTAAGCGATTCTTGTGCTAAAAATGCATGATTGACAATCAAAACATTGCTTTGTTTGACTCTCTTATAAAGAAAGCGGACAAAATCTTCTTGATACAGCGCATCTTTACTGGATAGAAAATCAATTCCTCGATGAGCAACATCACGCCAAAAAATATGGTTAAAATTGATCAGCTGCAATTCGTCTAAATCACCAGTCAGCGTTTCTAGGAGCCAGACCAAAACACCCATTTGATAAAGAGCATATTGCTTTTGCGGCAAAGGATCATTCAATGTCGCTTTAAAGCGCTGTAAATCAATGTAGTGGCGATGACTTTTGATGATCGTCGCCTGAAGTGGTCTGGGACAAATTCGATTAGCCAGTTGGATATCCTTCTCCAGCAATTGATTTTGTAAAACAATCGAAACCGTACTAATGATCAATGGCTTTTCTGGTGTTGCTAGATAGCTCAGAGGAAATAAATAACCTAAGCTTTTCCCAGTACCTGTTGCAGCTTCGATAAACAAGTCTTTGCTTTCATCCTGAGTAAAATGCTCATAAACCAAATTCATCATACGACTTTGTTCCGAACGATAACTTATCGTTTGACCAAAAATCTTTTCTTTGGTCTTTTTCTTCTTTGGAAATGTCGTTTGACCATACAATTTTTCTTCAAAAAGCGGGACTTCTTTTTTTCTTAATGCGATTCCTGAAACGACTCGATACTCTTTAGATAATGGTAGAATCTCCTGTTTCATCTCTTCGTAAATGTAATGGATATAACGACTAGTATCCATGCCAGTTTGCTGACTCAACTTATCGATAGCTTCCATCGTGATCAGCGGTAATCGGCGCATCTTCGCTTCGATCAATAATAGCAATTCCGCAGTGACCTGTGCATCACTATCTGCTTGATGCGGATTATCGTGAACTAATCCTAAGCTTTCAGACAAATCACCCAAACGAAAACTTTTTTCCGTTGGTAAAACAATTTGTGACAGCTCAACTGTATCGATTCCAGGAATCTCTAGTTTTGGTGCACCACAGCGAACTAGCTCCTGTGCTAAAAATGAATAGTCAAAATAAATATTATGAGCGACAAACACAGTATCTGCCAAAAGATTGTAGATCGTCAGTGCAACATCTTCGAAATAAGGAGCTTTTTGGACTCTACTATTACTGATACCTGTCAGTTTTTGAATTTGTGGAGAAATAGCTTGATTGGGGTTGATATCTGTTGCAAATCGGGAAATGATTTTTCCGTCTTGGATCAGCACGCAGCCGAATTGGATGATTCGGTCAATTGTCGAATCTGTACCTGTTGTTTCAATATCGACCACTGCATATATTTGACTTTTCTTCATTGCTTCCCCGCCTTTCTCTACCCTTGACGATTATACTACAAAACGACATTTTTTTTTAGTCTTAGTTGATAGCATTTAATAAATTAAAAAGACTTGAGAGACAACGTATTGCGTTATCTCTCAAGCCTTTTAACCGCCACTTATCATTTTTAGGCTGAATACGATCAAAAATTTATTTTTCGACAGGCATCAAGCTTAGATTTTGCATATATTGATCCATTAAAATATACCCTTCCAAACGGCGTAATAAATCAACAGAACAACGAACTTTCTTCCCAAATAAAGAACGACTGTATGCAAGTTCACGCATTTCTTGTAAAAATTCATCTAAAGAAGAAACCAAACTAGCGCAGCTAAGGCGCCCGCAAATCAGTACATCTTCTTTACGTAAACGAACGACCTGTCCCCAAGAATAATTTAAATATTCCGCCTGATTGATTTGTGCTAATAATTCAGAACGCAAGATGCTTTTCTTTTGAACATGATTTTTCTTAGCACCTAAGCGCATCCGTTTATTCATAAAACGTAAATAGATTTCATCTTCTAAATTCTCCATTTCTGTTTTAGAGAAATTAGGAATTTTCGCAGGCGCATCTACTGTTTTACTACTCTTAAGCAGTTTTGAAAAACGCGGCCAGTTACTTGGCGTGGCCTTTTTTGTATTCTTTTTCTTGAAAACTAACGAAGACAGATCAACAGGTGTAAAGGCTGGGCTTTTCACCTCATTTTCATCGACTACAGGTTTTGGCTCTAGCGCTGATTTATTGCGTTTGAGCTTCATTGTATTTCGTTCTTTTTTTGAAACTGAAGGTTCTACTTCCTCTGTCTTATCTTCTACTTCTTGATTTGGATAAACTGTAGGTTCTTCTGCTGGGGAATCTTCTTGAACTGGTTTTTCCGCCAATTCGTTCGCCAACTTTTTTTCAGGTTCTCTTGCTGCCTCATCTTCTGTTTTTGTTTGGACTTCTTCTAACGTCTCTGGTGTTTCAGTCTCATCGATCAATTCAGCTTCTACGGCAACTTCTGAAGGTTCCGCTGATGTTTCTGTATCCTTTTTTTCTTCCTCGATCACTAGAGGCTGTGCTCTTTTTAGGTGAATGGTTTGGATACTTCTTGATATGACTGGATGACTCTGTTTATTTTGCAGCTGCATTTGACCTGAGTTAATTGTTTCAGTCAGCTCATTGATCATTTTGCGCAAACGAAAAATCTCATTTGATGTTTCGATCATTTGTTTCATCATTCCCTGAATCTCACCTGTGTTCAACTCAGACTGGCTTTTAGAAACTAGAGAACGTTCAGTTGGCTCCAGCGTGATTTCTTCAAACCATTTTTTCAGATTCATTCGTAATTCTCTTCTTGTCGGTTCGAAACTACCCATCAACAGAGTATAATACATCACTTCTGTTTCGACATACATATAGATTTTTTTTACTACTAGTTCTTCAAAATCTTCTGTTTCATCCCAGCTATCACAAATCGCATCAAAAAAAGCTTCTCCTTCAGCTAAATTTTGATAATCTTTTGCTAGGTTCAGCTTTCGAACCAGATAAAAAGCATATGGAGTTTCTACATCATCGGCATACACTTCACGGCCTAAATAATCCGGATCAACCTCTTTACAGAGAACTGTTGACCGTTCTTCTTTTTCTGATTGACGTTGTCGTTTACTAATCGTTCTCACTTCCTCAATTTTTTTCCTTTATAAATCGTATCATTTTTTTAGAAAAAAGAACACAGTTTCTATTCTATTATACCGATAAATTCGTAAAATTGTTCTCATTTTTTTACAAATATCTTCAATTAAACGAAAAACACAGATAATACATACATTTAAACAACATTTATTTATTTTTTATTCGCCAATTGAGGAATTCCTGCATCAGAAATGTTTAGTTATCATAAAAGTATCAAGCATCACGTTTCTATTTTTCACTTTGGTTCCTTTATTTAGCTGATATTAAAAAAAAGAGAGAAAATGCTCTACTTTAGCATCTACTCTCTTTTATTACGCTTATGCGTTTGCTTTCTTTTTATCCCGACGTGCAAGTGCAGGTAAAATCATCCCTAATAAAATCAGCACAACAGGTGTAATGACATTTGAAGCTAATTGGAAAAACCAAGCTTTAGGATTTGCCGCAAAATCTACTTTTGGCACCATCCCCAAAATACAAGCGAAAGCTGTAAACAAGAAACACCACAATCCAAAACCAAAGGCGATTTTCGGATTCTTGATGAATTTATATTCTGAACTGTAATTTTTATACGCTTTATTCAACATCATATAGGCAAAGAATACCCATAGATAACGCATCGGCATTACAACAGAGTTTAAGTTTGTTAGCCATTTTACAAGCTCTTGAATATTTTCAATACCAAACATCGGTAATACGATGATGATACTTACTAGAATACCTGTTAATAAGTAGCCGTTGACCAATGTTCCTTTTTTACTTCTTTTACGTAAGGCTTCCGGTACAAATTCAGGATCAGCATCTGCTAAAAGAATTTGCAGTGGAGCATCGATCGAAAAGGCTAAGGCTGAAATTTGTCCAATACCATTTGTAATAGCATAAATGATCATTAGTAAATTTCCAACACCATAATACTCTCCTAAAAGTTGGAAAGCAGTATAGGCACCATTGGCCATTAAATCTTCCGGAATGTTATTACTTGCAAATAGCATCCCCATCGCAAATGAACCTAAAACAGCAGAAATACCAACCATTGCTGCTAAAAAGATCATTCCTTTTGGAAATTCTTTTGATGGATTTTTCATTGAGTTTACATAAGGAGAAATCTTTTCCGCTCCTCCGACTGCAAAGACCAGCATGGAGACAGTCGTAAAATAGCTAAAATCAAATTTAGGAATATACGTACTGACTTTATCCATATGAGGTGTTGCAAATTCAACAGTCGAGTTCATCATAGGTGCACCGATCGCTAATAATATAAACAGCATGGACATTACGAAAATAGCTGTCCCGGCCATTCCACCAATGACTTTTAAGGTCATCAAACCTTTTGTTGATAATAGTAAAAAGATCAAAAAGATCGCTAAAGAAATCAATGTGATCCCTACAACAGAAAAATTACTTACAATATTGCCATTTCCTTGAATCGCCCAACCAAAGGCGATCAAAACTAATTGCGGCTTCTGTGCTAGATATGGGATGTGTACGACCCAATACGTCCAGGCAGCATAATATGCTAACCGTTTAGTACTAGTGTTTTGCACCCAAGAGCTGACACCCCCGCTGCTGTCTTTAAACGTTGAACCTAATTGACCGACGATCAACGCATAGGGAATAAAATATAAGACCAAAATCAAAAGCCATGATGTTACAACAGAGATTCCCTGTTGTGCATAGTTATTCACAACATTTCCTAATCCCCAAACCATGTTAAAAGCAATTAAACCTACAGTAAACCAACGTAATTGCTTTTGTTCCATCGAATCACTCCTATTCATTCTATGATGTATAAAATATCTTTTTAATCATAATCATTTTCGCATTTTTAAACAAGCACTTCTCTGGGGAAATGTTGATTTTATCAGCAATTTATTAGATTAATAATAATACATTCGTTTTTTCTAATTTACAAAAATCATTTTTGATGGTCAGTGTCTTATACAATCAGAAAAAGATACTGTAAACACAAGAGATCATAAAAAGACAACCGCCTCTTACCCTCTCATCAAATCATCATCTTTCTAATCCTTTAGAAAATAGCTAGCTAACCTTTACATTATAAAAAAGACGTGCTGGACTACTTTTCTGCTTTACGCAGCAAGCTATTATATTAGCTAATTTTTTTCTTTTCACTATTTGTGTTTTTACTTACTGTCAAGAAATAACAGTTTTTAAAACACTAAGATTCCTAAACAGTTGCTTCTAAAACTGGCCTTTAGCTTAATCATGTAACCAATTTCCAACTATAAACTTCTTACTTTATCGATCTGAATAAATAATAAGTAAAAATACATTCTCATTATTTTGATTAATTGACAAATAAACTGATAATTTATCCTATTTTTATGTGATATCATACATATAGTCGACTTAACAACACATATTTTCATTGATAAAGCACTACAAACAGTGAAGGAGGCGCATTTTGCCTATTATTTATACTATTTCTTTAATTTTGATTAGTATCTACTATATTTATATTACGATCATTAAACATGCAGATGAACTATATATCGAAAATGCCGGGCTGATGAGTCCGACTTTACAATATGTAGTCGTGATTCCTTGTTTCAATGAAGATAAGGTCATTCGGGCTACGCTCTCTTCCTTATTGGATTTTTCGTTACCTAATTTGGCCATCTATGTTATTGATGACGATTCATCTGATGATACGATAAAAATAGTAAATGATTTCAATGATCCAAGAATCAACCTGATTGAAAAGCACAAACCGAATGCTCAAAAAGGAAAAGGCCACTCCTTGAATACTGCTTACCAAAGGATTCTTAAAGATTATTCTCACGCTGATCCAGAAAACGTTATCATTACCATTTTAGATGCTGATGGTTTTTTGTGCCCCAATGCATTTGAAATAGCTGATCGAATTTTTAGTCATCCGACGATCCATGGTATTCAAGCACGAGTACGAATCATCAACAACTATAAACAGGGAAATCTCCTTTCATTATTACAGGATATCGAATTTTATGAGGTTATTGGCGCTATGCAAAAATTTAGAATGAAAACAAAAACGGTTGGCTTAGGGGGGAATGGTCAATTCACTCGTTTATCTTCACTAAAGAAATTATCTGAAACACCATGGACAGATTGTTTACTTGAAGATTATGATCTAACCATTCGCTTGCTATTAAATAAAGATCGACTAGTTTATTCGGATCAACTGGTTATTTATCAGCAAGGATTGACAAGCTATAGACGCTACTTGAAGCAAAGAAGCCGCTGGATCCAAGGTAGTCTACAATGTCATTCCTATATTAGAAGAGTGATCACCTCGACCTCACTGACAGGTTCTGGAAAACTAGAGATGCTCTTCTTTCTGATACAACCTTATCTTAATCTACTGAATAGTATCATCGTGATCATTTCTATTGAACTTCTTTGTCGGGCTTTATTAGATGGTGCTACCTTGCGTTCATTTTTTACTATCACCATCATGTTTCTTATAACTATTTATCCTGGACTTTCATTTACCAAACGCTATATTAATGCAACAACTAAAATTGATATGATCGATAATTCGCCAAAAATCAGAAGCTATATAGGAGGAATGCTTATGTATATTTATATCTTTTTGACTATCCCCAGTATTGTTCTAGCATTCACTCGTCAACTATTGGGGAAAACATCCTGGTTCAAAACGACAAGGGAAGAAAATGTTTCTATTAAATAAAATGAATCACCTCTTTGACGAACGATTATTTTCAATTTTTCCACTTATTATTATTTTATTTAGTATCATCTTAGGAAAGCTCATGGGGATATTTTTTTTCAAGCCTGAAGAGAAAATGCAATTGAACGAACATCCCTCTACATGTTCAACTGAAAATTTATCCACATCTTTTTTAGATGCTGACAAGAAAAAGCTGCTTTTATCTAATTTGAAAACGAGTTTGAGCGGTCTCGTGCTATCTCAATCAAAAATCAGTCAAATTCAGTTGATTGCTGTTCAGGATATTCAAGCAACAACTTTTGTTCATTTTTATCATGAAGAAAAAGAAGCGTTTATCTGTACTGGAATCATCAGTAACAACAGTACTATTACCTTTTCCCATAAAATCGATGAACAATTCCTTACCCAACTACAAGACAACTTACATTTAAATTACGAAGAATCCATAACATCAGAGCTTGGAGCTGTTTTTTCTATACTGTATCATCACACACAATTGACTAATGAAAATGAACACACGTTATGTGAAAAAGCAAAGATTTTTTTCTATCAAACAAGTAAAGAATCATCTGCTCAAATTTTAGGTTCCTCTTTGGCTTCTGCTAAAGACCATTCGTTTGATCAATATGACTAATAAAGACTTGTTTTACTAATAATTTATTGGAGGTTAACTAATGCACGCTAAAAAATTGGTTTTACCACTTATTTCATGCTTGATTTTTAGTATCTTCTTTACTAAATCTGCTTATGCAAATGTGGATTTTGGCAATTTGTATGTTTCAAATCCAACGATCATGGTTGGCAACACGATCGTTGATGAACAGACTGAGATCAGCTATCATCAAAACGTTTCGCTCACTTTCCCTTATGCAGTTCCTAATGAAGTTACGATCACTTCGGGCGATACGATGCGTTTAGACGTACCCGCAAATTGTCTAATCGCTTCTAGTTTTTCTTATGATATTACAGCTGCTGACGGAACCGTGATCCTGACGATCACGGGAGATGATCTTACCAATACAGTCACAGCGACTTTTGGTCCATATTATGAATCTCACACAGCAAACCGTCAGGGGGAAATCATTTTTTATGCGCGCGGAGCAAGTACTGTGGAAAATTCAGATTGGGTAATGAATATGGTCGGCTGGAATAGCTATGACAATACAGCTGCTGTTTGGAATATTATTATCAATCCAGATTCAAAATATATTACAAACACTGTACTCACTGATATACTTGGTCCCGATCAGCAGTTTGACGAAGGATTTTTCGTTCAGGCGGCACTTGGAACCTATGATAAGACAACACAAGTCTTTCAAGAACAAGAAGCAATCGATCCTGCCAAAATCAGTACAGCAGCAGACAGTTTCGTCATCGATCTAGGCACATTGAATCAAGCTGTTTCATTAACTTTTCTTTCAAATAAATTAGCTGATCCTAATTTACCTTATCGAAATAAAGCGATTCTTGAGGCTGATGGTGAAGGAGAGCCTGTAATAATCGAAGCAGAAACACCAGCTATCGGCGGTGGAGGCAGTGGTACGGGAGAACCTGGTGAATCCTCTCAAACAAGCGATACCTCGACAGAGGAAACATCAGAAACAACCACTGAAGAAACAACGACAGACCTAACTTCTGAAAGTACCAGTAGCGAAGTAGAGTCTTCCATATCCAGCAACACCGAATCAACGACAAATGAAACGATCGATACGAGTCAAACATCAAACAGTAGTGGGAAACAACCAGAAACAACGAGTACTACTTATAACGTAAGTAAAAAGCCTGATAGCTTACCAAAAACAGGAGAACAGAGAACTTTGTTTTTCTTAATCAGCGGTAGCTTTTTATTAGCTGGATCAACCATTTTTTTCGTAAGTAGAAATAAAAAAGCAAAGCATAACGGATAGTAAAAGAGCCCCTGGCGACACATGAATTTAGCATTCATGTATTGTCAGGGGCTTTGTGAAATTTATATTCAAACTTGATTAGATCTTGAAGCGTCTCTAAAATATCCGAACTCGATCAGATAATAATATCGATCGTTAAAATTTCGAGGATTCTTTTTGCTAGAAATTGCTGTATATTCTCTGGACTAACACCATTTATTATTAGTCATCTTCCAATGTTTCTCTTTTTTCTTTTCTTACTGCATGCAGCTCTGACTGGATCTCTCTTCTTTTCTCGATCACAACAAAAATGAACCCGATCAAAAATGGCAAGACAAAACTGCCAAAACGATACAGTAATAATGATGACACTGCATCAACTGTACCTACTAATGGTTTGAATAACAGTAAATAAACGAATTCAAAAGGTCCGATCCCAGCTGGTGTTGGAAATACACCTGACAAAATAACGGCAAAACTAGTAAACGAAAAGACTAATAGAAAATCGACAGTTGGATGATTTTCTACTAAAACAATATACGGAATTACGTACCAAAAAAGCAGCTTGACAACATTCCAGCCAAAAATCAAAAGCATCGCTGAGCGGTCTTTGATGATCGTTTGTACGGTTTCTCTCAATGAATAAATTTGTAAATTACATTTATCCACCCAATCACGTAAGGCTTTGCGCTTAAAGAACTTATTCGCCCAAATGATCAAAATAATTTGAAGATTGATACTACTTGAAAGTACCAATAATGAAAGGATGATCATTCCAGTCAAAATCACACCGATCAAAATAAATGGAATCATTTTAGGAGAGCGCTCATAGAACAACGAAAATTGAAAAATCAGTCCTAGAATTGCCCAAAAAATCACAGCAAGCTTATACATGATCATGTGTAAAGCTGTTACCCCGATCCCTTGAGACACAGCCAGCCCTTTTTTCTTATAAAAGTAAATTTCCGAAAGAAGGGTCCCAGTCCCAAATGAGATTACTCGATAAAAAGCCACATAACAAGAAGTAAAAAAACCATCCTTACTGCTGAAATCCTTTTGAAAATGTCCCGCGATCTCTTTGATCGAACGACCTTCAACAAGTTGATAAACAACACCGAATATAATCACTAATAATAAAACAAGCCAGCTCGTTTCCATCAATTGAGCAAAAATATCACTCAACGAATTGTCCATTACGTAAATGATGACTCCAATAAAAATAGCTAGTAAACCGATGTTAAAGAAAATTTTTGTTTTAGAATTGCTTTTCATAGTTTCTCCCAACTAACAATTGTTTTCACTACTATCCTTGATAACTAAAACAGATAATTGCAATAGCTACAAGTGTACCAAAGATAAAGAAAAAATAAAAGCGTAATTTCCGAGTTTTATGATGAAACAGCTGCTGCGCCAGCAATCCGCCAATTCCTCCACCAATGATCCCAATAAACAAAAGATCGAATTCAGGGACCCGCCAGCGTTTTTTCTCCGCTCTTTTTTTATCTAAATACATTGCAAAAAATTCAAATACATTGACAATCATTAAATAAACCCATGGCAAATGCCTCAACAAACCCATCATACCTCTCCTCCACAACCAATCTGCTACTAGCATACCTCGAAAGAGCACAAATTGTAAAGGTAATTAAACAATTTTATAGCTTAGCCTTCTTGATTTTCGGGGACTAATACCGTCATCCCATGTTTGACAACTTTCATTTTAACTGGCAAGTCCTCGCTAGGATCTCCATCGACTCGCGTACCGACTTTCTTATCCGAATAACTAGAAATCTCTATTTGTGAAGCACTCAGATAATAGATGCCTGGGACTTCATAAACTTTTCCTAAAATGATTTTAGGCAGATAGAATGCTAATTTAAAAAAATTCAATTTAGGCAAGATCGTCATATGGAACAACCCATCATCTGGCGATGCTGAATCATCGAAATTCGTAAAACCACCAACTGAATTTGTCATTGTGACTGTGACAAGCTGTGTTTTCCCACGCCAATTTTCTTTTTCTGTCTTGATCGACAGACGATATCTTTTTTTCTTTGCTAACAGCTTGAAAAAATTTCTAATGAAAATCAACTTTCCATATTTTTGCTTCTCCTTTTGACTGATTCTAGCCGCTGTATCTGCTAAGATCCCGATCGTCATCGTACTCACGATCACTTTATCATTGATCATACCATAGTCGATCTTTCGGGTATTCCCATTTAAAATCACTTCTGCAGCCGCTTCAAAGTCTAAAGGGATATTTAAAACCCTCGCCATATTATTGACTGTCCCACCTGGAAGCAGACCAACATTCAAATCAGGCAACTGCTCCTTGAAATCTGCTACATTATGATTGATCGTACCGTCACCGCCAATAAAGATCAATGTATCGATCTTTTCATTTTTGGCTTTTTCCACTGTTTTATCACTGTCACAATCTGGTCCTACTTGCTCTAAGAAAAAATGTGCGTTCATTTGCCCATGATTTTTAGCATAGTCGACAAATTTTTCTGCCAACTCTTTTCCTTCGTCTTTTCCTGAGGTTTCATTAAAAAGAATCATTACACGTTCCATTGTGTTCCTCTCCTTCCGTATTTTCTCCCATCAAAATAGGAAGTACGTCACGTTTATGTAACTGTACTCCCTAATTCGATTTTTTGCTATTATTAGCTATTATTAGCTATTATTTGGCATTATTCTCGGCAATTTTCACGATCACATTCGTTGCTTTTTCCATCGCCTGTAGAGAAACGAATTCAAAACGACCATGCATATTTTCGCCGCCAGCAAATATATTTGGTGTAGGGATTCCCAAATAAGATATTTTAGATCCGTCCGTTCCACCACGAACAGGTTCGATCACAGGATCGATTTCTAACTCGATCATCGCATTTTTAGCTAATTCAATAATGCTCATATCTTTTTCGATGATCTCTCCCATATTGTAGTATTGATCATATAAGTTGATTTGGACACGTTTTTGATCAAAAGGCTGATTGATGATCTCTTGAACCTTTGTGATCAAGGCTTTGCGCGCTTCAAATTTTTCGCGGTCATGGTCACGGATGATATACGTCATTTTAGCTTCTTCAGGCGTTCCGCTCAAATCTGCTAAGTGGAAAAAGCCTTCATAGCCATCTGTTTTTTCCGGTACTTCATTTTTAGGCAGCTGATTATGAAAATCGATCGCTAACTGCAGCGCATTGATCATTGTATTTTTAGCCGTACCCGGATGGACATTTTTTCCTTGGATCGTGATATCTGCTTGTGCGGCATTGAAGGTTTCATATTGTAATTCACCCACTGGACCGCCATCCATCGTGTAGGCAAAATCAACATTGAACTGCTCAACATCAAATTTATCTGCGCCAACACCGATCTCTTCATCTGGACCAAAAGCAACACGAATCGTTCCATGCTTGATCGATGGATTCTTGATCAAGATTTCCATAGCCGTCATAATTTCTGCAATACCTGATTTATCATCAGCACCAAGTAATGTCGTACCATCTGTGGTGATCAACGTTTGACCTGCATAATTTTTTAAATTAGGAAAGTCTGTTGTGTTCAGTGTAAACTTCCCTTCTGAATCTAATTTTATCGTTGATTCTCCGTCGTAGTTTTCAATAATTTGCGGATTCACATCAACTGCGTTGAAATCTGCCGTATCCATGTGCGCAATAAAGCCGATCGAACGAACTTCTTTTTCGATATTGCTTGGTAAACTGGCACTCACAAAACCGTTTGTTTCGTTGTATGTGACCTCACTCATGCCAAGCTCTTCTAGTTCTTTTTTCAGTGTTTGAGCAAATGCAACTTGAGTCTGTGTAGACGGAGTTGTTTCGCTCTTAGGATTTGAGCGTGTTTCTGTTTTTACATAGCGCAAAAAGCGCGGTAATAGATTTTCATACATCGGTTCAGTTCCTTCTTTCCTTTTTATCTAAATTGAAATGGGTTGGTATCCACCTGTGATTCAATAAAGGTCACATCCCAATTATATGCTTTTTTCCATTGATTGAATAGCTCGACCAATTTTGGTTTGCATAATTGTTCGATATAGTGCCCCGGATCGATGACAGCCAACTCTTCTGTCAGCATATCATGACCCGTGTGGTAGTAAACATCCCCCGTAATATAGACATCTGCCTGTTTTTTGATCGCATCACGGAAAAATTTTTCACCGCTGCCGCCGCAGATCGCAACACGCTGAATCATTTGTTCCTCATCTGCACAAACAATCCTCAAGCCCTCTAAGTCAAAAACATGCTTTACCTTCTCAACAAATTCACTAAAAATCATTGCTTTTGGCAGCTCACCGACACGTCCAAGACCAAACTCCTTCGTCATATTTTCGATCGTATATACGTCATAAGCAGGTTCTTCATACGGGTGCGCTTTAAGCATTGCTTCAATGACATCCGCTTGGATCGTTTCCGGAAAAATCACTTCGATTTTTGCCTCTTGAACCGCTTCTTCCTGACCGATACGTCCGATTGTCGGCTCTGCTCCTTCAAGCGGTGTAAATCTTCCCGTTCCAATCAATGAATAGCTAGTATTCTGATAATCACCTTGTGAGCCAGCGCCGGCTTGACCTAACGCCTGACGCATTTGCGGTGCAGCCTCAACTGGTACAAAGACTGCTAATTTTTTATAGGCTACCGTATGAGTTTTTGTCAAATAGGTTGTATTCTCGATTTCCAGCAATTCACAAAACCAGTCATTCAACCCGTTGTCGATAATATCCATATTCGTGTGTGCCGCAAATACGGCAATGTCATGCTTAAGCAGATCAGCATACATTTTTGTCTGCGGATCATCGGTGTCAAGACGCTTGACCGCTCTAAAAATCGGCGGATGTTTAGCAATGATCAGATCTACTTGCTTTTCGACCGCTTCTGCTACAACTTCCGGACGCACATCCAACGTTACCATGATTCGGTTGACTTCTTTATTCAATGTACCGATATGCAAGCCAACTGGATCTCCCGGTTCCGCCAGCCATTGAGGACAATAGGCTTCAAAATGCTCAATAAATTCTTTTCCATTAAGACTCATTCGACAATACCTCCTGAATTTCAAGGATTTCCTTTTGAAGTTGTCCGATTTTTTCTTGCGGGTCTCCAGTTGCTTTTTCCAGCTGCGCCAAAATAGTTTCTCTTTGTTTCAGCTCACGCTGCCATTTTTTTTGAAACACCTCTGAACGCTTATTTAGTAAAATCGGACCAAACCGTCGTTCTTTTTCAGAATAAACAATTCTAGTCGTCTCTCTTTTCGCCACAATGATTTCATAGATTTTTTTATTTTCTTCTATGATATCTTCTTCAAGTATAGTATAGCCATGTACTGTCAACCAATCACGAAGCGTTTTTTCTCCTATATTAGGTTGTAGGATCAGACGCTCATTTCCGGCTAAACGCTGGTTCTTCCAACCAGCGTCTAAAATATCGCGGATCAAAGCACCGCCCATTCCGCAAATCGTCACAGCTGAAATTTGGTCAGCCGTTTCTACAGCAGCTAATCCATCCGCCAAACGAACAGTGATTTGCTCTTCTAAGCCATTCTTTCGTACTTGTTTTTTGGCTGCTTGATACGGTCCTTCTACTACTTCACCGGCAACTGCAAATGTAATTTTTTTTTGTAATACTAACGCGACAGGTAAATACGCATGATCTGAACCGATATCTGCCAGACGGCTATGTTCAGGTACTAATTCACCTACACGCTCCAAACGTTTTGATAATTGATTTTCATTCATTCGTCTTAATCCTCCATGGGTATTATACCATTGAAAAAACAGGAAGAAAACGTAGAAGCTATTTATTTTGCGCCTTTATTTTTTCATTTAGCGCTTTTTCTCTGCTGCTCTTTTTGCTTGTCTTTGCTGCATTTCTTTTCTTAGCTGCTTGTGCGCTTTTTTCGAGCCTCGTTCTAAGTCTTTGCGTTTTTTCCGTTCTTGGAAGTTTTCAAATAGAGAATCCAGATCATAATTTGGCGGATACAATTCTTTCGCGCTTCTATCTAACTTCAGCTGTCGTTTGTGCACAGTGATCTTTTGTTGATCTACATAAATAACTGCTTCATCAGACATTTCAGGTATTTCATAAATCAACCCAATTTTCTTTTGCTCTGTCCAAAATACTCGATCCCCTTTTTCATAGGTAGGAAAATGGGTTTCGATTTGTTTTTTCTCTTTACTGGCAAACAAGGTTTTCTCAGTTCGATAATTGCGGTCATGTAAATATTTTTGCGCTTGCTTCACAACGTTAGCATCCAGCTTCATTTTGTTCGCGATCCAAAAAGCATTGCTCTCTCCAGTTTCACCAAGGATCAGTTGATATTTTGGTGTTAAGCGCTCTGAATCGAAAGCCATTGCTGCTGTCAAAAAATCTTCGTGCAGTTCAGAGAAACGTTTGATTTCACCATAATGGGTCGTTGTGATCAGCAGACTGCCTTTTTGATAAAAAGCTTCCATAATGGCGATCGCTAAAGCCGCCCCTTCATTAGGTTCTGTCCCACTGCCGATTTCATCCAATAGAATCAAACTATTTTTCTTGGTTTTTGCAAGAATCTCAGAGATGTTATGCATGTGACCTGAAAAGGTACTCAAAGCATTTTCAATACTTTGCTGATCACCGATGTCTACAAAAATTTGATCGAACAATGCAATGTTCGTCCCTTCATCCGCAATGATTTGCAGACCGATCATCGTTTGTAAGCTGATCAATCCAACAGTTTTTAAAACCACTGTTTTTCCTCCAGCATTTGGTCCGGTGATCGTTAGTCCGCGATACTCTTTGCCTAGTGACAGATTCAAAGGAACCGCCGTTTCTCCCAATAAAGTGTGTTTTACATTGACGAATTCAATGATTCCATCTCTATTGATTTTAGGTTCGATCCCATTGATTTCCCGACTAAATTTAGCTTTAGCAAAAATCATGTCATATTGTGCGACTATCTCAATGTTTGATTGTATGCTCTGCATTTGTTCAGCGATCATCCCTGTCAACGTTGAAAGGATCTGATAGACCTCTGTCGCTTCTTCCATTTTCAGCTGGTACAATTTATCATTCAGCTTGGCTACAGCCACGGGTTCGATAAAAACAGTCGTGCCTTTGGACGATGCTTCAACAATAGTTCCAGCAATTTGATTTTTATAGCTGGCTTTGATCGGAACAGTGAAACGGTCATTTTTTTTCACGACGATCGCTTCTTGAAGTTTTGGTTTATTTTGTGTATTTCGCATAAAACTATTCAGCTTTGACTCAATTTCCTTTTCACATTCCTGCAGGCTCTTACGGATTTTACGTAGCTCACGACTAGCATCTGTTTCGACTTGGTTATTACGGATCACTTGGTAGATTTCATCTTCGATCATCGGAAAAACATGCAGCGCTTCACTATATTTCGCAAGTAATGGTGCAATAAATTGATTTTTTTGCATAAAGGATTGGATCAATCGACTGCTGCGAATAAAGTCCGCGTAGTTCACCAATTCTTTAGGCTCTAAAACAAAACCTTTTTCTACTTGTTTCGTTAGATGTTCAATGTTGTTCAGTCCCATAAATGGAACATGCAGATTCGCCATCAGCAAAGCTTTCGCTTCCGCTGTTTCCTGAAGACGTTTTTCAACGACCTCAATACGGCTGCTCGGCTTCAATTGCTCGATTCGTTCTTTGCCATAAGAACTGATCGCATAAGTCATCAATTTTTCTTTGATTGTCGTAAATTGTGTTTTAATATATGTTTCTTTATTCATTGGTCTCTCCTTCTTTTTAGAGACACCCATCTTTAAATGAATAGATCAAAAAATTTAGCCTTTTAAATGATTTCAGTATTTATTCATGAAAAAAAGGGATGAAGATTCCCTTCATCCCAAAACATCAATAAATATAGACCATAAATCATCTAGTAGATCAGCCATTGATAAGAGGTAAGATAGGTATCAAACATAGGTATGCTAAAGAAGCCATCTAAAAATGGTCATTTATTCTCCAGCTATTCATTTCCTTAAGTTAGATACTTACACTCACAAAAACACCTCTATGGCTTTCTTTGACTATTCATTTCTCGCTAAGAGTATACCTTGTTTTTTTTGTCTCGTCAATAAAAATCACTAGTCTCCAGCAATAAATCAGCAGTGATGACTCATTTCTTCCTTAGCATAGCTGATCGTTTACTACTCTTCTTTTGTATCCAAGAGTTGCTTGTACAGCTCTAAATAGTTCTGTCCTGATTTTTTCCAGCTAAAATCTTTTGCCATTCCCTGCTTCATCATCTTTGTCCAGACTTCTTGGTCATTTTGATAGAGGTTCAACGCTGTCACTGTAGTAGATAACAAAGAATCAGCATCAAACGTTGAAAAGCTAAAACCTGTCCCGGAATTCGTAACTGGATCAAACGAAACGACTGTATCTTTCAATCCACCAACCTCATGAACAATCGGCAATGTCCCATAGCGCATCGCGATCATTTGAGATAAGCCGCAAGGCTCCGCAGCTGATGGCATCATGAATAAATCGGCGCCTGCATAAATCAGCTGAGCCAAAGATACATCAAACGATATATTTGCACTCAGCTTATGCGGGTATTGCGTAGCAAAAGAGCGGAAAGAGTGTTCGATGTCAGGATCTCCTGTTCCCAGTAAAACAATTTGAACCTCCTTTTCTAATAAACGAGCTAGCTCCTCTAAAAGTAAGTGAAATCCTTTTGTATGAGTTAATCGACTCACGATCCCGATCAGTGGAACATCTGGGTGAAGCGGCAAATTCATTTTTTGTTGAAGCATTTGTTTATTTTGTTTCTTGCCTGCTAAATCAGAAATCGAAAAATGATAGGCGAGTTGTTCGTCTGTTTTTGGGTCATATACTTGCGTATCGATCCCATTTAAGACCCCACTCAATTTATTTTTTTCCAATCGCAAAATACCATCAAGCCCAAAGCCAAACGCCTTGGTTTGGATTTCTTTCGCATAGCTTGGGCTGACTGTGGTCACAAGATCAGCGTAAATGATTCCAGCTTTCAAATAATTGATGCCATCATTTAAACGAATAGAACCATTATAAAAATGCTCTAGCTCTAGATTAAATAGGTCTGGCAATAACTCCTTGCTGTACGAACCTTGAAATTCAATATTATGAATCGTCAACATTGTTTTCACAGAATGGTAAAAGTCTATCTCTTGATATTTCTCTTTTAGTAAAAATGGCACCATCGCACTGTGAAAGTCATTGACATGGATCACATCTGGTCTAAACTCTAGTTTAGGCAGCATTTCAATGATCGCTAATGAATAAAAAGCAAAACGTTCTGCATCATCCTGATAGCCATAAAGATGATCACGATCAAAGTAATAGCGATTATCGATAAAATAATACGTAATTTCTTCCAATACCAGACGTTTTATCCCACAATATTGATGTCTCCAGCCTACTTCTATATAAAAATCGCAAAGCTCCTCACATTGGTTTTTATATGTTTCGGACATCTTTGTAAAAAAAGGCAGTACAACTGAAATCTCCACTCCTTTTTGTACCAATTCTTTAGGTAATGCTCCCGCGACGTCACCCAATCCGCCAGTTTTAAAGAATGGGGCACATTCTGCAGAGGCAAACAAAACCTTCATGCCATTTCACCTCCAATAATATCAGCAGTCACAACTTGATTTTTTTGAATGATCACTGGCTGATCTTTTGTTCCTATAATTTTTATACCCGCTTCGATCGTGATATTTTTATCTAAAATAGCATATTCGATCTGAACGTCTTCCTTGATTTTCGCATTGGCCATGATGATCGAATGCTTGATAACCGTTCCTTTTCTGATCACAGCACGTCTTGAAACTAAGCAATTCTCTATCTCTCCTTCAATGATACAGCCAGTGGCACATTGACTATTTTTTACTTTAGAATCCTGTGAATAAAAGGTTGGCACTTCATTTTTGAGCTTTGTGTAAATTTTTTGTCCTGAATATAGTAAGTCCTTGAAATTTTTTGGATCCAGCATATCCATATTCGCTTGATAATAGGATTTCACGTTATAAATGTCACTTAAATAGCCAGTATATTCGTAAGCAGTCGTCGTTTCTTCTTTGATTTTTTGCTGCAGAAAAGTATAGATGCTTGGAGAATCCTCCTTTTTTTGCCCTGCTTCTAATTGCTTGATCAGCCAATCGGTTTGAACGATATACATATCCATACAAAGGTTTACGAACTCTGTTTCATGGACTTGCTCATCTAATCGGTCTACGCTCAATGCTTCCGCCGAATCATTCAATTTTATAAGAGAGGCATCTAAAGAGACTTTTCCTTTAGGCATTTTTTTATAGACTACCGTCATCTTATTATTTTGTTTTAGATGCTGCTTTAATACTTTTTTGAGATCGACATTGCATAAATGATTACTGCCTAGAAAAACTGTATACTCAGATTCAGCTTTCTGAAGATACTCGATCATCGAGGCAAAAAATGGCAGCCCTTGTGCTTTTTGCTTTAAAAAGTCTTGGTAAAAATACACGAAATAGCTATTTTGAACCGAATCTAAGTTCCATTCTTTCCCCCCGCCGATATGGTCGAATACCGATCTAGTCTCCCCCTCATTGAACACCATTAAAATCGAATGAATGTTGGCATTGGCTATACTTGAAAGAGGAAAATCAAGCAAACGATATTTACAATCAAAGGGTAATGTATCCAACGGTCGATTTTCAGTCAAGGGCCAAAGCCCTTCAAATCTTGAAATATTTCCTAAAACAGCGCACATGCTATTGGTTTTCATCTTGTTTTCCCCCTATTACTTCGGAATAGCCAACCACTTTGATTTCATTTTCTTTATAGATCACTGCATCGTCTCCGATAATCGCATTTTCCCCAATGATCGCATTTTCGATCCAGACGTTTCTGCCGATTTTAGCCCCAGGCATGATCACACTATTTTTTACTGTGGAACCACTTTTTACTTCCACATTCGTCGACAGAATACTATTCTCAATATTGCCTGCAACATAACATCCATCCACGATCAAAGAATGAGCGACAGATGCTGTTTCTGTTAGAAAATGAGGCGGAGAAATCATATTTTTGGAAAACATCCGCCAGCTTTTATCTCGCATGCTCAATTCATTATCTAACTGAATAAATTCCATACTTGCTTCCCATAAGGAATCGATCGTTCCAACATCTTTCCAGTAACCATTGAAACGATAAGCATAAACTTTTTCTCCCGCTTCTAAATAAGAAGGAATCACATGTTTACCAAAATCCAGTAAATGATCCTCATCAGAAGAACTACCCATTAAAACACTTCTCAAGCTGTCCCAATTGAAAATATAGATACCCATTGAGGCCAGATTACTCTTAGGTTCTTCAGGCTTTTCATCAAATTCAATGATTTGGTCATGTTCATCTGTATTCATGATTCCAAAGCGAGAAGCTTCTTTTAACGGTACTTCAATTACACCTACAGTCAACGAAGCACCATTTGCGATATGTTCCTCCAACATGGCTTCATAATTCATTTTATAAATATGATCCCCTGATAAAATCAACACATACTGCGGGTCCATCTGATCGATATAGGAAATATTTTGATAAATGGCATGGGCAGTTCCTTCAAACCATTTTTCGCCATCCGTACTAGAATAAGGATGTAAAATAGTTACACCAGCATCGATCCCATCCAAGCCCCAGCTAGCGCCATTTCCGATGTGATTATTCAATGCAAGCGGCTGATATTGTGTGACCACACCTACATGTTTGATGCCGGAATTTACACAATTACTTAAAGTAAAATCAATAATTCGATATCTTCCGCCAAAAGGTACTGCTGGTTTGGCAATCTCTTTTGTCAGTTTTCCTAAACGGGTCCCTTGTCCCCCTGCTAAAATCATTGCAAGCATTTCTGTACTCATTTGTCTACGGGCAAAAATCACCCTTCTCCCCTTTCAAGGTCTGATTATTTTACAAGTAAATCCTTGATGACTTATTCTAAAAGGTTCATTATTTGATACGAGTATTGATTTCTTTTGGTTTTAGGATGATTCCTCCCAAAGCAGGAACGATCGTTTGTATTTGATACTCAAAGCTTTTAAAGCTTTTTTTCTGCGTTTGGCAATCTTGATTTTTTCTTGTCCATGTCCCTCCAAAATCAGTCATTTCTGTATTGAGCACTTCTTGATATGTTCCCGGAAATGGGACACCTAGAATAAACTCCTTATGCTCGACTGGAGAAAAATTTAAAGCAATGATCAGAAAATCTTTTTTCCGTTTTCCTTTTCGGATAAAGCTCAAAACCGTTGCTTCTGCATTGTCTGCATCGATTATTTCGATCGTCTTTTCGGACTGCTCCAGCTCCCACAACGCTTTTTCTTCTGTATACAATCGATTGAGCACTTCTGTAAAATACTGCATGCGCTGATTCAACGCATCATTCAAATCGATCCATTCCAACGCTTCATCATGTTTCCATTCTAAAAATTGTCCCCATTCACTTCCCATAAATAAAAGTTTTTTCCCTGGAAAAGTCATTTGATACATATATAAATTCCTAAGCTGGGCAAACTGCTTATAACGATCGCCCCACATTTTATGCATCAAGCTCCGTTTCCCATGAACGACTTCATCATGGGAAAGTGGAAGAATGTACTTTTCCTGGAACATATACATCAGTGAGAAGGTCAATCGCTGGAAATTATACTTCCGAAAAGCTGCATCCATTTGATAAAAACAAAGCGTGTCGTTCATCCAGCCTAAATTCCACTTATAATCAAAGCCCAACGCATCATCTGAGATACTTCCAGTAATTTTTATCTCGGAGGAACTTTCTTCTGCAATCATGATGATCTCAGGATGCTTCTGTTTTATCACCGCATTCAACTTCTGCAAAAAATAAAAACCAGCCCAATTGCGATGATCACCCGAGCTGATGGCATCCCCAGTTGGTTCATCATAATCTAGATAAAGCATATTCGAAACAGCATCTACCCGAATACCATCGATATGAAAAGTGTCGATCCAATAAAGCGCGCTGGAAATCAAGAAGCTTTGTATCTCCGGCTTAGCTAAATCAAAATTCAACGCCCCCCAGCGGATATTTTTAGCTTGCAACTCGTTGACATATTCAAATTGGGCGCTTCCATCAAAATAAGCCAGACCATCATCATTGATGCAAAAATGTCCCGGCACCCAATCAATAATGACGCCAAGATCGTTTAAGTGGCAAGCTTCCACAAACTCTTGGAATTCCTCCCTTGTTCCATAATTGGAACAGAGAGCAAAATAGCCGGTTAGCTGATACCCCCAAGACGCGCCAAGCGGATGCTCCATCAATGGCATGAATTCTATATGAGAGTACCCCAGCTTTTTCACATATGGAATCAATGTCTCCTTAAGCTCTTTAAACGTCAATGGAGTACCCTCTTCTTTCGCCTGCCAAGAACCAGCATGTACTTCATAGATATTCAATGGTCGTTCAGACGAATTTAGGTTTTTCTGCCTTTTCCGCCAAGTATGATCAGTCCATTTCCTTTCATCTGCAGCTTGAACGATCGCTGCAGTATTCGGTCTTTTTTCAAAAGCGATAGCAAATGGATCTATTTTATAAATTTCCCGACCATTGTTCTGTTTAACTAAATATTTATAAAGGTCCCCAATTTGCGGCCGTTCACTAAATCCTTCCCAAATCGCCGGCTGCTCCGTTTTTATCAAGGGTATCGTACGGTCCCACTCATTAAAATCACCTACTAGCCAAATTTGCTGCGCATTCGGTGCCCAAACTCTAAAGACGAAGCCTTGTTTGCCATCTACCGTTTTTGGATGACAACCAAAATAAGTATGGCTGGCGAAATTTTCGCCTGTTTCAAAAGATCGTGCCGGATGTTTTTCAAAACTCATTTCGCTCAACCTCACTCTCTTAAAAAATGTTGTTTATTTTGATCAATCAATACCTATTTTTCTATTTTCAAAGAAATTTTCAAAAAATGCTTTCGTTGAAAATAGAGCCGTGAATCTACTTTCTAAGCACCTCTCTATTACATATAAATGAGACTTATTAAAATAAATCTAACAACAAAATGAAAAAAAAGAAAGAAATAGACCTCTGAATCATAAAAAACAACGAAACAAAAGAGTGCGGGACAAAACTAAAAATCAGTTTTGTTTCGCACTCTAAATCTTAATAAACGGTGGAAACAGAAGCAACTCCTTCGGAAATAAGCTGAAATTCACAAAAATTTGAAGAGCAATTTTCGTGAATTCCCTCTTATTTCTCGGAGTTTGACACTTCTGTCCCATCCTTTTCAGAATAAAAATTACTAGACGTTATTTTGTCAGCCAATTAGTGACTTCATTCAACGCATCCGCAATCCCCGCTGGATTTTTACCGCCAGCTTGTGCCATATCCGGACGGCCGCCTCCGCCTCCGCCAACTTTCGGCGCGATCGCTTTGATCAAATCTCCAGCTTTCAAGCCTTTATCATTCGCTGATTTGGTCATTGCAGCAAGCAAGCTAACTTTTTCATCCTGTGCTGTTGCTAAAACCAATACATCTGACAATTCTTTTTGTTTCCATTGATCGGCTAGTTGTCGTAATTGATTCATATCTTTCACGTTGACTTGCGCCGCAATGTACGTCGTACCTGCAACTTCTTTGATATCCTTGAAAATATCACCCGCTTGTTGATTCGCTAATTTTCCTGCAAGCTGTTCATTTTCTTTTTGCAGCTCACGTAATTGCTGTTGTAATTGCTCTGTTTTTGACACAACTTCTTTTAGTTGAGGTGACTTAACGATTCCAGCAATAGTTTTCAATTGTTGTTCTTCTTCATTCATCAGTTCATAAGCTTCTTTACTCGTTACAGCTTCGATTCGACGCACACCAGCACCGATCCCTGATTCAGAAACAATTTTGAAAATACCAATATCTTCTGTATTTTTCACGTGTGTTCCACCACATAATTCAATTGAATACCCGTCAATATTCACGACACGGACTTCCTTGCCGTATTTTTCACCAAAGAGCGCCATTGCTCCCATGTTTTTCGCTGTATCGATATCCGTTTCGATCGTTTCAACTGGAAGAGCTGCCCAAATTTTTTCATTGACGATTGCTTCCATCTGCACTAATTCTTCAGGTGTCACCTGTCCAAAGTGAGTGAAGTCAAAACGTAAATGTCCAGGTGCGACTAATGATCCTGCCTGATTTGCATGATCGCCTAAAATATCTTTTAACGCACGATGCAATAAATGAGTTGCCGTATGATTTTTCAAAATACGGTTGCGCATTTTTTCATCTACATGAAGTTCATAGGTTGCTCCTTCAGTTACTGTTCCTGTTACTTGAACTGTATGCAGAAATTGGCCGTTTGGTGCTTTTAGGACATTTTCCACATGAGCCACGATCGTTCCGTTTTGATCTTTGATTGTTCCTTTATCCGCAACTTGTCCACCCATTTCAGCATAGAAAGGTGTTTCTGCAAAAATCAATTGCGCAGTACCGTCCGAAAGTTCATTCACGATTTCTTCGTCTTTTAAAATGATCAATAATTGACTTGATGCCTGTAATTCTGTATAACCGACGAATTTGCTTTCTACTTTGATATCCGTTAAAACAGCAGACTGCACACCCATCGATGTTTCTTTGCTGCGGGCAGAACGGGCGCGTTCACGTTGGGCTTCCATTTCTTTTTCAAAACCGGCATGATCGACTTTCAACCCTTCATCTTCAGCGACTTCTTCTGTTAGTTCTACTGGGAAACCATACGTATCGTAAAGTTTGAAAATGTCTTTTCCGTTCAAAGTATCTTCATCAGCTGCTTTAACTTTAGCTAGAAGTTCATTTAAAATATCCAATCCTTCATTGATCGTTTCATGGAAACGTTCTTCTTCTGTACGCACAACTTTTTCAATGAATTCTTTTTGTTGTAATACTTCCGGATAATAACTTACCATCACTTCGCCCACAACTGGAACCAATTTATATAAGAAAGCTTCATTGATGCCAAGCTTTTTCCCGTGCATGACTGCACGACGTAATAGACGACGTAACACGTAGCCGCGGCCTTCATTTGAAGGAAGCGCACCGTCACCGATCGCAAATGATAATGCACGAATATGGTCAGCAATGACTTTAAATGAGATATCTGTTTGCGGTGATTGACCATAAGTGACTTGTCCGCTTAATTTTTCTACTGCCTTGATGATCGGCATAAACAAATCTGTTTCAAAGTTGGTCGGCGCATTTTGAACGATCGATACCATACGTTCCAGCCCCATGCCCGTATCAATATTTTTATGTGGTAATGGCTCGTAGGAATCATCCGCTTGATGGTTGAACTCAGAAAATACAAGGTTCCAAATTTCTAAATAACGTTCATTTTCGCCGCCAGGATAATTTTCTGGATCATCTTCTGATACATCGTTGAAGCTTTCTCCACGATCATAAAAAATCTCAGAATCGGGACCACAAGGACCTGCACCAATATCCCAGAAATTATCTTCGATGTCGATAATATGATCCATTGATAAGCCCACTTCTTCATGCCAAATACGTTTTGCTTCAGTATCTTTCGGATAAACTGTTACATATAATTTTTCCGGATCAAACGCCATCCACTCCGGTGCTGTTAAAAATTCCCAAGCCCAGTGGATCGCTTCTTTTTTAAAGTAATCACCGATCGAAAAGTTCCCCAGCATTTCAAACATCGTATGATGACGAGCAGTTTTGCCGACATTTTCGATGTCATTTGTCCGAATTGATTTTTGCGCATTCGTGATTCTTGGATTTTCCGGAACTACTGAACCATCAAAATATTTTTTTAATGTGGCAACACCTGAGTTGATCCATAATAAAGTGGGATCATTGACAGGCACTAATGATGCACTCGGTTCGATCGAATGCCCTTTTGATTTGAAAAAGTCTAAATACATTTGACGCACTTGACTACTTGATAATTCCTTCATTCTCTGATGACCTCTTTCTTGGTTTGCTTTGTTTTGTCGGTTGACGCAATAAAAAAGACGCTCTCCATTGCAACACAAGGACGATAATTCGCGGTACCACCTTGTTTGCAATGAAGCCGCCTGACATTCATTACCTCTTAAACGATCCGATAACGCAGGATCTGCGGCACTGTTTCCAGCACGATTATTAAAAGAGAGCAAAATCAACACATACGGGCATTTCTTTTCAGCCAGGAGAAATGTCTCTACATCCACGTATTTTTGGTCAATCCATTCTTTTAGACACTTGAAATTATAAGGATTTTTGACTGTTTTGTCAATAAGCAGCCAGAATTATCCTTTTGCCTATGTCTTTGCTCAAAAAAACAGCTATTTTTGTCTTTCATTATATTGATAATCATAAAGATAGAGCAGTCGCCCATTCTGTTCATCTATCTTATATTGCTTGCGTCCGGTTACAGCATAGACCGCATTATTCTCCTTGAAAAGCATCACCGGCTCTTCATCGTCGGCCTCCTGCTCCAACACAGTCCGCCAGAAAATTTGTGCTTTCTTTAAGGATACCTTAGCTAAGATTTTTTCCTTTGAATTCCGCTTTGCTTTATAAACAACAAAAGCCATATCTTGTTCGTTCATGCTAGGTTCAATTTCAAGGTCAAAAAACTCAGGGTATAATTTCTCAAGTGCCGCTAACTCCTTTTGAGTATCTAATGAATTCCGATGCTCTTTCATGAAACCATTATGCTGATCTACAATTTTTTCATAGTCAGGATTTTGGACGACCTCTTTCGTTTTCAAATCAACTTTATAATATCGACCATCTAAGCCATAAAAATAAATCGATAATTCATCTATGATCGCATAGTCTGTTTGCTGATAGCTTAAATTATCCTTTAGTTCTGGGATTTTTTCTATCCATTCTTGTTCAGTCAGACTGATTTTTCCCGTTGTTTCATCAATAAAATAGACCCGTTCTTTTTTACTATCGACTGTAAATAGCCCTTCCTTTGTGCTGCCGATGAGATATTCCTGCCATTTAGAATGTTTTGTCCACGTCGTTTCACCCGTTTTTAAATCCACTGCGCTAATCAAAAAGTAAGTCATACTCGTAGAAATTCCAGAGCTGGATCTGCCGTTAGGAATTCGTTGTCTGATTTTATTGATGGATATCGTGTTACCTGCCTTATTTTTTGTCACGATCGTTTGAGCATCTTGTTCAAAAACGATCCTCGAAAAAGCGCCAGCAAAAACAGCCATCACAAATGTTGCTACTAGAAATTCAACAATAAAAACCATAGTATAAATTTGTATGCTTTTTTTGACCCCTGCTTTATTCTTTTTAAACAAAGAACGCAGCATGAATATAAATGTTACAACTATCACCCCATAAATGATCCCCAGCATGATATCATTAAATAACCAGCCGTTAAACTGCCACTTTTTGAAAAACGAAGGCTGTAACAAGGCTAATAGAAACGAGCCCAATAATACATTTATAATGAAAACACTGATCAGCTGAGAGATCCGCCTCTTTAAACTGACCCGTTTTAGCTTGAGATCTTTTCCTAGATCGATGAATAAACGAGTAAAATAGAAGATCGACCATCCATAAAAAAGGGTCAACAAGCCATTGTGAACGACGCTGTCGGTATATCTAAATAAATTCATCCAGCTGATCAAAAATGCCTGCATAATTTTTCCTGCCTTTCACCTATAAGTCAACGATAATACTTTTACGATAAAGGTATTTTTCCGGCTCTACTATTTGTTCCGGCAACACTAAATGCTTGGAACAATAGTAAGTGGACAATGGCAGCATCTGCTCGATCAAATGACGATCATTTTTTTCTTGGATGCTCAGTTTTGAAACAGCAGGATCCTGAGTCAGTTCGTAGCGATTTCTTTGTGTATCGATCACTAGACCAAACATATTGGCTCCGCTCATTTTTTCCTTGATCTGTCTACCCGATTCATTATTTTGTAAGAGTAATTCGTTGCCCCAGCGAAATAACCTTCTAGTCCCTGCACCAACAGCAAACTCCCATTGATCTTCTGTTAAAAGATCAAATCCTTGTTGCTGTATAGCCTCTCTTAATTGTGTATGGGTACACGTCTTATGACTATAAACAAAATAACACTCTGCATTGGGAACAAATTCCAAGTAAAAGTGGTTCTCTTCCAAGACTGTTTTGGGAAAAGACCAGATCAAGCTCTCTTGTGCTGTCAGCTTAGGAAATAGTTGTGCACAAATATCTGCTTCAAATACTGCAAATTTTTCAACTTCCCCTTCAAATGCACCTGTGATCGTATCAACGATTCCTAAAAATTCAGTTCCGGCGGGCAAAGCATATTTTTGAACAAACATTGCCGGGATCTCAGCTTTTCTTAAGGGTGACGTATGGTCATTGATATAATTCGAAATTCCTTCTAATGTACACAAATCATGTGCTGCTTCTTCCTCCAGCTGTTGAAACGCGGGATCGATCATTTCATTTGTCAAAGTTGTTTTGAACGTTTTCTTTCCAAGATCAGCAACATCAAAATCCAGAAGCTCGTGAGGTCGTAATCCCTCAGCTCCCAGATCCCAACCGAGGATCGCTTCACTATTTTTAGGGATAAAAACAAATAATTCCCCGTCTAATTCGATCTCAAATGTTCGACACTTGATTCCGTAAAGCTCAAAATCAACTAGCTCGATCATAGTGATCTCCATTTTGGGTGGAATAAAATACATCAATAATTGCTGCAAACACGCTGTCTTTTCAGTATCATTCAATTTTTTCCATTGTGCCCATTCAATTTGTTCAAATAGCTCCAAAACGGCCCCTCCTCAGAAATAGAAAAATATCTGCTCAATCAAGTATACCATTGAAACCGATTTTCATTAACAAAAATCGACAATCCCTTACACTCGTATTTACTCCAACAAAAAAACTGGGCCATAACTCTATGAGTTACGACCCAGTCCTTTTAAAAAAGAATAAGCGGTAGGTTCAGAAGTAGCTCCCTCTTCTTGAATACTTCTATCTCAACCTCAGTCCAACTATTTATAACTATTTTTCTTTGCTTTTTTTGCTGTTCTCGTTTGTTGACGACGTTCAACTTTACGTTTTTGTTTATTGCTGGCAGAAATCGCACGATCGATTTTTTTCTTGTAGCCTGGCTTGATTTTTTTCTTTTTCTTCTTGACTAAGCCAATCAACGTAGGATCTTCAAGTGCATCTTTGGTTTTCTCACGTTTTGTTCGACGATTACGGTCATATGTTGCAACAACTTCACCATCTTTGATTTCTTTTGGATGAAATTCAATACCTAATTGCTCTACTTCGGAAATCGCTTCTTCATCTGCTGGCGAATAAAGTGTGATCGCAGTGCCATCTAAGCCATTTCGACCTGTTCTTCCAACACGATGGATAAAAAAATCTAAATCGCTTGGTACTTCTGCATTGATTACATGAGAAACCCCTTCAATATCGATTCCGCGAGCTGCTAAATCAGTAGCAACTACATATTGAAATTCTAAGTCCTGCACTTGACGCATCACTCGTTTACGTTCTCTTGGAGAAATATCGCCGTGGATCTTCCCCACTTTTAGGCCTTGGCCTTTCAAGTACTCCGTGATTTCGTCTACACGCTGCTTTGTATTCGCAAAGACGATCGCTAAATAGGGATGACCTATTGTCAATAATTGATAAATCAAACGGTTCTTATCTTTGCCTTTCGTTGAAATCAACCAATTATCGATCGTTTCAGAAATGATGTTCTTCGGCTGAATATGCTCAACGACAGGATTTTCCATATACTTTTTAAGGAATGGTTTCAGTTTTTCAGGAATCGTTGCAGAAAAAACCAGCATCTGTAAATGGCTCGGCAGACGGCCGGCAATTTGATCTACATCTTCTAAAAAGCCCATATCCAATGTCATATCCGCTTCATCCACAACGAAAGCAAATGCCGTGTGTGCTTTTAAAGCCTGTTCATTGATCAAATCCAAGATTCTTCCTGGTGTTCCGATCACAACATGAGGCTGCTGATTTTTTAGTTTAGCAATCTGACGCTGTTTGTCTGTTCCCCCAACAAAATTCGTCACACGAATTTCCGGCTGGCTGAATTTTCCGATCTGGCTTGCTTCTTGATAAATCTGATTCGCCAGCTCTCGACTTGGCGCAGTGATCAAGATTTGCACCTCATCTAATTGAGGATTTATCTTATTCATCAATGGGAGTAAAAAAGTATGTGTCTTCCCGCTCCCTGTTTGAGATTGACCGATCACACTTTTGCCTTTTTTTATTACAGGGATCAGCTTTTCCTGTACTTCTGTTGGCTGTTCAAACCCTTTATCTGCTAATGCTTCCATAATAAAATCATTGAATTGAAATTGTTTAAATGAACTCATTTTCTCACCGCTTTCTATCCTTGTTGTCTAAGTCCTCATGCATTATACCACAAAAATGGCAGGGCCTTAGTCATTTTCGATTTTTTTCTCTCTTTTTATCGTACTGACCGTATAGGTGTGGCTAGCCTTCTCATAAAACAAGCGCCGTTTCTTACGTAAAAGCACGTAGGCAACATTAAGAACAAATAGCAGCAACAACAGCATACAAAATAAAAAGATCATCAAGGTGACTAGTTGGAGCATCTGGTTGGTAGAATTAAGTAACTCAGCTGGTCCAGCAATGAACAGGCTGATCAAGCCATAGACAAAATATAGATACCCATAACGGATAAATAACGCATTAAAACTGATCCTTTCACGTCCTTCTTGGACGATTTTGATACGTACGATTTTTTTACCGATCGTTTCACCATTCGTAAACGTTGGTAGCACCATAAATACTAAGAAAACCATAACAAAAAACCAGCCGCGTGTTTCGATCAAAGGATAAGCTGACACTAGTTTACGATATTCCGGAATTAGCTTAAGCGAAAATGTCACTATAGCTTGCACGATCGAAATGACAAACCAGTCGACCAAAAATGCTGCAAAACGTCGAAACAAGCTAACGGACTGTCCTTTTTCATACGCAGCTTCATCCAGCTCATCTCTTGTCGGAAATAAAAAGGTCAGCATTGGAGTGATCGCATAGCCGATGATGCCACCGAAGGTATTGTTGATCAAGTCATTCACATCTGCTAAGCGGTATGGTCTAGGATAAATAAAATACAAGCCACTCAATTGCGTCAACTCGAAGAATAAGGATAATAAAAAACTAGCTATCACAACTTTTTTAAACGTAAATTTATAATAGTAGCGTAAATAAACCCCAAAAGGCACCAAAAGTAACATATTAAATATTGGCTCTAAAACGACACTTTGCTTTAAGGCAGGTACAAATGTACTAGGGTCATGTATATTCAATACCGTTCCATTTAAGAAGCGTTCCACAAAATAAAAAGGTCGTAACTCCAAATATTGCCCCGTATACTGAGCAACTTCTGCTCTTGGTGGTAAGGGTAAAATAACTAAAAAATAAGCACAAAGTAGATAGAAAACAAATGAATAGAGAATAATCGCCCGCCATAATAAAAACGTCCCATATTTACGATACTCTCGAATCACCAAAACAAATGAAATGGCAAAAGCTAAAAAAGGAAAAACGATCATCGCAGTTTTGATCGGTACTGTATAAGCTGACATATTGGTTCACTTCCTCCTATTTAGTGTAGTAAAAAACGGTTCCGTTGTCATTCATAACAAGTTAATTTAATAAAAAATATATTTTGCAAATCAAAAAATTTGCAGTATGATTGAAATAAATAGTCAGCTACACTTACTTAGCTAATTCCATAAACTTTTATTTTAGGAGGTTATTGTATGTTAAATGCTTATTTTGCTTTTGGCGTTCCTGTGTTTTTAGTCTTTTTATATATCATTTTTGCTATTATTCGGAAAAAAAGCAAGATTCATTATATCGGTTTTGTTCTTTTATTGATAGCGTCTTTCATGATGGCGTTTAGTTTTCAAGTGCTTCAAGGATTGTGGACACTAGAAGACAATCATTCAGCTCAATTAGATCAATTAAACTATGCACCAGAATTGTTATGGTTACCTTTAGTATTCGGCGCAATTTTAGCGATCATCAACCTATGGCGCGGAATCAAAAGGATTCTATCATTTCGAGAAGAATCAATCAATAAGTAAGGAGAGAATATATGGATATACAGATTCGTGTTATTATTGAGAAACAGTTGATTTTTATATAATAACAACAAAAAGAATGAAATACACACATCCTTAATGTTTAGTCTGATACAATAAAAGAACAGACAAGTTAGGACGGTGGCTACTTCTGAAAGTTGATAGTGCTTATGCATGTAAGTGCTGAGATCTTTAGAGAGTGGAATACCTTTTGTCCGCATTAGAAGCAATTCAGCTGATTTTAAGCTTTGGCATGTTTACCATCGCCTTGATCAAACTGATCGTGGAATTGCTTAAAGACAAAAAAACATCATCTTTAGCCAAGCAATAGTTACTCTTAAAATAAACTAGTTACCGTCTTAAACGGCTCTGTCGAAGAGGATATGTTAGCGCATATCCTCTTTGCGGGTTTTATTATAGAATAGAAGCGATCAATAATTACAGTTAAATCCCTATTTACAATTATTAAAACATAAACTAACTTATTAAAATATCAAAAAAGAGTAACCAGATAGATATCTAATTACTCAATGAAATCTTATAAACAAATTATCCTATTTCTAATTCTTCTTCACAAATTCCGATTTCAACTTCATCGGACCAAAGCCTTCCACTTTACAATCAATATTATGTCCGTCGGCTGCATCTGCAACTAAACGAATGCCTTTGACCTTCGTTCCCTGTTTGATTGCACCACTGGCACCTTTGACTTTCAGATCTTTGATGACTGTGACATTATCACCGTCTGCCAATACATTTCCATTAGCATCTTTGATTACGGCTGTGGTATCTTCAGCCGTCTCTTCTGTCGACCATTCATGCCCACACTCTGGACAAATCATCATTCCGCGATCCTCGTAAGTATAAGTAGAGCCGCATTCAGGGCAACTTGGTAAATTTTCCATTTCATTTCTCCTTTAACTAATCGGTCAGAAAGCAATCTGTTAGCATCAACGATCGCTTTCAATCTACTTCATTCTATCGTACTTTCTAGTGAAAGGAAAGCCCTGCTAGAAGGATGATGGGGACATACACCTTATTTTGTTTCTTGGCCTTTTTCTACATATGAAAGATCATTCACGCTGTCGACTGTATATTTGCCATCTTTATAGGTGACTTTTGATACACTTGCATTTTTCAATCCGCCATCCGGCAAGTCAGCATTCGAATCCAGTTCACCCAATAATGTGATGATACTCATCCCGTGAGAAACGACTAAAACATTATTCGCTCCTTCTTTTTGAGCATCTTTGACTAGATCATCCAACGCATTGGTCAGTCGAGTAATGATCGTTTGGCTATCTTCTGCGGGCCAGTTGACGCCTTCTTCAACATTTTTCTTATCTAACTCAGATAATACATCTGCAAAGTCAAGAATTCCCTTATAAAAACCAACTTCCTTCATCCATTCATTGTATTCTTCAAAGGTTTTTCCTTGCTCTTTTGCAACAGCTGTCAGCATTTCCTCATTCATTAACCCTTCATAGGTACCAAAATTATATTCTCTCAAACGTTTGTCTTTCGTCATCTCTTTAATCATATCTTCTTGTCCATTATTCTGTAGAACTAACTCAGCCGTTTCGATCGCACGCCCACTATCACTGGTTACGACTTTATCAAAGCTTACATCCGATAATCCTTTACCTAAATGCTCTGCTACTTCAACTCCTGCTGGCGTCAATGGGGCATCGATCCAGCCTTGGGAACGATCGACCGTATTCAACATCGTTTTTCCATGACGAGCAAGATAGATCACGACCTCAGAATTTTTATCTTCTTTCGTATCCGCATTCTTCTCTTCCATTGCTGTTCCATTACTACAACCTGCTAAAACCATCGCTACTAATGCTGCTCCAACAAACAATTTTCTCAATTTCATTTTTCTGTCTCCTTTATCCTAAGCATTATTTTTTGTTGAATAGAAATAATAGTAATCCTCCCTTTAAAAAAAGAAAAAACCTAACTATGCCAAATAAAAACACTTGGTATAATCAGGTTTAGCTTGTCTACGACAATCACTATCCACTATTCAACTAGCTTTAGTATAATAGATTCGCACCAAATTGTAAATGCTTTCATACGTTATTTTTTGTATTCTTTGCACAATTGTTGGATTTCATTATAAATAACCGTCACTTCTGCTTTATCTTTAGCATTAGCACCGCTAGCTAAAGGATGCCCACCACCATGATGTTTTTTCGCTAACTCATTGATCACAGGTCCTTTTGATCTTAAACGTACACGATAATAGCCTTCCGGCTGTTGGACAAAAATTCCCCAGGCTAGCACTTCATCGATTATCCCTGGTAAAGAGACAATAGCGGCTGTTTCTGAATCAACGATGCCATATTCATCCAGCAAACTTTGCGGTAGAATGACCTTTCCAGCACCATTTTCGTCAACCTCAATATTTTGATATACATAACCTGCTAATTTCGCCACTTTCATTGGCATCTGCTCCAGTTCACGATTTAAATCAACTGGTTCAAAGTCATAGGTCATTAATTCCGCTGCTACCTCTAAGGTATGAGAGGTAGTCGCAGGATATAAAAATCGGCCAGTATCGCCAATGATTCCTGCATATAGTAGTCTTGCTGCTTCGTCATTCATCGTTAGCTCTGATTGATTATGATGATAGAAATCAACAATGATTTCACTACAGCTGCTCGCATTAGTATTGACCCAAACTAAATCACCATAAGGCTCGTCATTAGGATGATGGTCGATTTTGATTAATTGTTTTCCCAGTTTATAACGATCATCACTGATTCTAGGAGAATTGGCTGTATCTGTGACGATCACAAGTGCATCTTCATAATATTCGTCAGGAACTTCATCCATTGTCGCCAAAAAATCTAGCCCTTCAACAGGTCCGCCGACTTGATAGATCTTTTTTTCCGGAAAACTGGTACGTAAAAGTTCAGCCAACCCAACTTGTGAACCAATTGCATCTGGATCAGGTCGCTGGTGGCGATGTATAATAATTGTTTCATATGCTTTGATCGTTGTTAAAATGTCTTTTAAAACATCCATCTTCATTCCTCCTATGTCCGTTCCATGACTTGGCAAACCACGATTGCTTTCGCCACTAATGCGTTTTCTAAATACACCTCGATATCAAGTTTTGCTGAACGTCGCCCAATTTCCAGCACACGCGGTCTTATATCAAGCTCACTTTCCAGTTGGATCAGACGTAGATAGTGCAGACTCATTTGTTCAATCAAAACATTTCTTCTTTGGTTGGTGATCATGGTTCGCTGTGTCACGTTCGAAATGATCTCGCTTAGAACACCAAAGGAAATCGTTCCTACGCTATTGACCATTTGCGGTGTCACTGTAAATCTAAATTGGCCCTCTTCATTCCTGTCAGTATCATCGACCGGCATCACTTCTCCTGAAATTTGATCTGAGATCGTGTCTGCGATTTGAGGCTGTCTTTGAACAAGCTGCATGGCTTTCATCACGTCTTGTCTGGAAACGAATCCAACCAGTGATAGGTCATCTTCAACAACCGGCATCACCTCTAGTCCATCCCAAATCATTTGATGACTGACACTTGCAACACTCATCATTTTTTTGACGATGATCGGATCTTTAGTCATCACCTTGTCCATTGTCAAAGTCTCCGCTTTTCCAAGAACATCTTTAGCTGTGACTATTCCCACTAAGCGCAGGCTCTTATTCACGACAGGAAAGCGTGAATGATGTGTTTTTTCAGATAGTTTTTGATAATCTGCGATCGTATTTGTTGAAAACAAATAATTCGTTTTTTCCAGACTTGTATAGATATCACTGACTAGCATGATATCTTTTTTGATGAGTTGATCACTCAACGCTCGATTGATCATGGTAGCCACTGTAAATGTATCATACGTCGTTCTGAGTACAGGCATTTCCAGTTCATCTGCCAGTTCAGCAATTTCTTTTTCTGTATCAAAGCCACCCGTGATCAATACTGCTGCGCCATTTTCCAACGCCAGTTTTTGCACTCCCTGGCGGTTCCCCACGATCATCAGTGAACCAGGCGTGATATAACGAGTCATCGCCTTTTCTGTCATCGCACCGATGACAAATTTATTCAGAACTTTGTCTAAGCCGGAAGATCCGCCCAGCACATCTCCTTCAATGATTCGAACTACTTCACCAAAGGTCAATTTTTCAATATGCTTTTTTAATTTCCGTTCGATCCGAATCGTTCCAACACGCTGAATGGTCGAAACTAATCCAATGTTTTCAGCATCTTTGATAGCACGATACGCGGTTCCTTCACTAACACCAAGATTTTTTGCGATACTTCGGACTGAGATTCGATCGCCGATCGGCAATCCTTCAATATATTTTAATATTTGATCGTGTTTTGTCGCCATAATATCCTCCTAAAAATCTATGTTCTTAAGCATCTATCTACTTTTCTATTTCTTCAACTCCGTTTGATTGGTTCTGATAAAAAGGTCCTGTTTTATTTCTTCCTAGCACTATACTAAAACAGTCTCGACTCCTTATTTATCGACTTCTTAAAAAAAGTATAACAAAAAATGAGACTTTTTAGTACAGTTTTTCCTCATTTATTATAACAGATAACATAAATAGATAGACAAAGTGTGATCGAGCAAGTGATTTTCCTCGTTCTAATTTAAGATAGATGTTTTTTTGTTTCTCATACTTATTTATTTTTTCATTTTTACTGACATTTTTCTGAAAAAAGGAGTACTATAGTAACGGACTGTTTACAGTGTTGTTTAAGGAGATGAAGAAATGGAATCAGTGAATAATTTTCAAGAAAATCCGATCGTTCAAAAAAATCGGTGGTGGATTTTGGTTTCGGTTGCCATGTTTACTTTCATGTCGACCTTAGATGCCAGTATTGTGAATATTGCTTTGCCTACAATATCCAAGGACATGGGCGTACCGATGAACCAGTCCGAATGGATCGTTTCGATTTATTTGATCATCGTCTGTGCTTGCTTACTGCTATTTGGCAAGATCGGCGACAGTTTCGGTAAAATCAAAGTCTACCGCATTGGAACGATCGTCTTTACGATCGGTTCTTTGCTGTGTGGATTTAATCATTCATTAGGCTTTCTATTATTTGCTCGAATGGTTCAGGGGATCGGATCAAGTATGACGATGGCGACAAATTCAGGGATCATCACAGAAGTGTTCCCTTTAAAAGAGCGCGGCCGAGCGCTGGGTTCGATCGGTGCATTCGTTTCATTAGGTTCAATTGCAGGGCCGGGAATCGGCGGTCTGATTTTATCACAGTTTTCTTGGCCGTATATTTTTTGGATCAATGTCCCAGTAGGAATCATCACTATTTTGATTTGTGAAAAATTCTTACCAAAAGATATTACAAAAAGCGGAAAGAAAGTCGATATGCCAGGTTTTGGTTTGTTCGCTGCATTTATCATGACTTTTTTTGGCGCAATCTTTATTGGGCAAGAACTTGGGTTCACCGCTATCCTGCCGATCGTCTTATTTATATTAGCATTAGTTGCTTTCATAGCTTTTTTGCGTATTGAAAAAAGAATCGAACAGCCGCTTATTTCATTTACGATTTTTCAAAATAAAGTGTTTACTATGAGTTTGATCACAGCTGTTTTGATTTTTTCTTCAAACTTCTTTGTGAATGTCGTCATTCCTTTTTATCTACAGAATGCACGAGGATTACCCGCCAGTAAAGCAGGTCTTTTGATGATGGTCTTTCCTTTATTGATGGTCGTTGGCTCTCCGATCAGCGGTTATTTGACCGATAAAATCGGAACGAAATTATTGACCTTCGCCGGATTGATCTTATTGTCCATTACTTCTTTGATGTACATGTTCCTAAATCAAGGGACACCGCTCTGGTACTATATTTTAGCAACAGGAATCATGGGTCTAGGGAATGCTTTATTTCAATCACCGAATAATACTACTGTGATGAGCAGCGTTGCTAAAGAAGATCTTGGGGTAGCTGGAAGTATGAATTCATTTGCTCGAAATCTAGGAATGGTGTTGGGGATCGCTTTAGCAACAACTATTTTGTATCATTCGATGAGCGTTGCCTACGGCTCTCGTGTCACAACTTATATCAATGAACGACCTGATATTTTTATTTTTGGTATGCGGATAACCTTTTTAGGTTCATTTATCCTCTGTTTATCAGCACTTGGATTAACATTCTATCGATCATTAAAACTAAAAAAAGGAAACTGATTGCAGAATTTCTGCTTCAGTTTCCTTTTTTTAGTTTGTTCTCGATCATTTTTCATCTTTATCATCTTTGAAATTTTTAAGAAACTCTTCAAATAGTTCTGTACCAATCCCCATTTTTTTGTAGTTTTCCAAAATGGACTTCAATTCCATCAACAGATAGCCGATATATAACACATAGATCAAGCCAACACCTGTTCCACCTGGAATCAATGGTGCCAACGGAACAAAAAACATGAGTAGTACCATACTCGCAATTTTCCTTAAAATTCCATTGATCCCCACTTTGCTTAAAAAATGAATATCTGGATTGATTTTTGCTGCTAAGCTACCGCTTAAAAAATCAATGATCATTGCAACACAAATCAAAGCCAATACGTAAATTGCTTTGTGATCAGCATCTACTAGAAAACGATCTAAATACTCAAACATTTTCATAATTACCACCTTTTCTTTATTTTATAGGAGTACCCAATAGTCTAACGAATGTCCTATTTTTAGTCTCTTTGTCTTCATTTACTAATGAGTATCATTAGTTTACCTGTTTTTCATTTACTTCAGCTGCCGTTTTTCTCCCAAAATCATGTCACTTTTCTATCAATAATTCGCCACTTTCATAAGACTCTGCAAAACGAATCATTGCTTTATCCAGTTCACGATAAAACTTACTTTCGCTCATATGGTAATTCATATATAATGCAATATTAGTGGTAAAATGGCGGTCCATATATTTGTCATAAAGTAATTGCCGATCATATCGATCTAATTGATTCATCGCATTGATGATTTTTGTCAACTCATTTGCTGCCAGTTTCTTACGATCAATGATCGGTTCCGTTCGTTGTCCTGTTTTGTTCGTGCTTGGATGCACTTCAAAAACGTATGCTGCGGTGATTTTAGGAACATGCTTATCTCCAGCAATTCTCAATAAAGAGCGATAGGTGCTCAATAGCTCATGAACCTTTTTTTTTGTTTTCTTTCGATCGATTTCGGGAAACAATATCATTATTTATCCTCTCCTTTATAATTAGTCTTCAATTGCTTGTTGACTCGCTAAACTTTTCTCTGTCAGTTTTACTTCCTGCTCTTCTTTAAAAATTTCTTTTGCCAATTCCTTTGCCTGAACTTCTGCCTGTCTATCACCTGATTCTGCCAAATTTAAAAAATGAACAAGCAACTTGCTTTTGGCTTTACGTCTTTTCATATCGTTCCTCCTCCTCTTAAAGCTTCTTAATACTTTTCCTCTTAGTGAATTTGCTAATATAAAGTAATAAATTGACAAATAATAGCTTTTACGCTATTATATAGGTATAGTTAAACAAGCTTCTCTCTACTTTGATCACTGCTTTCATTATGGTGATCGCGTAAAGAAATTGCTTGAGTAGCTGTTTACTTATAAATTAGCTTATAAGAATAGTATAATAGCTTAAAAGCTAATTGTCAATTAAAAATAGCTTGAAAGCTAATTTATTTTTCATTTAAGCTTATGAAAGGTTGAAAAACATGAGTTTAACTTACAGAATCAAAGAGCTGGCTGATCAAAAGAAAGTTACTTTTGCTGAGATTGAACGAAATACAGGAATTTCTAATGGCCAAATCCGCCGTTGGGACACTTCTTCTCCTAAAATAGAAAACATTCAAAAAGTCGCTGATTATTTTGATGTTTCTACAGACTACCTGTTGGGGAGAACAAATACTCCGGCACGGGAAGAAAATCTTCCTGAAGAAGCTCTTTCTTCACAAATCATGTTTCGAATGAATACTGAAGGGCTCTCAGAAGCTGAAGTAGATGAATTGAAAGATGAAGTGGACCGTTTTCTTCGATTCAGAAGATCTGAAATCGAGCGTGAACGCGAACTAAAACAAGACGACAAGGCGTGATTGGATGACAGAGCAAATTGATGAATACCTTAGTTTTTCAGATCAAATCAACGATTATATCTCAGCTGTAATGGTTGCTAATAATATTGGCTATGAACACTATAACTGTTCCTATCTTTGGGATTATGTTAAATCAAAAGGAGTCTTCATGCGAGGATTTCCTTTCGATGGTGTAGCAAAAGACCGCATTTCCGGCATGATCGTCCAAGATGCTTTAGAGACAACTATTGGGTATAATCAAAATATGAGTGAGAAGAGAAAGAATTTTACGATCAGTCATGAAATCACTCATTATTTATTTCATATGGGTGATGGTAAAACGATTTTCACAGATACTGAACGTAGCTTACACTATTCTTATAACGAAGAGCTTCATGAATTTCAAGCAAATATCGGTGCTTCAGCCATTCTTATTCCTGATGTGGTCTTATTTCGCTTTTTAAAAGAAGGCTGGAATTTAGTTCAGTTGTCACAGCATTTCGGCATTTCTGAGAGTGCTTTATATGTCCGCTTGATTCAAACCATGCAGGCAAATTTCGGGGTCTCTTTTGTAGCGGCAAAAATGAACGCTGATACGATCCGTTATAAATTTAGTGGAAAAGGGCAACGGGCAGCGATAGAACTTGGCACTAATCTGGAAACAAGACTGTTCAAAACAAATCGGTTTATTGAGGCTTTATAAGAAAATGAGGTCAAAGTAAAAGTATTGCTTACTTTGACCTCATTTTTATTTGTATATGATGAATTGATTTTATCTTAAACTTCTTTTTAACGCGTTTAAATCTTTAGAGAAAATCAATCTGAATCCCCTATTGATCATTTGCAACAAGAACTCGAAAAACACTCCTACAATAAAAATAGTAACGGTCAATAGAATCATATACATAAGCCCAATTTTAACTCCTCTTTCTTGAAAAACCTGACTAATATTTAGAAAATCCTTCAATGACTGCCAAGTTTCCGGATTATCTAAAGGAACAATGACCTCTTTCGTTGGATCTTCGGCAATGACCTTAGTTGAAACAGTTTTCAGCAACCTTAAACGATTAGGCAAAGGATTACCTTTAAATTGGAGCAATCTAAAAAAATGAGACTCATGGAAAAGATAGACTGTAAATGTTGCTGCAGATAATGTATTGATCACGCGAATGTTTCCTATTTTGATCCGTCTAAATAATTCAAAGATCGACACGCTACAAATTAAAAATAAAATGCTTGGTGATCTTAGAACATTGTTGAACGGTGAATTAACATACATACTATTACCATTTTGGTAAAACTGACGAATATTTACATTCAAGTCTAATTTATATTGAACCACCTGAATCAACATAAAAATTATGATAAATAATAGTAACGTCAATGTCTTAACATTTTTTAAAGGATTATATAACCGAATAAAACCGCCAATTGCGTATACAGAAATTCCAATAGCAAAATTTTGAATTTTTAAGTTAGCAAGTATGTTAAATATTTCCGAAAAACTCAACAATACAAGCATGATCACAATAAAATTCAAATATCCTCGTTTATCAAGTTTATTCAAATACTCATTAAGAAAAAATTTTGCAAAAACAATAATAATGATATAGTACCCAATAAACCACCAGCCATTAAGTGGCATGTGCATATTTGTACTTGTAGAAACTGGCATATGAAATCTGCCAAATAGATAAGCGACACATACTAACACAATACTCAACAAATAAGAGCGGTTTAGTAACTTAATTCCTGGTTTTACAACGTTTACAGTGGATTTTTTAATTAAAAAATATCCCGTGATCAAAATAAACAACGTATTTCCAATTTGACCAAATGTGTAAATAATCTGAATTGTTTCTAAATGATAATAGTTGGAACCTCTATCCAAATTTACTAAAGCAAAGCGACTATAATCAATATAGTGCAAAACCAAGTGATACATGATGATTCCAAGCATCGCAACTATTCTCAAAAGTTCGAAATTGGATTCACGCTGTGTAACTCCCTTTGTTTTCATATGTTTCCTCCCTTTAAAAAAAACAAACCCGCTTGCTATTTTAGCACATAAGAAGTAAAACATCTATCTCTTATTGGTTTTCATCTTACTCATCTAAAAACAAAAAAACCACCACGACCGTCGTCTGTGGTGGAAATGAAGGTTGTTATTTACTCTTGGTAGGAGTAAGTATGAAAAACCAATTCGGGATAATTGGCATGAAGGTATATTAACATCTTCACCTAAAAAAATTATGAATAGCTATTTTGTATTTCATAAAAAAACTATTAGTAAATACTCATATAAAGCATTTCTTAACTTTTGCTTTCATTTATGTTTGGCAAACCATATTAGTTCCAACATTTTTAAGGCTGTGCTACACTTTTAATAGAAGTAGTTACGGGTTTCAATGTCACCAGCTCCATGAACCAGTTTTGCTGAAAATGTAAATGATCACGCAGAGATCCGCTTTTTATTTTACTTTTAAGCCAGCTTAAACTGAACTAGCTCATTCAGCTTTTAAATTTTAGGAGGAATGTATTATGGTAGATCAAGAAAAAGACACACTTTCTGTTTTATTCTCTGATGATGTTCACGGTCCCTTTGTAACGTTTATTTTAAACACACACGTTGCACATCAAGATGTTGAAAAAGATTCTTTAGCGTTCAAAAACTTTGGAAAAGCTGCAAAAATCCGCTTTGAAAAAAAATACAAGACACTCTCATGGGCACCGTTCCAAGATAAGATCGATGCTTTACTTGCGGATGCCTCATTTTGGCGCAACGCAACGAAAAGTGTCTCAATCATTTTCACTGAAAATGATGTTTTTATCCATCGTTTAGATGTTCCTGTTAACGACCAATATTATGTTGACGATCGCCCTTATCTTTTAGGGATCATCAAAAACAATCAATTCAATTATCGTTATTATCTAATGGCGCTAAATCGTGATTCGATGCAGCTTTACCTGGTTGAAAATAGTCGTGTGACAAAAGTTGATTTGCCTGACGATGCTCCGACAGACTTGGTTGGCACATTAGGTGATGAATTGACAGGTGGAAATTTAAATTACTCAACAAAAGCAGGCTCAGGTTATAATGGCTCTTCTAAAGAAGGAGTTGCTTATCACGGTGTCAACACAAAAGATCAAGAGGTGCAGATCGACTGGACAAACTATTATCAAGCAATCGATAATTACTTAAAAGATACCTTTGTTAACCCTGATCAGCTGCCGATTCGTTTATATGCATTGCCTGAAAATCAAACATTATTCAAAAAAATTGCCAAAAATACTTATTTAAAAACAGATACAGCTGTCTCTTCTTCTCCAGCCCAAGTTTCAATCAATGACATTGAAAAAGCAGCGGAAAAAATCAATCAAGAATTGGAGAAAAATGAAACAGCGACCTATAATCTTTTATTGGAGAAAAAATACGTAGATCAGCTTGCTGACATCGCTCCTGCTGCAGAAGAGGGAAAAATCTCACACTTCTTTATTTCAACAGCAAACCTCGTTGATGAAACGACAGAAATGTCCAATGAAGAATTTGACCGTAGAAAGGTCTTGAATCAAGTGACAAATAAAATTCTAAACACCGGCGGTAAAGTGTTCATCCTAGATCAACAAGCTTCACCCGATGAAAAATCCTTAGTCGCCATTTTACGCTATTAACGGATAAATGGACAAGAGCCGCTCAACTAATAAGTTGAGCGGCTCTTTAATTAAGTTGATTAAATACTTTGTTAGCTATAAACCAAGTGAAACTATCTATTAGTAAGGATAACCTTATTCTCATCTAAACAATTTGAACCCTTCCTACTTTCAAATCTATGCAGTTCCAAGACTGCGCCTTCGGAATAGATTTCTGCGATATAACTCTATCATTACTTTCATATTTAACGCTTAATACCTCTATACTATAACAGAACTAAGTTTTTTTTGACAATTAATCTTTATTTCTTAACAAATTTTTACAATTTAAAAGAGATATCACTAGTCAAGAACAAGGAAATATGCTATGATAAGAGTGTAGTTTTTGGTCGGTAATATATGTGTAGCTGTTTCAAATAAACATCTTCCACATTTTCACCTTTCAAGTAATTGCAAAATACGTGTATACACACATAGGAGGATTTTTTATTATGGAAACAGGTACAGTAAAATGGTTTAACTCAGACAAAGGTTTTGGATTTATCACTGCAGAAAACGGTAACGATGTATTCGTACATTTCTCAGCTATCCAAGGCGACGGATTCAAAACTTTAGAAGAAGGTCAAGCAGTGACTTTCGATGTTGAAGAAGGCCAACGTGGACCTCAAGCTACTAACGTTAACAAAGCATAATTAACCTTAGTAAACTCAAAAGCTGACGATTACTCGTCAGCTTTTTTTTATGTTGTCTGAATGAACCGAACCAATTCTTCGCCAAATGCGGAGCAGCTCAACAGCATTGCTTGATCCATTTGATCAGCGAAATCTTTTGTTACAGTTTTGTTCACCAGTGCCTGTTCAATGCTTTCAGTGATCAATCGACTGACCTCATCCCAGCCAAGATATTCAAACATCAACGCACCTGATAATAGTAACGAAGAAGGATTTAACTGATTCAAACCAGCAAATTCAGGTGCTGTCCCATGGGTTGCTTCGAAAATGCCATGACCTGTCTGCAAGTTTAAGTTTGCACCAGGTGCGATTCCGATTCCGCCAACCTGAGCAGCCAAAGCATCCGAGATATAATCTCCGTTTAAATTCAAGGTAGCGATCACGTCATATTTATCTGGATGCAATAAAATATCTTGTAAGAAAATATCTGCGATCCGATCTTTAATAATCAATTTCCCTGCCTTTTCAGCTTCCAACAATTGATGGTCAGCTTCTGTCTTTCCGAGTTCTTTTTTGACTTTCTCATATGTCTGCCAAGTAAAAACTTGATTGCCGAACTCCTCTTCAGCTAACGTATAGCCCCATTTTTTAAATCCACCCTCAGTAAATTTCATGATGTTGCCTTTATGCACAAGTGTTACTGATTTGCGTTGATGTTTCAACGCGTGCTCAATGGCGTCCCGAACCAATCGTTCTGTTCCTTCTTTAGACACAGGTTTGATTCCAATCGCTGATGTTTTAGGGAAACGAATCTTTTCGACTCCAAATTCTGTTCTTAAATAGCTAATCAATTTTTCCGCATCTGAACTTTCAGCAGGAAATTCAATTCCTGCATAAATATCCTCCGTATTTTCTCTAAAAATCATCATATCTGTAAGTTCCGGATGCTTTAGCGGAGAAGGCACACCAGTAAAGTAACGTACAGGCCTGTAGCATATATACAGATCCAATTCTTGTCTTAGTGTAACATTCAAAGAACGAAAACCACCGCCGATCGGTGTTGTAAGTGGACCTTTGATCGCAACTAAATGTGTTTTGATCGTCTCTAACGTTTCTTCCGGCAGCCAATCTCCCGTCTGATCAAACGCTTTTTCTCCAGCCAATACCTCTTGCCAAACAACTTTCCTTTTCCCTTGATATGCCTTTTCTACTGCGGCGTCAAAGACAGTTTTAGCCGCCTGCCAGATTTCAGGTCCAATGCCGTCCCCTTCTATAAATGGGATGATTGGATAATCTGAAACGACAAGTTGGCCGTTACTGAAAACAAGTTTTTCTCCTTTGGTCATGCTTCGATTCCTCCTGAACGTAATTCTTCATCAAATGCCCGATAAGTCAAATGCTTTGGTCCTACATAGTGAGAGCGCGGACGGATCAAACAATCCTCTTGCTTTTGCTCGTAAATATGACCTAACCAACCAGATACTCGGCTCATCGCAAAAATCAATGTGAACAGATCACTTTCAATATCTAAACAATGATAAACTGTTGCTGAGTAAAAATCGACATTAGGGATCAACCCCTTTGTTTCTTTTAAATAGCACTCAACCTGACAAGATAAAAAGTACCACTGTTCTTTTTGCGTCAATGCCGTTAGTTCTTTTGCGAGCTTTTTCAAATGTTTTTTTCTTGGATCTTCTGTTTTGTAGACACGGTGCCCAAAGCCCATCACTTTTTCTTTACGATCTAATTTTTGATTCAAATACTCTTTAACACTCAAACTACCAGAATCAATTTCCATCAACATATCAAATACTCGTTCATTTGCTCCACCATGAAGCGGTCCTTTTAAAGAACCGATCGCAGCAGTAATACAGGAGTAGACGTCGGATAATGTCGATGCACAGACTCGCGCGGTAAAAGTGCTAGCATTCAAATCATGATCTGCATGCAACACCAATGCTTGATTCATTGCGGATACCTGTACAGCATTCGCTTCTTCGCCAGTGAGCATATAAAGAAAATTCGCCGCGATCGATAAATCACTTCTAGGCGCGATTGGATCCAAGCCTTTTCTTAACCGGGCATATGCCGCAATGATCGTTGGCATTTTAGCCTGCAAAGCGACACTTTGTTGATAAGATGAAGATTCATCTGTTTCTTCTGCATTTGGATCAAACACCCCTAAAAGTGAAATAGTCGATCTAAGAACACTCATCGGATGAAGATTTTGCCGTGTCTGGATTTTCAAACATGTCACTATTGTGTCTGAGATCGGCATGGCAGCAGCTAAATCCTGTTTAAACTTGAACAGTTCTTGAGCATTTGGTACCTTAAGATACCATAAAAGATAAATCACTTCTTCAAACTGAACATTTTCAGCAACTAGATCATCAATATTAAAACCAGCAAACAACAACTGATTTTCGACGATCGAACTGATCTTTGTTTCAGAAACCACGACACCATCTAAACCTCTATGGATCTCCATCCAAATCCCTCCTTAAAATAAAAGCGGAACAGGCTCGTCAAGCTCTGACAGAAAAATAGGAAAAATCGATTGAGACGCTTTTTGTCTCACTCTATTTTTATCTTTTTTCCGAAGAGCTAGCCTGTGCAGCTGGATAACGATAATAGCGGAACAAGCCGTTTAGCCTTGACTGAAAAATAGGAAAAAGAAAAGGTGGTGCTTTTTACCACAATTTCTTTTTATCTTTTTTCTGAAAGTCTGGCTCATGCAGCTGGATAACATCAATCATCAACACTTTCTTTCAAAAATCTTGTACTGTTCATCATCAAATCAAATTCATTCTTTTACCACAGAACTAGCTATATGTTTTTCAAGCCATTTGTTCCAACTTTTTACGAATGACCATCGGTAATATACCACCATGCTGATAATACGTGATATCAACCGCAGAATCGAAACGTAATAGCGTCTCAAATTCAATCGTTTCACCCGAATCTTTTTTCGCTGTGACCTTTACTGTATCTAAAATCCCTTTGGTTTCATCGATCTCGATATCGAATTGTTCAGTTCCTGTTAAACCTAAACTCTCCGCATCTTGACCTTTTAAAAATTGTAGCGGCAACACACCCATCATCACTAAATTCGAACGATGGATTCGCTCATAGCTTTTGGCAATCACAGCCTCTACACCCAATAACTGCACACCTTTTGCTGCCCAGTCTCTAGAAGAGCCCATTCCGTAGTCATCTCCAGCTAAGATCACGAGCTTGGTTCCTTCCTGCTGATATTTCATCGCTGCATCATAAATCGGCATTGTCTCTCTTGTGGGCTGGAATATGGTGTATCCGCCTTCTATCTCTGGTACTAGCTGATTACGAATTCGAATATTGGCTAACGTTCCCCGCATCATTACTTCGTGATGACCTCTTCTTGCGCCATAAGAATTAAATGCGCGGATGTCAACACCTTGTTCAGTCAAATACTGTCCTGCCGGGCTATTTTTTTGTATACTTCCAGCTGGTGAAATGTGATCAGTTGTCACCGAGTCTCCAAATTTAGCTAAAACTGCTAGATTCTTTAATGGTTCTCGTACGGTTCTTTCCTGAGACATTCCTTCAAAATAAGGAGGATTCGCTATATATGTTGACGCTTGATCCCAAGCATACAAGGGCTCTGCAGTCGTTTGAATTTTATTCCATTCTTCATTGTCATTGAATACTCCTGCATATTCTTGTTTATATAATTCAGGAGTGACACACTGATCGATCAAATGCTGAACTTCTTCTCTAGAAGGCCATAAATCATTGAAATAGATTGGTATGCCATTTTTATCGATCCCTATTGGTTCATTAAACACATCAATAGCTACAGTTCCTGCTAATGCATATAGTACAACAAGCGGTGGTGATGCAAGATAGTTTGCCTTGACTAAAGGATGGATCCGTCCTTCAAAGTTACGATTCCCGCTTAATACTCCAGCAGTCAATAAGTCATTTTCTTTGATTACTTCTTCCACTTCTGGTTTTAATGCTCCTGAATTCCCTATACAGGTAGTACAGCCATAGCCGACAAGATGAAATCCTAATGTCTCTAAATAAGGGAGCAGCCCAGCTTTTTCAAGGTAAGCAGTCACGACTTTGGACCCTGGCGCCAATGATGTTTTTACATAATTAGGCACTGTCAATCCCAGTTCAGCAGCCTTTTTAGCAACCAAACCAGCGCTTAACATCACAAAAGGGTTAGATGTATTCGTACAGGAAGTAATCGCTGCAATCGCCAGCGCACCTGGTTTTAATTCATGGTGTTCTCCTTCTAGATCTAAAGGAATAGATTGTTCTTGCTGCTCCTTGGACAGACCAAATCCTTGAAGTCCACTTGGTGCATTGAGCGCTTCTTCAAAACTGTTTTTCATTTCTGTTAAAGGAATCAGATCTTGTGGTCGTTTTGGACCAGCTAAATTTGCTACTATCTTACTTAAGTCGATTTCGATCACTTTAGTGTAACTGGGCTCTTGATCAGTTGATGGCTCGTAAAATAGCTGATTCTCTTTTAAATAATGTTCTGCGACTTTTACAGCATGCTCTTCTCTTCCTGTCAAACGTAAATAACGAATCGTCTCGTCATCTACAGGAAAAAAGCCACAAGTAGCACCATATTCAGGTGCCATATTCGCAACAGTTGCTCGGTCTGCTAAACTCAAATTTACCAATCCGGGACCAAAGAATTCTACAAATTTACCAACGACTTTTTGTTCACGTAACACCTGTGTTACTTTTAAAGCTAAATCTGTCGCAGTCGCTCCTTGAGAAAGCTCATTGACAAACCGTACGCCGATAACCTCTGGAATCGGAAAATAAGAAGGTTCGCCTAACATACTCGCTTCGGCTTCGATACCGCCAACTCCCCAGCCTAAAACACCTAAAGCATTGACCATCGTCGTATGTGAATCTGTCCCAACAAGTGTATCAGGATATAAAAGAGTGGATCGATCCTCCATTTTCTTTTGAATCACGACAGAAGCAAGATACTCCACATTGACTTGATGAACGATACCTGTTGCTGGTGGTACGACACGGTAGTTATCAAAAACTTTTTGCGCCCAGCTCAAAAAGCGATAACGCTCCTGATTGCGTTGAAATTCCATGCTCATATTAAGCTGCAAAGCTTGTTTTACACCTGCCACATCTACCTGGACAGAATGATCGATCACTAGATCAACAGGTACTTCTGGATTGATCGTAGTCGGATCACCGCCAAAATCTGCAATTGTTTTTCTTAATGAAGCAAGATCGACAACTGCTGGAACGCCAGTGAAATCTTGAAGAATCACACGTGCAGGTTTAAAAGGAACCTCTCCTACATTTTTTTCTTTTGCAGACCAATTTGCCAATTGATCGATATGTTGCTGAGTGATGCCTGTCCCATTTTTCTGCCGCAGTAAAGATTCTAATAATACCCGAATACTAAAAGGTAACTTTGAAACAAAAAGATTTTGTTCTGTTTCAAGTGACGCTAACTCATAGTAATGATATTTTTGGTTGTCATAGTAAAAAAATGTTTCTGCCGATCGTTGTTTAGAAATCAAAACCATCCCTCCTAAATTTGAGCGTTGCACAATACCTCTACTTTTAAACAAAGTAAAAACTCACACTTTTTATTAATCTTTGATTAGAAGTATTTATGCATTATCTAATTTTAGCTATTATAACGGCATTATAACGGAATGTAAACCCTTAAACAAATGAGAAAAGTTAGGTTAATTGACTTTACCATGTCAGATTTACGTAATATAAAAAGATGTGTAAAACCGCTAAAAATAGGTGATCTCTTTTTATTACCCCTTTTAAAATTAGCTATTTTACATGTTTTTCACATTTAATTTTAACCTTATATGCATTTTATGTATCTCAGACATTTGTTTGGTTTAGTTTACATCATTTGGAATGTATTTCAGTAAGTCTTATGTATTTTTATCAATTTCATGTAAGATGGATTTTTTTATTTTTGCAGTAAAAATAAGAGTGCATGACAAAACTAATGATCAGTTTTGTTTCGCACTCTAAAGCTTAATAAACGGCAGAAACAGAAGCAACTCCTGGTTATTTCTCGGAGTTGCTTCTGTTTCAACTTCTAAATACAAGTATCCGTTCCATATATCAAAACCAAGCACTTATGAGTCTTGCTGTTTTTTTTAAATATCCAATGTCACAGTGACTTCTTGAATCGGAATATCATAAAAACGGTCTTCTCTTCTACCTAAAAAGTCTTTTCCTTGTTGTGGGAATAAAGCATACATCAAGACATCTTCTGTTGATTTTGCATACTCCTTGATTTCTGCTTCATACGTCGACATCTCAGGTGTTAGTAAATCCGCAGGACGAACAGTGATAACTTCCTCGTCTCCAATGATCAATTTAGTCATTTCTTCAGAGATCGCTACAGGTGGTTTCCCATATAATCCTTTGACATAGTCTTTGATTTCTTTTGGTACTATTTTATAGCGTTCCCCACTAATAACATTCATCACCGCTTGCGTTCCCACCATTTGTGACAATGGCGTTACCAATGGCGGATATCCAAGATCAGCTCGGACTTTCGGTACTTCTTTCAATACTTCCTCATATTTATCAACAAGTCCTTGCTCCGTTAACTGGCTCAACAAATTAGACAACATACCACCAGGTACTTTATAAAGTAATGTTTTAGGTTCCGTATCTTTGACCTTCGGATTTAAAAGACCTTCTTCTCTAAAGCTATCACGAATCGGATTAAAGTAATCTGCGATTTCTGCAACTTTATTCATATTTAAGTGTGTATCATAGCCTAGGTTTTCTAAAGCCAAAGCCATAGATTCTGTTGCAGGTTGGCTAGTCCCTCCTGAGAAAGAGGAAATTGCTGTATCGATAATGTCTGCACCTGCTTCAACTGCTTTCAAGTACGTCATTTCAGCGATCCCGCTTGTCGCGTGTGTATGGACTTCTAAAGGCACTTGAATGTTGCTTTTGATTTCCGTCACTAAACGGTACGCATCATTTGGTGTTAGGATTCCTGCCATGTCTTTGATGCAAATTGAGTCCGCACCCATTTTTTCAAGTTCCGTCGTTAAATTCACAAAATAATCGATTGTATGAAACTCACTTGTCGTATAAGAAATTGCAGGTTGACAATGACCACCGTATTTCTTTGTGGCTTCAATCGATGTTTGCAGATTTCTAGTATCATTCAACGCATCAAAAACGCGAATGATATCAATACCGTTCTCGATCGATTTTTGTACGAAGGCTTCAACGACATCATCTGCATAGTTTTTATAACCTAATAAATTTTGTCCTCTTAACAACATTTGTAATTTGGTATGTTTTACGGCTTTTCTAATTGCTCGTAATCGTTCCCATGGATCTTCGTTCAAGAAGCGGATACACGCATCAAAAGTCGCGCCGCCCCACATCTCTAATGCATGAAAACCAGCCTCATCCAAAGTTTGGATAATTGGCAACATATCACTTGTTGGCATACGTGTAGCGATTTGGCTTTGTTGTCCGTCACGCAGAACGGTTTCTGTAAAAAGTACTTCTTTTGTCATTTCATCTTTCCTTTCTCAATGAGTTGACTGATTGCTTGCTGCATTTCTTCTATACTATGACGTCGTTGGCGCCCGCAAATCTTTGCTTCATCTTCACAGATAAAACAACGACGCACGGGATAACCCAACTCTGTCCGACTAATAGAAAGTAGTTGTTGCTCTTTTGGATAAAGAACATCTAAGTCCAGCAAGCGACCATAAGGATGGCTCTCTTCCAAATCGATCAGTTGTTTTTTTAATACTTCAGGTGTCTCTCTAATGACTAAATAATATTCAGGTCCTGTTTTTACGTCACGGTATTTACGTGCAACTCTTTTTTCAGGAGGAATCAGCCGATCGATTGCTTCAATGACAGTTAAAAAAGCGGCTTTGAGTTGCTCATTCGTTTTTACAGGACCAGGAATATTCATGGTTGCGCTCAACAATATTTCATGCGGATGCTTTCCTAAAAGTTCACGCTGAATCAATACGCGTTTTTCTCTTGCATTCATCATATCGATCAGTTCAACTTCTTCACCTTGAAAATAGGCTTTACACATTTCTGACCACATCGATGATCGAACCGTCACGGTATTCAATCAAAGCAACGACTTTTTCTCCATATTGAATAGCTTCTGGACGATCAACGATACTGTATGCTTTTTCCTGCAGTTCTTTTATTGTAAATTTAGGCACATCAAGTCCTTCAAAATGCTTCATTAAATCTTCCCGTTCCGGATTGATAGCAATACCGATCTCTGTTACAACAACATCAATACTGCTGCCTGGTGTAACAACCGTGTTGACTTCCTCAACAATTGTTGGGATTCTGCCGCGGATCAACGGAGCAATGACTAAGCTCATTTTACAAGCAGCACTTGTATCTGAGTGTCCGCCCGATGCCCCGCGAATCACACCGTCAGAGCCGGTGATGACATTGACATTAAAATTCGTATCGATTTCAAGCGCTGAAAGAATCGCTGTATCAAGTTGATTGATCACAGATCCTTTGCTTAATGGCGATGCGTACATGTTCGCATCGATCTCATAATGATTGTCATTAGCACCCAATGACACTGCTGATGGATGATCGAAATCTTGGACATCAATGATTTTTTCTACTAATCCGTCTTCTAACAACTCGACCATCGCATTCGTGATACCGCCTAAAGCAAAGCTTGCAGTGATCCCATCTTTGATCATCGCTTCTTTTAAAAATCTAGATACGGCCAAAGCCGCTCCACCTGTTCCTGTTTGGAAGGAAAAACCATTTTTATAATAAGGTGAGTGAGTGATCACTTTAGCTGCATACTCTGCAATCAAAAGTTCTTTAGGATTCTTAGTAAAACGAGTAGCTCCTTTGGCGATCCCAGCTGGATCACCGATCGCATCAACTTCAACAACAAAATCAACATCTGTTTGCGGAATACTGATCGGTGTATTCGGATATGGCATCAAGCTATCTGTAATGATCACTACTTGATCAGCATACTTCGCATCGATCATCGCGTAGCCTAAAGAACCACAAGTTGCTTTTCCTTTTGTTCCATTGACATTGCCATAAGCATCCGAGCTTGGTGCTCCTAAAAAGGCAACATCGATGTGAATGTCTCCTGCAGCAATTGCGCGGGCTCTACCACCATGAGAGCGAATAACAACTGGATTTTCCATAATGCCTTCTGAAATCGCTGCTCCGACTTTATCACGTAGACCGCTTGAGGTGATATTTGTAACGACTCCATTTTTAATATGCTCGATCAATGGTTCATGAACATTGGCGATCGAGCTCGGGGCAATCGATAAGTTCTTGATTCCCATTGCTGCGATTTCCTCTAAAACCATATTCATGACAAAATCACCTTCACGGAAATGGTGATGGAATGAAATCGTCATTCCGTCTTTTAGTCCTGTTTTTTCAATCGCTTCTCTTAAGCTCCCCAATAATTTTGTATCACGTGGTCTAACCGGCTGGATCGTTCGGCTGGATTCTTTATATTCATGGATATTCGTGAACTCACCGGAAAACACGCCATAATTTTCAGCATAATTATCTGGAATTTCTTTGCCTACATTATTTTTCATTCTAGACTTCCTCCTCAGAAATCAATTTTGCTGCGATCGCTAAAGCAATGACACGTTCTGCTCGTTCAACGATCGGTTTGTCGACCATTTTTCCGTTGACTGAGATAACACCAGAGCCTTTTGCTTCGGCTTCGCGGATTCCCCAGATCACTTCTTTTGCTTGTTGAATCTCTTTAGCAGTTGGTTCATAAACACTATTTACTAAAGGAATTTGACGAGGGTTGATCACTGATTTTCCATCAAAGCCTAGTTGTTTGATCTGCTCAACCTCAGCTAAGAAGCCTTCTGTATTATCGACATCTGAGTAAACCGTATCGATTGCAGCGATTCCTGCAGCTCTAGCAGAATGTAAAATAAAGCTGCGGGCAAAAAAGAGCTCTTGTCCATTGGGATAGCGGTGTGTTTTCATATTCGTCACATAATCTTCTGCACCTAATGCGATACCGATCAGCCGTTCGCTAGCCTTAGCGATTTCACGCGCATTCAGCACACCTTCCGCTGATTCGATCGCTGCCATCATTTTCGTCGTACCCACTTCAATCGTGTATTTCTTTTCCATTTCAGTGATAACGTTATCTACATCTACGATATCTTGAGCCGTTTCTGTTTTAGGTAAACGAATGACATCTACGCCAGCTAAAACCATCGCCTCAATATCCTGATGCCCAACTGTATCTAATCCATTGATTCGAACCACTGTTTCCACCATTGAATAATCAAATGTTCGTAAAGCATTGTAGACAAGCAGGCGTGCACTGTCTTTTTCTTTTAACGAAACAGCATCTTCCAAATCAAACATCACAGAGTCTGCGCCATATAATGTTGCATCCCGCAACATCGATGCGTTCGCTCCGGGTACAAACATCATTGTTCTTCTTAAGCGTTCCATGAGTGAATCACCTGCCAATCAATCGTTTCTTCATTAGCAGCTCGGTATACAGCTGCGACTGTTCTTGCTTGAATCGTACAATCCAATGCACCTTTATCAATTGCTTGAACCTTTGCGTCAGTGACGGATAAATTAGTCAAGGTTTCCTGTATTTTTTCACGAATTTGACGGCCAAATTGTTTTTCGACACTGCTGTCCAGTTCAATTAGAATTCCGTTTCCACTATTTTTTCCAATTGTAATCATGATATCACTTGATTCAGTTGTTCCAGCAGATGCGTTTTGTTTGATTTCCAAAGTGTACACCTCATTACTTATTATTTTGTTTGGTTATTGCTTCAAAAGTTGTAGGCGGAACAAGTGCCTTGATCGCTGCATAATTTTTCTCATCCATTAAAGCACGAACTCTAGAGGCACTAATCACTTCTTCACCACTTTTTTTTCTTGGTAAAATAACTAGCTTTAGTGCAGATCCGAAGGTCTTTTTCATCGCCTGATTATAAATTTCTGTTACTTCAGAAAATGGCTCTTCTCCAACAAATCTAGTAGAAATCGACAGAGCAGAAGCAATTTTTTCTTTAAATAACGTGGCATCCAAAACAGCCTGTACTTGTGCAATACTAGCTTTTGCCTGATCCTTCAAAAAATAAGATGGAAAGGTCGCACTGGATACCATGTACTCTCGCGTCGGTAAAACAACAACATTTTCTAAATGCTTCGTTCCTTTTTTTACAAGTTCAAAACGTGTTTTTGCATCAAACAGCGAACGTTCCTCAGACAAAACAAAAAGATAAACCGTTTCTACACTTTTAGCAGCTTCTGTAACTAAATATAAATGACCATTTGTAAATGGATTGGCATTCATTACGATTGCTGCATTATTCTTTGTCTTTCGTTGCTGCTTTTTGAGCTCCGTCAAATAGTCATTAAAATCTGGAAAGCCTTGCTCCATAAAAACTAGATCTGACGTTGCCGCGATTTCAGTAAATCCTAAAGAATGAAACAATTGACTCGTTTTTGGCTTTGTATATAAAAAATAATGCTGATAGTCGATATCCCGCAGTCGCTCTCGTAATGCCTGAACAATCTGAGTAAGCAGGTTTTCATTTTGATAAGAAGCGTCAATCGCCACACATTTTAAAATATTCCTAAAAATCGATCCTGTTCCAATCAGTTTTTCCTGTTCGTAGATACCAATCGTATAATCTAACTGCTCATCAGGAAATAGTCCGGCAGTTATCAAAAAATCTGCCCACTGCTGTTTGCCTAATGGATCTCGATCAAGCCAAATTCTTCTGATAGTCATTATTCATCACTTCCTACTTTTTTGGCGGAAATAATTTATTCAACATCGAAGACGCAAAGTAAATCACAAAAATGACAACAAACACGCCGCCCCAACCAAAAATCAGTAGCTCTAATGACTTTAGTAAATCAGCTGACATAAACAAACTCCTCTCCCTTTTTTTCTATAAACCACTACGCAAGCAATGCTAATAATAAGCCGCCGGCGATAACAGACGCAATTTGCCCAGATACATTTGCACCTGCTGCATGCATTAAAATAAAGTTCTGAGGATCTTCATCTGTTGCCATTTTTTGAATCACGCGACTTGACATTGGAAATGCTGAAATACCAGCGGCACCGATCATTGGATTGATTTTTTCTTTTCTAAACAGATTCAATAATTTTGCAAATAAAACACCGCCAACTGAATCCATCACAAAGGCCACTAAGCCAAGACCAATAACCATCAAGGTATCAACTTGTAAGAATTCCTCGTACTGCATTTTCACTGAAATCGCCAGTCCCAATACAATACTGATGATATTTACCAGCTCATTTTGCGCTGTAACAGATAAACGATCTAAAACACCACATTCACGTAGTAAATTCCCGAACATCAAGAACCCAACTAGTGGTAGAGAAACTGGTGCTACTAAACCAGCGACGATCGTAATCACGATCGGGAATAAAATTTTCGCTGTCTGCGATACTTCACCAGCACGGTAAGTCATACGAATTTTACGTTCCTTTTTCGTTGTAACAGCTTTAATCGCTACAGGTTGAATGATTGGAACCAAGGCCATATATGAATAAGCAGCTACCATGATTGCACCCATATATTTTGAATTCAATGTATTCGCAACAAAGATAGATGTTGGTCCATCTGCTGCTCCGATGATTCCAATAGAAGCGGCATCATTTAAATCAAACCCTAATAGTACTGCAGCAATGATCGTAAAGAAAATCCCAAATTGAGCGGCTGCACCGAACAATAATAAAAATGGATTTTGTAATAATGGTCCGAAATCGATCATAGCGCCTATTCCGATAAATAGTAACAATGGAAATAATTCCGTTGAAATCCCCATATCAAACAACACTTGAAATGGACCAGCTTCGCCACCAGCACTTAATACCCCTGTGTTGGGAAAGTTAACTAACATCGTTCCTAATCCCATTGGTACTAGCAAGGTAGGTTCGTACTCTTTTTTGATCCCTAAGTACATCAAGATGCCTCCGATCAGCATCATGACAATACGACCAGGTTCCTGTCCCATCCCTACTACACCTTCAATTAATGTTTCCACAAACGTCACTTCCTCTTTTAAAATTAAACTCTTTTTTCTCTATTTATTTGATTGTAATCAACGGCTCTCCTGGGTTGACCATATCGCCTTGTTGAACGTGGATGCCTGTGACTGTACCAGCTTTTCCAGCAACGATTTCGTTTTCCATTTTCATTGCTTCAAGAATCATCAGCGGTTGATTTTCCTGTACAGTATCTCCAACATTCACCAAAATTTTTAAGATCGTTCCCGGCATAGGTGATGGCATTGCATCACTGCCAGCTGGTGAACTTGTCGTTGGTGCAGTTTGCTCAGCAGGTGCGGGTGCAGGCGTTGGTGTTGCTTCTGCTACAGGCGCAGCAGCCGGAGCTGTTGGTGCAGCAACTGGCGCTTGCGGCACTCCACCAATTTCTTCCATTTCAACTAAATACTCTTTTCCATCAATAGAAATTTTAAACTTACGTAACATGTAAACTCCTCCTAATTAAATAAATGATCAACACTTTCTAACGAAAGTCTTGTACTGTTCATCATCAGCTCAATCTCTTTCGCTGTGATTCCCAGCAAAAGCGTAACAGGCTCATTCAGCCTTGACTGGAAAATAGGAAAAATCGATTGAGGTGCTCTTTACCTCGCTCTATTTTTATCTTTTTCCCGAAAGGCTAGCCTGTGTAGCTAGATAACAATAATGGCGGAACAAGCCGTTCAGTTTTGACAGAAAAATAGGAAAAATAAAATGTGGTGCTTTTTGCCACAATTTATTTTTATCTTTTTTCCGAAAAACTGGCTTGTGCAGCTAGATAAAATAAATGATCAACACTTTCTAACGAAAGTCTTGTACTGTTCATCATCAGCTCAATTTCTTTCGCTGTGATTCCCAGCAAAAGCGTAACAGACTCGTTCAGCCTTGAATATAAACCTATTTTTCAAACATCCACATCAGCACAACTATTTTTTCTCTTGAATCGATCGAACAACAAATTGACTCTCTGGTTGGTCTGCTGAGGCAATACTAGAAGCAATCACTGAAACAAGTTCTGCCTCCGGATTTCTTTTCATGATGCGTTTGATCGTAAAACTACTATCTGGCTGATCACCAGCTGCAATAGCAGTAGCGATGACTGAAATGCGTTCATATTCTTCACGTTCAACAGGAATATACCCCGCTATTTTTTGCCATTCAGAATCTTCTTCAATCGGTTGAATCTGATTATGCTCTGTTTTTATTTCCCCACTTTCTTTAGTAAAAAGACGGCTAAATAACCCCATGGATTCACATCCTTTCTGCTTATGATTTCATTATAGGTAAAATCTTCGACAAAAAAACAATATCAGTGTTTTCAAATTGTTCTTTTGTTGTTTCTTAGTAGACATTTCCGTGCAAACTTACTGGAAACATTGATATATAAGCGTTTCCAAGCATTTAATATTTTATTAACATCTTATTAACATCTCTTTAAGAAACCGTTATCATTCCTGTTTTTTTGGTGTTCTTTTTCTCATTGCTAACTATTTATCTCAACAGACTTGCTTTACACTAAGCTTGTTAAACGAAACAAGAAAGGGTTTTCATAATCAGTTATATTGTTATCTTATTTCAATTGCTATTCTAATTCTCTGATTGTTTCAGACAACAATTTTATTATCAAAGGAGAGAGAAAAAATGTTACTTACTGTTTTGTCTTACGTCATGATCATCGTCTTTATGTTTGTGATCATGAAAAAGAAAATGTCACCGTTTACAGCACTAGTTTTGATTCCACTGATCTTTGCACTGATAGCCATCTTCACTGGTGTTTCAAACAAGGGATCCATCGGAGACTTTGTAATGGAAGGAATCAAGACAACTTCTACTACAGGTATTATGCTCTTGTTCGCGATTCTTTATTTTTCAATCATGTTGGATGCCGGTCTATTTGATCCGATCACCAAAAAGATGATCCACATTGCCAAAGGTGATCCAATGAAAGTATTGATCGCAACTGCGGTTGTTGCTGCTGCTGTTTCTCTTAACGGAGACGGAACAACGACTACATTGATTTGCTGTTCAGCTTTTATTCCTATTTATAAAAAACTGGACATGAAATTGATGAATTTGGGTGTTTTGGTTATTTTACAAAATACGATCATGAATTTACTACCATGGGGCGGACCTACTGCTCGTGCAATGAGTGTTTTAAATGTTGGAGCAGAAATTTTAGCTTATCTGATTCCTGGTATGATCATTGCTCTTTTATATGTCATCTTCATCGTTGCTCCTTCAATGGGTCGAAAAGAACGTGCCCGCTTAGGTGTCAAACAGCTAACAGATGCTGAAATCGATGAAATGACAACTGTGACAGATGAAGAAACATTAGCGATTCGTCGTCCAAAAAATTGGCTATTCAATGCTATTATGACAATTGGCTTGATTGCTTTATTAGTAACAGATTCATTTGTTGGACTTGGTTTACCACCGTTATTCTTATTCTTGACCGGTACGGTTATTGCTTTGATGGTCAACTATCCTGTTTTAAAAGATCAGTCATCACGAATCGGGGCTAACGGCGGAGATGCTGTTCAAGTAGTTATATTAGTCTTTGCAGCTGGTGTCTTCATGGGCTTGTTCCAAGGAACTGGTATGGCAGATGCATTAGCTCAAAGTTTCACAAAAATCATTCCGGATCAATTAGCTGGCTTCTGGGGCTTAGTGATCGCTTTGATTTCAGCACCAGGTACATTCTTTATTTCAAATGATGGTTTTTACTTCGGCGTACTGCCTGTGTTAGCAGAAGCTGGACGTGCGTATGGATTTACAGATATGCAAATGGCGTTAGCATCATTGATGGGGCAAGCGTTCCACTTATTGAGTCCATTGGTTGCCTTCATTTACTTGTTGCTTCGTTTAACTGGTTTAGATATGGGACAATGGCAAAAAGAAGCAGCGAAATGGGCATTGGGAATTTTCATTATCTTTGTTGTAACAATTGTTCTAACTGGACATATGCCGTTATACATTCCTCAGTAAGGACACTGTCATGCACAAAACTTTCTTAGATTTCTTAGCACTTTTTAAGGAATCTAAAGGAAAAGAAGTGTATATTTTTCCTACTATATCAGCAAAAGGAGTACTGGAAAATGAGTACAATATCAGAGGCTGTCGGAAAAAATCTAGATTTAAGTCTTAATGAGCCGCTAAAAGAGTTGGTTTACAAAGCATTTCGCAAAACAATCATTTTAGGAGAAATTCAAGCTGGACAGCGGATCAACGAAAAAGAATTTTCAGAAGTCATGAATATCAGCCGCACACCGATCCGCTATGCTCTGCAAAAACTGGTTGAAGAAGATTTAGTCGATCATGTTCCCGGTGTTGGTATCATCGTTAAAGGAATATCTATCAATGATGCACATGAAATTTATGCCATCAGAAAATCATTAGATGTATTAGCTACCTTGACTGCGATGAATGAAATGAATGAAGCGGACTTTGAAGAGTTGAGAGAATTGTTAGAGGAAACTGAACGGTTGAATGAAGCAAATGAAATCGATCAAGTGCTGCAAAAATTTTCAGACTTCAATGAATTGATCTATGAAAAAAGCCAAATGCGCCGACTCAAATCGATCGTAATGAAACTTAGAGAATATTTGATCTATTTCCGCGATATCTCTATTCGCTCAAAAGAACGTCGGGATAAAGCTTTGAAAGAACATTGGCTGATTTACTATTGTATGCTGAATCAAGAAAAAGAGCAGTTGGAATTGCTAATTACGGAGCACCTAACCTATTCACAGTCCTTTATCATCAAAGAAATGGAAAAACATTTAAATGACTCAGATAACTAAGCAGGAACTCCTTAAAAAAATTAGTAATTTTGCTTTACAGTCTTTGCTTTTTGAAGCTGCTTTATATCCTAAACCTGGCCTAGTTGATCCTATCAGTTCTGGGGCTCATAAGGATATGGATTACGGAACTTTTCTTGACAGCAGCCGAGCTCTGGCACCCTTTTTCACTGATTATCTTGAACTAGGTCTAGCACATCATGGAACACCTGAAGCTTTGTTTCAAAAGGTTCGTTCAACCGGTCAGTTGGCCGAAAAAGAGATGCTCAAAAAAACCGAAGGAGTCAATACTCATAAAGGAGCTAATTTTTCTTTCGCATTGATTTTAGCCAGTATTGGAAAGCTGCTTCAAAAGGAACAACTGTCGCTCCCTTTTTCCGAAGCTGATACCAAAGCTATTTTTGACTATACGAAACAAATGACAAATAAACTTGTTGCTCAAGATTTTTCAAACCTAACAAAGAAAAAGGAACTGACGAATGGTGAAAAATTATACCTCGATCATGGTTTTACCGGTATAAGAGGCGAAGCGGCTGCTGGCTATCCTTCACTTCAGGAAACTGCTTTGCCCTTCTTGAGACAAAGACAGTCGCTAAATGATAGAAAAACATTTCTGTTTTTACTCCTGTCTTTAATGGCAAGTGTCGAGGATTCTAACTTGATCAACCGCGGAGGGATCGATGCCTGGCAGCAGGTCAAAAAAATGGCAGCACAACAGGCACGATCTCTTTCAGAAGACTCTTCTATTGATGAATTGGAGCGTAAGCTGGTCGCCTTTGATCAAGCATTGATCCGTGATCATCTGAGTCCGGGAGGCTCTGCTGATTTACTTGCATTAAGCTACTTTTTCGGTCAGCTGGAAGGACTTGTTTAAACGTTAATTAGAGGCTAAGAAAAAGGCAGACACTAAAAAATAAAGCAGCATTCACAAAAATGAACGAATCACTTTTGTGAATGCTGCTTTATTCTCAAGAGTCAAAAGCTTTTGTCTCAGCCTCTTTTCCTTCTGGATTGAACAGATAACCGATACCCCACACAGTTTGAAGATACTTCGGCTTTTTAGGATCATCTTCAATTTTATTGCGTAAATAGTTAATATACACCGTGATCAAGTTCTTATCGATTTCACCATCATTCCATACATTAGCATAGATCTGCTCCTTACTGAACACTTGCTGGGGATTTTCCATAAAGAACAAAATCATCATGATCTCCTTAGAGGTCATATTGACTACTTCACCATTTTTACTAAATTGATATTGATGTTTATTGAAGGAAAAAATACCTTCCGTCAACGTTGCTTCTTCACTATGTTCTCTTAGCGTCAGTAATTGCTCCGTTCGATTCAATGTGCTAATAACTTGAGCTCTCAACACATTTGGTGCAAACGGCTTTGAAAGGTAGACATCGCCTCCAGATTCTAAGCCGCTGATAATATCTTGTTCGCTTTTCTTCCCGCTGACAAAAATGATCGGTGTCAACGGTTGATGCTCTCGAATCAATTGAGCTAAATGATAGCCATCATTTTCGTGCTCCAAACTAACATCTAAAAGAAACAACTGGAAATCGACCCGCTTCATGATCTCGATAGTTTTTTCGATCGTATCACTTTGATAAACCAGTAATCCCGTCGACTGTAGTGATTTCCAGATCAAACGGCGAATTGCCGGATCATCATCGACCACTAAGATTTTTTCGTTTCGCACGATATACACCCCATTGTCCATTTTACATACCTATACAATAGCCGAATTGTCTTCAAATTTCAACTTGAACTTGTTATGATATGAACATACTATGAAAGGAGTTATCCAAATGAAACGTACAAATAAGATCGTGAACCTTATGATCATAGCAATGACGCTTTTTATCATCGTCTCCGTATTTTTTGCGATCCGCGGCTTCTCAGTCATTCGTAAAACAACGACTGCTAGCGGTCAAGATTTTCTTTTACAATCAACTGAGTATGTCGGCAAAGTGATCCAGCTTTCTATGAAAAACCGTCATCAAGCATTGAACTATTTGGCTATTGACGGAAATTTAAAAAATAGTGATGATCCTGCCGCCTATTTAAAAAACAGCCAATCCACCCTAACGACTTTTTTCGATTCATTGAACGGAGAAGCTGATGCTCTTTTTTACATTGATCCTAACGGAACACCGATTTACGCCTTTCATTGGGACTCAGAAAAAAAGACTGTAACGATCGCAGATACTCAAACTATTCAACCTTATATCAATCATGATTTATCTCTGAGACAGTTGTTAGATAAGCCAACAGCGCAAAATAGTGCTTCTTATTTTATTGATAAAAAAGCGTATCTTAATTTTTATCAGGAAATTAAAACAGCAGATGACAAAATCGACGGCTATCTGATTTTACCGCTGCATTTACAAACGTTCTATCAGAATTTTCTACAAGATTTTGAACTAGATTACAAAGGTTATCCGATGATCAAAGATCAGTCGATGACAGTCGTTATGCATCCTGTTGCCGAGCAGGTCGGTTTGGATATCGTCACAGACCGTGAAAAAATTTATCCTGATCTAGACTACTCTGACTTAAAAAAATTAGAAAAATACCAACTAAGTCATTCTTCTGGAAAATTGACCTATAAATCTTATTGGTGGGATGAAGACGTTCCTAAAGAAGTTTTGAAAATCAGCGCATTTGAGTGGATCGATGTCGGCTTAGCTCATTGGGTCGTCGCAATCAATGCTGATTATAATGAACGAAACGATGATATCATCAATTTTGTCATCATGCTCTCCTTGCTTTTAGTCGTCCTGCTTTTACTTGTGGGTATCTTTTCTCTATTTATTCATAATTTTAGAAAAAAAGAACGCATCGAAGAAGAAAACAAACAGCTGATCGAAAAGCAGCAGCAACAAAAATTACAGCATCAATTAGAATTAGAGCTTTATCAGCGGAATAAGATGGAAACAGTCGGTTTACTGACGACTTCTATTGTTCATGACATGAATAATTTCTTGACACCGATCATTGGAAATACGCAACTACTTTTAGAAGAATATTCTGATGATCCAGTACTAGAAGAAGATTTAGAAGATATTCTCCATTCTGCACAAAAAGGCCAACAATTGTCGGCCAATGTCCTGCGCTTTTCTAAAACACAACAAAGCGTACAAGAGTGGCTGGATGTTTCTGCTGCGATCGGTGTTGCGACACATTTGATCAAAGAGATCATCCCTAAAAATGTTCAATTATCGATCTCGATTCAAGAAAATCTTGGTACAGCTAAATTTGAAGAAATCGATGTCCAAAATCTGATCTATAACTTGATCACAAATGCATACCAAGCGACCAAAGAGCAGTCAACGATCCCTAAAATCCAGGTCACTGTTGCTCCAACATCTAAAGAAGTTGCAGAAGAAATCAAGAAAGACAATATACGAATTCAATCAGAAGAACATTTTGTCACTCTGGAAATTACTGATAATGGTCCAGGAATTCCTTCTGACATTAGAGAAAAAATCTTCGAACCGTTCTTCACGACAAAATCTGCTGATGAAGGAACAGGTCTTGGTTTATTCGCAGTAGCTTCTATCATCGCCAAATATGAATGGTACTTGGATGTTCAGTCAGAAACAAATCAAGGAACAACTTTTTTGATCATTCTTCCTGTCCGTCCACCACAATAAAAACTATTTTTATCGCTAAAACGTTGGATCAGTTTCTTTATGCAGCGGATTCAACGTTTTTTAGTATTGTTTTTACCTGATTTTCGTTATACTAAAGAAGATATCAGTTATTAAAGGAGTTTTTATTATGGGGACTTATTTTACGATCATACTTGGCCTGATTTATTTGATTGGTGCATTCATTATTCCAAAATGGCGCAAAAACAAAGTAGACAAAGACTGGAAGTTTTTTGAAGTCCTTTGGTTTTCAATCTGCTTTATCTGTTATGTCATATTTTTAGAAATTCGACTACCTTCTTACTTCTTTTTGATTCCCTCTCTATTTCTTACCATTTTTTTGGTTAGTTACTTTAGAGAAAAAAGACGATTGGTCAATGGCTTGCTGTTCAATCTATTTTTGGCAGTAGGCATGAGTTATCTGGGCTTTTTAGTAGTCCGAACAGTTAATCCTTTATTAGTAGTGATGGCGGGAGCTACAGGCATCTTTTTGCTTTTATTGTTACTGATTGGTCTATATGCGTTACTTGTTTTTTTGTATTGGAATGCGATTGTTGTTTTAAGAAAAGAAGGTCATTCATTCGCTAACTTATTGACGCTACTTTTAGCTATTGGTTTGACTGCTCTTTTGATTTTTAGTTATTATTCTACTAGTATTTTACCGCAATGGGCATTGACTTTATTTGGTATTTTTCCAGCTATATTGCTCTATTTTTCAGTTGTTTTTTACAACTTTTTAACGATTTCGGTCATCTATCAATTTAATCAACCTAGGTATAATCAAGATTTTATCATCGTACTTGGTTCTGGTTTGATCGATGGGAAAACAGTGCCTCCTCTTTTAGGAAATCGGATCAATAAAGCGATTCAATTTTACCAAGCTCAAAAGGCAGCAACACAACGAGCACCTAAAATCATCATGTCTGGTGGAAAAGGAGATGATGAGCATTTGGCTGAAGGAGCTGCCATGAAGGCTTATGCTTTAGAAAAAGGAATACCAGAACAAGATATTCTCGTTGAAGCAAATTCTAAAAATACTTTGGAAAATATGAAATTTTCTAAAGAAATCATCGAGCAGTCTGTCGGTTCGACTGCCTATCGAGCGATTTTTACAACGAATAATTTTCATTTATTCCGTGCAGGTATGTTTGCTAAAATGGCTAACCTAAATGCGAATGGTGTCGGCGCTAAAACAGCTTTCTATTTTTTACCTAATGCCTTTTTACGAGAATTTATCGCAATCGTTGTCATGAGAAAACGTCGGCATATGATTATTTGCGGATTGATTGTATTGGCGATGATCGCATTGACTCTATTTGATTATTTTTATGTAGGTCCTGTTTCTTAAAAACTAGACTAAAACAAGGCTAAAGAAAAAAGCAGCTCCGAGAATCAGAAGGAGCTGCTTTTTTCTTGTGTTTATTCGCTCGCGTTTTCAACTGATATCTACATGCCTGATTTCATCGTATCCAACTTTTTGATCAGAAATGTAGATGCCTAACTCGTCATGTCCTTTTATCAACCCTTTAATGTCTTCACCATAGTTTCCTTCACTGTCTAATTCTTCTTTTTGAATAGCCACAAGAAGCTGCTCTTGAAAAGCTTTAGCTAATACAGCATCAATTTCGATCCAGCTCATTTGTACTTTTTGTTCGGGTGGTCGTTTGTTTTGTTCTTTAGCAATAATTGCTGTGTGCTCAGATAAATAAAAGCCTGCCCACTTCTTCATTTTTCGATCTTGGTATTGTTCAAAATAGTAATCTCTTTCCTTGCTCATTCTAATCCCTCCAATCCTCCAGCGTGACCGCCAACCAATGACGCTCTAGAAATTGCTGTACCACCTTTTGTCATTGAACTTGCATGAACTAAAGAAACATAGCCAAAGCGTTGACGGATATCATCGATCACATGATCCAGCTCCAACTCTTTTAACTGCTCTGTTGGTTCGTGAAATAAATCCAGTTGAACATAAGTATTGTAGTTTAGTTTGGAATAAGTGATTCCAATATGTCGGATTTCCTCACCTCTCCAATACTGTCTAAAAAGCATCAAACAGTATTCAGTCAAAAGCTTACTACTATTGGTCAATGGTACTTTCATTTGTCTAGAGAATCCAGTATGAGGCTGCCTGGTTCCTCTAGAGGCACCGACAGATAGATGGACACATTCAGTTTGGCAATGTGCTTTTCTAAGCCTCGCTGCAACTTGATCGGCCATTTCACGAATCACCACCTCGATTTCTTCCTGTTTCAAGTAATCCCGCATCAAAATTTGAGAATTATTAAATGATCGTTCTTCTGGTATGTATTTTTCAGAGAGGCGACTGCGGTCGATTCCATGCGCATGCGCGTAAAGCTGTTCACCAATGATCCCCAAATTCCTTTTTAGCTTATTGATATCTGTGTGAGCAAGCTCATAGACTGAACGAATACCCAAATTATTCAAGCGTTTTTCCAGTCGATGACCTATTCCCCACATTTCTGTTATTGGTTCGATTGTCCAAACTTTTTTACGAACATCTTCATAATGCCATTCAGCTAACCGCTCATTAGTATGTTTCGCTTCGATATCCATGGCCAATTTGGCCAACAACGGATTATCTCCAATTCCGATCGTGATGTAAAGCCCGGTTTCTTTTTTGACTCGTTTTTGAATGGCTCTTGCTAATTCGACCGGCGATTGGCCAAATAATTTCCAACTGGCAGTTACATCTAAAAAAGATTCGTCGATCGAGTAGATATGCAAATCTTCATCTGCTACATATTCAGAATAAATCTCATTGATTTTCATATTTTCCTTGATGTATTCATTCATTCTAGGAGGAACAATTTCAAGCGCAGGATGATTGGGAACATCGTATTTTCTCGTTACGTTTGTAATTCCCAAGACCTCTTTCGCTTTTGGAGAAGAAGCTAGTACTAAGCCCCCAGAATTTTCAGCATGACTCATCACTACGAGCATTTTTTCAAGAGGATCATACCCACGCGCAACACATTCCACAGAAGCATAAAATGACTTGACATCTATACAAAAAATCGTTCTTCGAGGTTCTCTTTCATACTCAAAAAACATTATGATCCACTCCTTGTTTCAGCTCATCCTCTTTAGTTGACTGATTCCTTTTAGTAAATAATCGGCTGCATTTTTGTTTTTCCTTTACCTTTTTTCTATAAGTCAGTGTCTGAATAGTCTTTAAAATAATTCAATTGCCATTTTTGTGTACTCTGAGCTGTTCGATTTAATCCTGAACACCAAGGCGGATAAAACCGCATAGCCATCTTTCCAACCTGATCTTTCGTTGATAAAATTTGCTTTTCAACTGCCGCATCTTTAGGGATGATAAATAGTCCTTTTTTATTAGAATCACGTATGACGATCACTAATTTTTCTGGGCTATTTTTAGCTTGAAAAGGTCTGTTTTTTTGTGTTTCATCCTTTTCCCAAAAGGCAACAAAATACCCAGTTTTCTTAGGCGTCTTTTTACCTAATCTACTTCTGATCCTGATATTTGGCTCACTAATAGTAAATACTGCTCCTTCATATTCCTCATTCTGTTCTTCGTAATCACATCGTTCAAAATGGGCAAATTCTCTTTTTAAAATATCCATTGACTGCATGACGGCTTCCTTCTCCTATTTAAATTGTACTACCAAACCAATTATACGAACGTACGTTCTTTTTGTAAAGGGGAACGATTCTTTAAATTTACTAACCTTATTATTTTTTTCAAATTATCGATAAAATTGCTATCTTAAAAAGAAAAAAAGCTTTATAGTTATCTTACAAAGTAGTTGCTTAAGGAGTGAAGTGTGTGTCTTTTTATGAAAAATTTGTTCAAAATATCCGTTTAAGACGTTTTTTTGTTTTAGCAGTCGTTATTTTTATTTTATTTTTAGCTAGAAGTATGATCACAATGATTTTGTTGACATTTATTTTTACTTTTTTAGCGCTTCACCTAGTGAAATGTATACAGCATTTTCTTAAAATACCATCGCTTATTCTGGTTTTGATCATCTATTCTTTGATTGTTTTTTTCGTTTATCTGATAATAACCAACTATGTGCCAATCTTAGCGAAACAAACGGTTCAAATGTACAATTCTGTTGTTCATTTTTATCAAAATCCTGATAATAATGATAATCAGTTGCTTATGATCATCGATGATTATCTGGAAAAGTCAAACCTTACTGCACAGATCCAAAATGGTGCTAGTATGCTCTTACGTTATGTTCAAGATATTGGTTCACTTGGGCTGTCCGTCGTTCTTTCTTTTATCTTAAGTTTCTTTTTCATGATCGAAAAAAAACAGATGGCTGATTTTTCTAAATTATTTCTTAAAAGTGATTTTGATTGGTTCTTTCAGGACATTTACTATTTTGCAGATAAGTTCGTCAATACCTTTGGTGTCGTAATGGAAGCTCAATTCTTTATTGCCGTCGTCAATACTGTCATTACGACGATTTGTTTGGCATTGATCGGATTTTCTCAGCTTCCTAGTCTGGCGATCATGATCTTTATTTTAAGTCTGATTCCTGTAGCAGGTGTGATCGTTTCTTGTATTCCCTTGAGCTTTATCGCCTATTCTCAAGGCGGGATCAATGATGTGATTTATATTTTAGCCGTCATTCTTATCGTCCATCTATTTGAATCTTATGTCTTGAATCCAAAATTCATGTCCAGTAAAACTGATTTGCCGATTTTTTATACATTTGTCATCTTATTGATCAGTGAACGGCTTTTTGGTGTTTGGGGACTGATTGTTGGTATTCCGATTTTTACTTTCTTTTTAGATATCTTAAAGGTCAAACCGATCCATTCAGCGAACGAACAACTAGACGATTCTATATAAAAAGGGTCTGGGACAAAACTCTGTGAGTCAAATCCTAGACACCTGGAATCCGGATAAACGGTGAGATCAGAAGCAATCCCTTCGGAAATAAGAAAGAATTCACAAAAATTTAGAAAACAATTTTCGTGAATTCTTTCTTATTTCTCGGGATTAGACACTTCTGTCTCAACCTCTTTTGTGGCTTTAGCAGGTTTTTGTACTTGGAAAATCAGTCAGGAAGCAAAGACTAATTGATTTCGGACTAAATAACTAGCTTGTTTCAGCTACCTGTCCAATATCCCAATACACTGCCATATATAAGGAAAATCGATCCCTTTGCTTCCTCTGAAGCGAAAACTAGACTGTTCCTTTTCAAGAACGCTAGCTGAACCACCCTTTTTATTGTAAAATAAACTCTTTAGACAACTTTTCTTTATTACTGAATAATTTCGTTGCCTCTACAGAAACAGGCGCACTTAAATCACTTAACTTATAAGGTACTTTTAAATTCAATGTTGCTCCCGGCTGAATTTCTGTCATGGAATCTACATATCCCTCTTCAGCCATGATTGCCAATTGCAATGCTGCGCCATTTTGGAAAGCTTTCGTCGTGATCGAGGTCAAAAACATTGCATTTGTATCGCTATTATTCGTAAATTCATACTCCACGACACCAACATCTGCGCCACTGTAATCTTTAGCAAAAGTAAATTCCTTGATCGCTACGTGATAATCACCTAAATCACCAGCATCTGTCACTGCAGGCGCTTCTGACTCTTTGTTTTTGACAACCGTACTTGTCGTTTCTTCTTTTTTTGCAGGCGTCTCTTTTTTTTCATCAGACCCCATATTGACTAACACTCCACCCACAACTAATACACCAATACCTATCAAAACGATTTTCTTCATGTTCATGCTTTTTGTCTCCTTTGTTATTTAGTCCGTTGATACATCTTGATCATACAGAATAGCCAAAGGAAAATCTTATGCCTTGAGCATAGTTAGAAATAATTATTTTATGGTACTCGCTGTTCACCACGAAGCAGTGAACAAAGTGCAAGCCAAAAAAGCCCCAGTAAGATATAGCCAAAAATTCTAACTATGCGTTTTTTTGACTTTAATAAAGGAAGTTTACTATGAAAATCCATAAAATTAGTAAATAAAAATACAGGAAGAACAAAATAGAGCAGATCTTCAACTACTAGCGCTGATCGACCAGTAGAACTTCCATTTCTACTAATATCTAACGGTAAACCTAGTCCAATGAATAAATAATAAATCACCGCAATCACTTTTTTCCATACAATATCCGTTCGAAATCCCGGCACATATTTTCTTACTATAGAAGAAGGATATGTTTCGGCAACTTTCTGTGGGTTATTTTGTTGCTGCTCTTTGTTCGCCGCATTTTTTGCAAGGATTTCTCTTATGCGATCTTCCTGACTCGCTTTATTTTCTACTTTTTCATCCGATAACTGATTGAATTTCAGTTTTTTCCACTGTTCTTCAACTTCCCACTTCATTTCTAAGGCTGATTGATAGCGATCGTTAGGATCTAGCTTAGTTGCTTTTAGAATCAATGGCCGTATAAATTTATTCGTGCTTAGGTGCTCTTTCGGATATTTTTTCGTAGCGCAAACATTCATCACAACCCCTACAGAATATAGATCACTGCGCCTATCTGATTCGGCAAAACCGAACTGCTCTGGAGAGGCGAAACCAACTGTTCCCAACTGGACAGTATCCGTTTCTTTTCCGCCGTCAAAAGTCCGAACCGCATCGAAGTCGATCAATTTCAGTACACCATCATTCGTCATCATGATATTTCCTGGCTTGACATCGCGATGGATGATCCCTTTGCTATGTAAGGCAATTAGCGCATCCAGCAATTCCAATGTCATTTTTAAGAGTGCTTCTATTTCGATCATTTCAGACCGCTGGATGATTTGCGTCAACGTCTTGCCATGAATAAATTCCTCATATAAAAAAAGCTTCCCATCTTCAACCAATACTTCTTGGATTTTTGGTAAATGGGTATGATCAAGTGCCTGAAGGGTGAGCAAATTTTCTTTTAGAAACAGCGGATAGCATTTTTTGACAAAGAATTCTTTTGTTTCCCTATTTCTGACCAGAACAGGACCATTGGGCTTGTCTGTCAAAGGCTCGATTTCTTTATATAAACTAACTCGTTCTTCTGTTACATTTTCCATCATCATTCTCCATTATTTGTTTGCTTGTTTCATTATAGCAAAGAAATCTTCTAAATGCGTTCTCACTTTGCCGAAATCGAGGTATAATAAAGAAAAAGATTTTAAGAACTGGGAGACTCACATCATGCAGGAAATAGATACAGAAAAACTGCTTCATTCGTTAAAGCAAGCAGAAAGTTTTCAAACGGCTCTTGCAAAAACATCACCACACACGATCGATCAAACAGCTAAAAAATTTCTAAACCAATGGCTTGAGGTCAAACAAACGACAAAAAGTGCCGTCTTAAAAAAAGCAGGGATCACTGAAGCTACAGGCTACCAGTACTTTGATGGCAAACGAAATCCTTCTAGAGAAAAAATGATCGCTTTAGCGATCGGTTTCTCCTTAACACTAGAAGAAACCAATGAATTATTGAAAAAAACTGGTCATGCTCAGCTCTACCCCAAACATCCTTGGGATGCGGTGGTCATCTACGGTCTCTCACATCGACTGACGATTTTAGAAATCGATGATTATTTATATGAGGCCGGACTTAAAACATTTGGTGAATAACTGATAAAAAGTACTTAGATTTAAGTAATGATCGACGTAAAAGAGACCAAAACAAAACTAAAAATCCGTTTTGTTTGGTCTCTTTTTAATTACTTTTTCTGACTCTTACTGTTTAACGCAATAAAGCAGGATAAAATTGGAAGTAAATAACAGAAAACAGCATAAGGTAAATACTCGATCGTCGAAATGCCTAATGTTCCTGAAATAAAAACACCACTTACCCCCCATGGAATCAACGGATTTACTACAGAGCCAGCATCATTCAAACCTCTTGATAGCGATGTAAGAGGAACCTTCTTTTCTTTAAATTTATTGATAAACGACTTTCCTGGTAAAATGATCGATAGATACTGCTCACCGATCAATACATTGATTCCAATAGAACTCAACATTGTAATCAATATCAGTTTTCGGCGAGAATCGATGGCTTTTTCAAACCGCTGCAGCAAACAATCGATGATTTCCATTTTCACTAATAATCCACCTAATGATAACGCTAAAATGATCAGTGAAACCGACCACATCATGCTCTGGATCCCTCCTCGGGTCAACAATTCATCCACCTGAATATTTCCCGTCTCAGAAACAAAACCATTTTGCAGCATCATAGCTGTTTCAACTAAAGATACATGCGGCGTTGTAAAAAACATCAGCAATAATGATGTTCCGATACTTGCTAATAAGGTAGGAATCGCTGGAATTTTTTTCCAGGCACAAATAAAGAGCAAAGCTAATGGAATCAGTGAAACAACAGAAATGTTGAAATGTTCATTCAATGTACTGACGATTTCATGAATACTATGACTATCCAGAGCACCATCATAGCGTAAACCTGTCACAAAAAAATAAATGGCAGATATCACAGCCGCTGGTAGTGCTGTTTTGTATGTATTTTTTAAATGATCAAATAAATCTACTTCAGCGATAGCTGCCGCTAGATTCACCGTATCTGAAAGTGGTGAAATCGAATTCCCTAAAAAAGCACCCGAAACAATCGCCCCTGCTGTCAACGCTGGATCAACACCGATCAAACTGCCCATCCCTAGAAAAGCAATGCCGATCGTTGAAACCGTCGTGAACGAACTGCCCACAGCTCCGCCTACGATACCGCAAACGAAAAAGACCGTCGGCACAAAATACTTCACAGACAGAAAAGAAAAACCTAAAACCATGATCGTTGGAATCGTTCCTCCTGCGATCCACACGCTGATCAAAGCACCGATCAAAATAAAAATCACGATTGGAATAATACCAGATGATACTCCTTCAACAAGCGCCTCATGAATAAAATCCCAAGAAAATTTCTTATAAACAGCAAACACCATCAAATAACCAATTGCAAGCAACAAAGCGACATGGGCAGGAATATTAAAACCAATAATACTAACTCCGATCATTACAACCAGTGTGATCAAAAGAAACGCTGCTTCATTAAAATTTACCCGATATTTTTTCATATACATTCCTCACATCTTATAAAGTCCTTCCAGCTGACAAAACAAGAAATGCCTGCGGCAAAAATTCGCCGCAGACTTTCTTTGATAAACGACTATTCTGCGTAGATCGCTTCTAATTTTTCTTGGATCGCTTGTTTGATTTTTACTGCATATTCATCAAACGTTTCTTTATCATTCATATATGGTGACATTGCAGCGGCGCGTAAAATCGTTACTTTATCTGCGCGTTCCCATTCAGCACGAGAGAAGCCTAGGCCGTTCACAAATTCAAACGGGCTGTTGCCATATTCTTCGATCGCAAAATCAGTATGTGACGTAATAAATTCATTATTGTATAATCCGCCTTTAGCATAAGAAGCGTAATCATAGAAATCGTGGTTCAATTTATTCATTTTCACAAGATCTGTATTGCCTTTTTCATTGAAGACATAATCCACCATATTAAAGTCTGGTTTTGTTAGGGCATGGATCTCAATTGTTTTATCGCCAACTTGGAACTCTAAGCCATCGATAAAATGATAGAAATGATACGCACCTTCAATACTTGCACCCATCAATTTACCGTAACCCGTTACGTTTAACGGCAATACTTTATGTGCAGTCCAAACAGCAGCAGCAGTTGCACCAGCTTTTGATCCTTCTAAAATATAAGCACCAAGCAACGCTGGGATATCTGCTCCTTTTTCAAAGACATATGTGGCAAAGTAAGAAATCACGTCACGCATGCGGATATCTTTGATCACAACACCACCAGCTGAATAAGGAATATAGCCCATTTTATGCGGATCGATCGTTACAGATTCTGCTTGTTCGATCGCTTTGAAAGAATCATAGATATCTTGTGTCAACCAATCATTCTTTTCTTGGAATATATTATGTTTGGCGTACACTTCATCAATTTTGTCCCATTCGATAAATTGATCATTTTCATCTAAGAAAATCGAACGACCATAACCGCCATAAGCTGCATCTACGTGGACATAGAAGTAGATTCCTTCTTGGGCTAACTTCTCACGTAACGCAATGATTTGATCGATACGGTCAACTTGTCCTTCTTCTGTGGAACCAACTACGCCTACTACGCCTAGTGTTGGGATTCCTTGCGCTGCTAGGTCACGAATTTGCGCTTCTAGTTTTTCGATGTCCATACGATATTCACTGTTCACTTCTCCAGCAATTACTTGATCTAAACCAATACCGATGATGTCAGCTGCTTTCAACCAAGAATAGTGTTTCGTTTGAGGGACGATCCATTTTCCTAATTTGTCTAAATTTTTACCGCTACGAGCTGAATGAGCTTTGATGTCATCCATTTTGTCTTGGAGTTTATCTAAGATATCCAGTACTTCAGTCGTTGGCATATTCAATAATTCCCAATCTGTTTTTCCAGCGACCATTTCTGGTGCCACAGCTTGGATCCCAAATGGCAATGATTTCATATTGCGGGCATACCATAAACCTTCTAAGTTTGCGATCGAACCATCTGCTGCGATATGTCCCCAGCCGTTTTGATAGCTCATCAAGCTGGCAAATTCCATTCCAACTTCTTCTTCCATTTGTGAAGTTGCTGGTGAAGATTCATACGCTACATTATTTCCATTCCAAAGCATCGCTGCTGAATAGGCGATAATCGAAGGCATTAATGTTTCAGCGTTCATATGCCCCCAGAAACGACCTGCTGAATGCCATGGTAATGATTCTGTACGTAAACGTGAAGACAAGGTATTGAAGACAGTCCGCATGTTGTCTGCTGTTTCTTGGAAGCTTTTAGAGCTTCTATCTTGGGGAGTGATGACAGGCATATCTTGCGGCATGTAGTTTTGTCTCCAGCCGATGTGCTCATCGATCATTTTATTCAATAATTCTTTGAATAGATCAACGTTTTCACCTTTGTCACCGATAAATAGTGCTTTTAAATTTGTATCATCTGTATTGAAATTTTTCATGAATATTTCCTCCAATAGTTTCAAAATAAGTCAGACTAATCAGCCTCTTGATAAACTGTTTATGCTGTTTACTTCGTTTTTTTCCATTCTGGTTTTTTTCTTTTATAAATGAGCAAAGCAATGCCGATCATGATCAATGTGGCAGCAACTTGGAAAATCACGTATGCAACATGACCGCTTTGGGGAACAGAGGTTGGTGGTATCAAACTGACCAACATTGTAACGATCACACTCACGACTGCCAATGAAGCCACAGCCCACATCAAACCATTGCCTTTACTTCCTAATCTAAACGGACGCTCAACAGACGGCATGCTGTAACGCAGTTTAACTGCGGATAAAGAAATCAATAGATAAACGACGCAATATAAAATCGTTGTGGTAATTGTAATAATCAAAAATGCTTCACTTATATCTGGTACGACAACATATAAGAATGAAACAAGAGAAATAACGATCGCTTGGATCATCACGAAAGTGATTGGAATTCCTTTTGCGTTACGTTTTTGGAAAAATGGCGGTAAGTTCCCTTCATCTGCCACTTTGATCATTGATTTACTTGGACCTAACACCCAGGCACTCAATTGAACTAACACACCGATCAAAATCATCAATGAAACAATATTATTAAAAATAGCAGGAATTCCCAGATCTTCTGTCATGATCACGAATGGTTGTGTAATATTGGCTAATTCCATTTGACCAGCTGGTACGCTGTCAGCAACACTTAAGCCAGCAACTAAATTAAACACCACAAGCAATAAAACAGATGCAATAACTGCGATAGGGTAATTCCGTTTAGGGTTATCGATATTGTTAGCATGAACTGATGAAATCTCAACACCAGCAAAAATAAAAATGATCCCTGTCAATGTTGGCAGACTTCCTAAATCACTAAAATCCGGTAATAGTTTTGCAGCTTCGAAATGACCTAAATAGCTGTCTTGATTGATTCCGTGTTTTGCCATGTACATCATTCCTAAAACAACTAAGGCTACGAATGGAATATAAACACCGATCACAGCACCCCAGTCACCAGCGATTTTGACCATATCAAATTTTAAATTCAATAATGTAATGCTCCAATAGGAAAGCAAAATCATAATGAAGATAAATAGATTGTTATGTCCTAAATCTGGACGATCGATGACATAGCCAAGCAACACACCGACGGTCGAAGCAACCATGACCATCCCAAAGAACATTTGAACCCATAATAGCCATGATGTAACAAAGCCCCATTTTTCACCGAATGCGTTGCGCACCCATACTTGAGGACCGCCTTCTTCCGGCCAGCCAGTTGACAATTCAGCTGAAATCAATGCAATCGGTAATGCAAAACAACAAGCCGCGATCAGCATATAAAAAATCTGTGCCCAGCCTGTTGAAGCTAATGTTGGAACACTACGAACTGTTCCAAAAAAGGCCATGGTAATTCCAATCAATCCAAATAATGACAATTTCTTATTCATGTTTGACCTCCTGATTAAATTTATTTGTTTGTTCCCACATGTGAAATCACATTCAAAGTATAGGTACCATAGAGACCCAAGTCAAAAAGAGCAGAATTAAAAAAAAAGCTCGTTATTTAACATTTTTATCTTCTGTTTGGCGCGTCAGCGCTTTACTACGTTAAAGTGTTTCTGAGCAAAAAAAGCAATTAGTCACCTCGTTTATTAAATTTGTCACAAATGATTTTTGCTTTAGTTCTTTTAAAAAAATCTAAATTAAAGTAATTTATACCAATATGAGAATCCTTTCATTTAAAAATAATAAAAGGAAACAAGTTGGATTTGACAAGTCGACCGATTTGTCGTAGAATTACCACAAAATAACATATCAAACTTTGATAAAGCGAAGTAGCAAAGATGTCCCTATTTCAGAGAGTCAGCATTTAGTGAGAGTTGGCATATACATTTTTTGTGAATTACACTTTTAGTTTCCTACCGTAAGTGGGCGTCTATCTACGATACAGATTCGAGAGGTATATGTTTTTACATATACAATTTGGGTGGTAACACGGCGAAGTTCGTCCCATAGGCTAATAGCCTATGGGGCGTTTTTTATTTATATAGGAAAGGATGAAGAAACATGACAAACATTATTGATGAATTAGAATGGCGCGGCGCCATCAACCAACAAACAGATAGCGAAGGTTTACGTGAGTACGTTGAAACCAACAGCATTTCACTATATTGCGGTGTGGACCCTACAGGAGACAGTATGCATATCGGACATTTGATTCCATTTATGATGCTAAAAAGATTCCAATCTTTTGGACACCACCCTTTTATTTTGATCGGTGGAGCTACTGGTACGATCGGAGATCCAAGCGGTCGAACAACAGAACGTCAATTACAAACAATGGAAACTGTTCAGCACAACGTCGATTCTTTGACACGCCAAATGGAAAAACTGTTTGCCGTTGATACAGACAACACATTGACTTTGGTAAACAACTACGACTGGACGCACAATTTAACACTTTTAGATTTCTTGAGAGATTTTGGTAAGTTTTTCAATATCAACACTATGCTTGCTAAAGATATCGTAGCAAGTCGTTTAGAAACAGGAATCTCATTTACAGAGTTCACATACCAAATCCTACAATCAATGGACTTTTTACACCTATTCCAAAATAATAATGTACGCATGCAAATCGGTGGTGCCGATCAATGGGGCAATATCACTGCTGGATTAGACTTGATTCGTAAAAAAGAAGGTGCAGATGCGAAAGCTTTTGGTTTAACGATTCCATTGATGCTAAAAGCAGACGGTACAAAATTCGGGAAAACGGCCGGCGGTGCGGTTTGGCTCGATCCAGAAAAAACAACACCTTACGAATTCTACCAATTCTGGGTCAATCAAGATGACCGTGATGTCATCAAATACCTAAAATTCTTTACCTTCTTAACAAAAGAAGAAATCGAAGCGCTAGAAGTCAAAGTAGAAACAGAACCGCATTTACGTGAAGCACAACGTGTATTAGCAGCGGAAATGACAAAATTTGTGCATAGTGAAGAAGATTTAAACGATGCGTTAGCTATTTCAGAAGCCTTATTCTCTGGTAACGTTAAAAACTTAACATCAAAACAAATCGAAGAAGGATTCAAAAATATGCCGACAGTCGAAACCGATGCTATCAATCAAAATATTGTTGATTGGCTGATCGAATTAGGGATCGAACCTTCAAAACGCCAAGCACGTGAAGATGTAACAAATGGCGCCATTTCAATCAACGGTGATCGGATCCATGAGGTAGACTTTGAAGTGACAGCCGATCAATCATTCGATGGGAAATTCATCATTGTTCGAAAAGGCAAAAAACAATACACTTTGGTAAAATTAGGCACAAAATAATCGCTACAACAACTTAAAAAAGCACGAAACAAGACTAAAAACTCTTGTTTCGTGCTTTTTTCTCTTGGTACTGGACAAAAGAAAAAAAAGTTTTATAATAGGAAAATGGTTGCGATATTTATAACGCATGATTTATGAATATGAAGTTCAATAGTCAATTTGTTCCGCTTTTGCTGAGAATCACAGAGAATGAAATGAACTGATGTTGAACAGTACAAGACTTTCAAAGAAAGTGTTGACCATTTATGTTATCTAGCTACATGAGCCAGTCTCTCGAGAAAAAGATAAAACCTGAATGAGGCAAAAAGCGCCTCAGTCATGTTTTCCTATTTTCTTGTCGAGACTAAATGGGCTCATTCCGCTTTTAATGTTATCCAGCTGCACAAATCAATCCTTAGGAAAATAGATAAATTGTCAGTGAGACAAAAACGTCTCAATGTCAATTTCCTAATTTTCTACAGGATCAAACGATTTGTTCCGCTTTTAGTGTTATCCAGCTGCACAAATCAATCCTTAGGAAAATAGATAAATTATCAGTGAGACAAAAAGCGACTCCATGTCAATTTCCTAATTTTCTACAGGATCAAACGATTTGTTCCGCTTTTAGTGTTATCCAGCTGCACAAATCAATCCTTAGGAAAATAGATAAATTGTCAGTGAGACAAAAACGTCTCAATGTCAATTTCCTAATTTTCTACAGGATTAAACGATTTGTTCCGCTTTTAAATTTAGGAGGGACTTATGAAAATCGATAAAATTCAAGACGGTCATGGTGATGAGTTTTTCCGTTCTCTACTTGCGTTAGAAACTTTAGAGGATTGTTATAATTATTTTGATGATTTGATGACATTGAAAGAACTTGATTCAATGATCCAGCGTTTTGAAGTGGCAAAGCTGCTTCTATTGAATAAAACGTATACCGATATCGCAGAAGCAACTGGCAGCAGTACCACGACGATTTCTAGAGTAAAACGAATTTTAGATGAAGGAAACGGTGGCTTACTGGAGATGGTTCATAGAATCGATGAAGAGGACGATAGCGAGCTTCATCACTAGATCAGATAATCTTTCCCCTGAAACGTAATGATACTCTTAAATTACTTTTTAGGGTCTTTTATTTAAAAGCAAAACAAAAGACCGAGCCTGGCCAGCTCGGTCTTTCTTTGTGTGACAATCTATGCTAAATATGAATTGGCAAACCTAAAGCCAACTCAGAAGCATCCATAGTAATTTCCCCTAAAGATGGGTGTGGATGGATCGTTAATGCGATATCTTCTGCATTCATGCCAGATTCAACAGCTAATGATAATTCAGAAATCATATCACTTGCGCCAACTCCGCCAATTTGTGCTCCGATAATTACATTATCTTCATTTGTCGTAACTAAACGAACAAATCCTTCTGTTTTACCTAAAGAAATCGCACGTCCATTACCAGCAAATGGGAATTTGTAAGCAGTTGCTTCTAAGCCCGCTTCTTTTGCTTCAGCAATCGTCATACCAACGCTTGCTAATTCAGGATCAGTAAAGGCTACAGCAGGCATTGCTTTGTAGTCAACTTCTACTTTTTTACCAGAGATCGCTTCAGCAGCAATTTTCGCTTCATAGCTTGCTTTATGGGCAAGAGCAGCGCCTGGTACGATATCTCCGATCGCAAAAATGTTTGAGACATTTGTTCTGCCTTGTTTGTCTACAGGAACTAAACCGCGTTCGCCAACTTCAACGCCCGCTTGTTCAAGACCAAGATCATCTGTATTTGGACGACGTCCAACTGTTACCATTACGTAATCAGCAGTTACAGATTCTTCTTTACCGTCTACTTCATATTTAACAGTCACGCTGTCGCCGTTGTCGATCGCTTCTTTAGCCATCGCTTTTGTGACAACTGTAACGTTTTTCTTCTTGAAGTCATCCGTCACAAGTTTAACCATATCTTTTTCATAGGTTGGTAAAATCGAAGGACTGCCTTCTAAGATCGTTACTTCAGAACCTAGGTTAGCATATGCTCCGCCAAGTTCTGCACCGATGACTCCGCCGCCGATGATCACGAATTTTTTAGGAACTTCTTTCAAGTTCAATCCGCCAGTAGAATCTAAGACACGTCCGCCAAATTTAAATCCTGGGATTTCGATTGGACGAGAACCTGTTGCCACGATCGCATTGTTGAAGGAATAAGTTTGCGCTGAATCTGGATGGATCACACGTAAAGTGTTTTCATCAACGAAAAATGCTTCTCCTTCAATGATCTCTACTTTATGTTTTTTAAGCAGCATGCCTACGCCGCCAGTAAGTGTTTTAACGACTTTGTTGTCTTTCCACTCTTGTGTTTTTGTAAAGTCTAGTTCAACATCTTTCGTTGTTACACCAAACATTGTTGAATCTAATGATTCTTGATAGTGATGTCCTGCTGCGATCAATGCTTTAGAAGGAATACATCCAACGTTCAAACATACACCGCCGATAAACTCACGTTCAATGATCGCAACTTTTTGACCCATTTCAGCAGCACGAATCGCTGCAACATATCCTCCAGGGCCTGAACCAATTACGACTGTATCTAATTCAATGGCGAAATCTCCTACTACCATCTGATAATCATCCTTCCATTAATAGTAATTCTGGATCAGCTAATAAACGCTTGATGTTGTTCATTGCTTTTTGAGCAGTTGCTCCGTCAACAATACGGTGGTCAAAGCTTAATGAAAGTTTCATTACACGACCAACTACGATTTCTCCATCTGCATTTACAACTGGTTGTTGTGCGATCGTACCTACACCTAAAATAGCTACTTCAGGGTAGTTGATAACTGGTGTGAACCAGCCGCCGCCAACAGAACCAATATTACTGATCGTGATAGAACCATCACGCATATCTTGAGCCGTTAATTTACCGTCGATCGCTAATGCAGCTTTTTCATTGATTTCATCGGCAATTGCGAACATGCTCTTCGTATTCGCATTTTTAACGTTTGGTACATATAAACCATGATCAGTATCTGTTGCGATACCGATGTTATAGTAGTTTTTATAAACGATTTCTTGTGCTGCATCGTCAATAGATGCATTCAAGATCGGGAATTTTTGAACAGTTGCTGTCAATGCTTTTACAACGTATGGTAAGAATGTTAATTTCGTACCGTTAGCTGCTGCCACATCTTTGAATTTCTTACGGTGATCCCATAATTTAGACACTTCAACTTCATCATGTAAAGTAACGTGTGGTGCAGTGTGTTTGCTGTTTACCATCGCTTTTGCAATTGCTTTACGTGTTGGAGTCATTTTTTCGCGTGTTTCAGCTTCACCTAGGTCAGAAACAAATGGTTTAGCTGGTGCTTTTGGAGCTGCTGTTTCAGTTGCTGCTGGTGCTGATACAGTTTTTTCAGCTTGTGCAGGAGCTGCTGCTTGTCCGCCGCCTGAAATGAAGGCTTCGATATCTGCTTTTGTTACACGACCGCCTTTTCCAGTTGGTGCAACTTGTGTGATATCAACATCTTTTTCACGAGCAAACTGACGTACAGATGGCATAGCCAAGACGCGTTTATTAGGATCTGCTGCTGCCACAACACCTGTTGATGCTGCTGGTGCAGGTGCTGCTTGTTCTGTTTGAGCAGGTGCACTTGCTGCAGAAGCAGATGCACTTGGTGCTGAATTATGTCCTGGTGCATCGATTTCGATCAAGACATCTCCAACGTTTGCTACAGTTCCTTCTGGTACAACGATATTTTTAACTGTCCCAGTCACAGGTGATGGGATTTCTTCTACTGATTTGTCATTTTGAACTTCCAATAAAGTATCATCTTCGTTGATTGTATCACCTGATTTAACGAACCATTTTACGATTTCGCCTTCTGCGATACCTTCACCGATATCCGGTAATTTAAATTGGAATACGCCGCCATTGTCAGCTGCAGATGCTTCTGGAGTCGCTGCTGGTTGTGCAGGAGTTTGTTCTTGAGCTGGAGCTGCTGCAGGTGCTGCATCATTTTCTGGATGTCCTGGTGCATCGATTTCGATCAAAACATCTCCAACATTTGCTACAGTTCCTTCTGGTACAACGATTGCTTTTACTGTTCCTGTTACTGGTGATGGAATTTCTTCTACTGATTTATCGTTTTGAACTTCTAATAGTGTATCGTCTTCATTGATGGTATCTCCTGCTTTAACGAACCATTTTACGATTTCGCCTTCTGCAATACCTTCACCAATATCTGGTAATTTAAATTGATAAGCCATTTTTTAAGCCTTCCCTTCCTTTGATCGTATAAATTGAGAAAAACAACGCTGAATTTTCACATAATGAAGCCATCACGTGAAAATTCAGGTTTGCCGCTTAGAGCAGCTTTATACAGTTTCTAATTAAAATTCTGCGATTTCTCTCGCTTTCGCTTCGATATCTTTAGCATTTGGCAACCAAATGTTTTCAGCTTGTCCAAATGGGAAGATAGTATCTGGTGCAGATACACGGCCAATTGGCGCTTCCAATGATAAGACTGCACGTTCAGAAATTTCAGAAACAACCATAGCGCCAACGCCAGCTTGTTTTTGTGCTTCTTGAACAACAACTACGCGACCAGTTTTTTCAACTGATTTGATGATTGTTTCAACATCTAAAGGAGCCACAGTACGCAAGTCAATGATTTCAGCAGAAATATTGTCTTTTGCTAAGTTGTCAGCTGCTTTGATCGCTTCACGAACCATTGCACCGTAAGTGATGATCGATACGTCTGTACCTTCACGAGTGACAGCCGCTTTATCTAAAGGAACTTCATATGCTTCATCCGGCACTTCCTCACGGAATGAACGGTAAAGTTTCATGTGTTCTAAATAAACAACTGGATCGTTACTTCTAATAGAAGAAATCAATAATCCTTTTGCATCGTATGGATTTGATGGAATAACGACACGGATACCTGGAGATTGAGCGATCAATCCTTCTAAGTTATCTGAGTGAAGTTCTGGTGTATGAACGCCTCCACCAAATGGTGCACGGACAGTGATAGGCATGTTACGAGTACCACCCATACGGTAACGTGTACGAGCCATTTGACCAACGATTTCGTCAAATACTTCAAATACGAATCCAAAGAATTGGATTTCAGGAACTGGACGATAGCCTTCTAAAGCTAAACCAAATGCTAAACCGCCGATTCCAGATTCTGCTAAAGGAGTATCGAAAACACGGTCTTCGCCAAATTTTTCTTGTAATCCTTCAGTTGCACGGAAAACTCCGCCGTTTTTACCAACGTCTTCACCGAAGACTAGTACGTTTTCGTCTTTCTCTATTTCAAGAGCTAAGGCATCTGTAATTGCTTGGATCATTGTTTTTTGTGCCATGATTATTTCGACTCCTTCGCTTCGTAGAATGCAATTTGTTCTTTAATGTTTTGTGGTTGAACTTCAAACATATTTTTCAAGAAATCAGATACTTTTTGTTTTGGAACTTTATCTGCTTCTGCAATCGCTACTTTGATTTCTTCTTTTGTTTTTTCGATTACTTCGTTTTCTTTTTCTTCAGACCATAGACCTTTGTCTTCTAGATATTTACGGAAACGGATCAATGGATCTTTTTGTACCCATTCGTCATCCATGTCTTTTGAACGGTAACGAGTTGGATCGTCTCCTGATAATGTATGTGGACCATAACGGTAAGTTAATGTTTCGATCAGAACAGGACCATTACCTGCTGCAGACCATTCACGAGCCTCTTTAGCGATCGCATAAACTGCTAATGGGTCCATTCCGTCTACTTGAATACCAGGAATTCCTGCTGCAACTGCTTTTTGGGCTAATGTTTTAGCTGCTGTTTGTTTTTCACGCGGTGTTGAAATCGCAAAACCATTGTTTTGGATGATGAAAACGCCGTTTGCGTGATAAGCACCTGCAAAGTTGATTGCTTCATAGAAGTCACCTTGAGAAGAACCGCCGTCACCAGTATAAGTGAAGACAACGTTTTTCTTGCCGCGTTTTTTCATACCTAAAGCCACACCGGCAGCTTGGATGTATTGTGCGCCAATGATGATTTGCGGTGGTAAAGCGTTCAATTCAGGAGCGTAGTGGTTACCCGCTACGTGTCCACGAGACCAAAGGAAAGCTTCTGCCAATGGTAATCCATGTTGAACCAATTGAGGTACATCACGGTAACCTGGTAATAGGTAATCTTCTTTTTCCATTGCAAATTGACTTGCCAACTGACTTGCTTCTTGTCCAGCAGTTGGAGCGAAGAATCCTAAACGTCCTTGACGGTTCAATGCAGTTGAACGTTGGTCTAATACACGTGACCAAACCATGCGAGTCATTAATTCTACTAGTTCGTCATCTGATAAATCCGGTACAGCATCTTTGTTTACGATTTTCCCATCTTTATCTAAAACTTGAAATGTTGGGAAATCTGCGTCGACTTTTTCCATTAGTGCGTTAAAGTCAATAGGTTTTTGTTTCTTTGCCTTTGCCATTTTGTCACACAATCCTCTCTGTTACGTTTCTTTTTTTCGACCAAAAATAAAACAGCATCTGAAACTGTATTACTTTTTATCGACTACACTTACAAATTATCACTAATCGATCAAAAGCGCAAGTAAAAAGTTAGTATTTGTCAAAATTTCACAAAAATACCGAAAACCTTTCATATCAAAGGTTAGTGAGAAAAATCACAAACAAGAAACCGTTTTACAAAAAGCTCTTAGAATCATATCTTTTGACAAAGCGCTGTTATAGTCAGCGTATAGATTGTTATGCTACAGATAAAATGCACGTCAGAAATTATTCACCAAAATTTCCTTAAACGGAAAAAAAAGAAGCTTGGAGAAACAAAATCTGTTTCTCCAAGCTTCTTCAAAAAACGAATATTTTATATTTTTAACTCTTAATTCTGGAAATTTCACGAATATCTGGAATATCCTTCTGGAAATCCTTCGTTATTAGAGCACAAAATTTATTTATGAGCAACTTTGTACTTTGGGTGAATCCTTGTGTAAAACGTTCCACTCAAAAATAGAAACAAACGCATTTATTTTTTAGATCCACTCTTTTGTCAAATGAATATAGATACGTTTGGCAATTTCTACAGTGATCAAGTATAGTACAATGATCAAAATAAACCAGCCCCAGTAATTAGCTGGAAGTTTCACAAAGTCAAAAACGTCCCGAATCGGTGTCAAAACGATCACAAAGCCCATAAGAACTGCGCCTAAGCTTGAAAGGATCACAGCAGGTGATGCCATACTTTGAATAAATGGTAACTTTCTTGTCCGAACCATTTGAACGACAAGTGTTTGACTGACTAATCCAACAACAAACCATCCTGTTTGGAACAAGTGCTGTGTGCCAATGCTATTAGCACTAAAGACAAACCACATAACTACATACGTCATAATATCGAAAATACTGCTGACAGGGCCTATGCATAAGGTGAATTTCATCAAACCGTTTGTTTCCCATTTAACAGGTTTCAATAAATCTTCTTCATCTACGTTGTCCCATGGGATCGCAAGTTGCGCAATGTCATAGATCAAATTTTGAATCAATAGTTGAATAGATACCATTGGTAAAAATGGTAAAAAGGCGCTAGCGATCAAAATAGAAAAGACATTCCCAAAATTGGAACTGATCGTAATTTTGATATACTTCATCATATTACTGAAAACTTTCCGGCCTTCAATGACTCCATTTTCTAATACATTTAAACTTTTTTCTAGTAAAATGATCGAACTTGCATCTTTGGTAATATCCGCAGCTGTATCAACAGAAATACCTACATCGGCTTTACGTAATGCTGGGGCGTCATTGATGCCGTCTCCCATAAATCCTACCGTATGACCATTTCCTTGCAGAGTTTCGATGATTCTTGATTTTTGCATCGGATTTAATTTAGCAAACAAATTCGTTTTTTCTACTTCTTCTTTCATTTGCTCATCAGACATATTGTCGATTTCAGAGCCGAGCACAACGTGAGAGACTTCGATCCCAACGTCCCGACAGACCTTTTTTGCAACGATATCATTGTCACCAGTCAATACTTTTACATTGACACCATGCTCATGTAAAGACTTGATGGCTGTGATCGCAGATTCTTTGGCAGGATCTAAAAAGCCCATGAATCCAATCAAAGTCATTCCTTGCTCATCCTCTACACTATAAACTGCTTCACTGTGAACATCCATTTTCACAGCAACGGCTAATGCACGCATCCCCTGTTCATTCATGCGGATATTTACTTCACGCATTCTCTCTTGCAGTTCTGGTGTCAATGGAACGATTTCTCCGTTGATTTCAGCATGTGTACAAACAGATTCCATTTCTTCCACAGCGCCTTTAGTGATCATAAATTGATGCCCATCTGCATTTACTACAACAGTCAAACGACGGCGAGAAAAATCAAACGGAATCTCATCTAACTTCGTCACTTTTTTATAAGGACTTTCTACTTTATTTTCTTCGTAAAAATTGATTACCGCAATGTCCATTAAATTTTTCCAGCCAGTTTGATAGTGAGAATTCAAAAAAGCCATATCCAACACTTGATTATTGATCTCACCCAGCGGATCTAAATGCTGAACCAACACGACACGATCTTCTGTGATCGTCCCTGTCTTATCTGTACATAAAACATCCATGCTGCCTAGGTTTTGAATAGACGGTAGTTCTTTTACGATGACTTTATGTTTTGATAAGCTTAATGCACCTTTGGCTAAATTACTGGTGACGATCATCGGCAGCATTTCAGGAGTTAACCCCACGGCAACCGCGATAGCAAAGAAGAACGCATCGCCCCATTCGCCTTTAGTTAAACCATTGATCAAAAATACTACTGGAAATAAGACCATGACCATTCGTAATAAAAACTTGCTGACTTTTGTCAATCCAATATCAAAAGATGTTTTACCACGTTGTGTAGTCGCATTCTTAGCAATATCCCCAAAAAAAGTATTTTGGCCTGTTTTTAAAATAATTGCTTTTCCTTGGCCGCTCAATACATCGGTTCCCATAAATATTAAGTCCTGCATATCCAGCGCGGAAACAGTATCAGAGTTTTTATCGATTCCTGCATCAACAAATTTTTCCACCGGCATCGACTCACCTGTCAGTGAGGATTGATTGATAAATAGATCCTTTGTCCAAATCAACACAGCATCTGCCGGAATCATATCACCTGTTGCTAACGTCACGATATCTCCCGGTACTACTTCATCCATCGGAATTTCTTTCGTTTGTCCTTCACGTGTTACAGCTGTTGTATTCTCTATTAGTTCTTTTAAATTCAAGCTAGCTTTTTGAGAACGATATTCTTGAATAAATGCAATAATCACACTGGCTAAGATCATGATCCCCATAACGATTGCTGCTTCAAAATCCTTTGTTGCGGTTGAAACCACCATCAACAATGCTAATACATAAACAAATGGATCCTTAAACGCTTCTAAAAACATAATAATTGCTGGCGTTGGCTTTTGAGCAGAGACTTCATTTGGTCCGTATTCTTCTAATCGATTTTTAGCATCTTCTTCAGATAAACCATTTTGTGATGTACGAAGCTCCATCATCAATTCCCGCTCGGATAACATAGCTAATTTTCTTAGTTCTTGATCTTTCGTTACTTTTTTCATTTCTGCTAATTTTTTGTTCATCATTTCCTTTTTCCTCCTCTAACGTAAGGGGTACTCTTTCTATTATTCTAAAATAGAAAATTTTGCCCGCTTCACCTTTTTAGAAAGTGGAAGGAATAGTTCTGCTTGATTCCATCGTTTCTAAGATGAAGGCTACACTTATTTTATTACGCGAATGACTGGGGTCTTCCATGTGACTCTTCCTCTCTTTTAAGTTTTTTTAGATAAAACGATGGAACTTTTTAAATAATTGTTGAGGTGATTGATCAGTTCTGATTTTCTATTAGCTCGATTGGTTCTTTTTTGATGGAACCTTTTTGCTTTTATTTTCATCATCTGCTCTGTGTGTTTGGCAGGCAATCGTAGGGATTCAATCGATTACTTGTTGGTTTCTCTTTGCGGAACTTCGCTCCCTTTGCACGCCTTGGATTTTTCATCCCTTGCTTTGTCTGCTCCGCAGCCATGTGTGGTGCTTTGACCATTTAATTTCTTGGCTTACTTTTCCAGCATAGTTTTTGGATTAACTTGCTGGTTTCTTTTTGCGGAACTTCGCTCCCTTTGGTCGCCAAGTATTTTTCATCATCTATTCTGTCTGCTCTGCAGCCAATCATAGTGATTCAAAACAAAACGCACACTCAACAATAGAGTGTGCGTAAAAATAACAACTTTAATAAAAGTATCTCTATCGTTGAGCTTTAGCACTATAGGGCGTAGATAATTTCTTATCAGCTACGTTATGAATGACCTTCACGATCATTCCTGTTCAACCAACTAAGAGTCTCTCGATTCTTTCGCGGCAGCAGCCTGTGTCCATATAGGAGCCTCACCTAACAATTATTCAGTTTTTTTATCCGTAACTATCATAGTTCATATTTACGATATTGTCAAAAGAAAACAAAAATAAATTTTCAGAAAAAAATTATAGATCTAAAGACTTCAACTTCAAGCCTAAAATAACCGAACAAGGAACCAAGGTCACAACATTTGTTAGTAATACTGCTAAATCCCATTTCAATGCTCCATACACAACCCATGAAGAAACACCTATGAAAAATAGAATGTACGTAATCAATGAAATTCCTTCGGTATTCTTTGTCTTTATCGTTTGAATTGCTTGCGGAATAAACGATACACTCGTGCAGATTCCTGCGATCATACCTAACAGCGTGATCATTTCTTCTCTAGCTCTTCAACTTTTTGCTTCAATTCATAAAAGCTCTTATTCATTTCCAGCAATTCATTTGCCAGATCTCTTAACACAACGGTCGTCATCAACTGATCCTCAGCATGGATAAAAAGTAACGTTAGTTCACTTGTTTTATCCTTTGCTTCTTTTGTGATCACAGTGAAATGCTCCTTTTCCCCAGCCTGTAAAGCTTCATTTGCTTCATTGATCAATGTTTCAGCTTCGGCAAACTGACCATTTCTAGAACAAGACATGCTTTCCATCAATTTTGACTTCGCTGTTCCAACTGTACTGATAATATTAAATGCGACTAATTCTAATCCATCCATTCCATTCACTTCTTTCTATTCATAATTCATCGTGATCACTTCATAGCCATCAATTTCTGGCACTGTAAAGATCACTTTGTCTTCTACTATTTCAAAAGGTAAAGTCTGATTTGATTTTACTTGATTCACTTGTTTGATGATCAGATGATCTAGATTTGTTTTATTTCGAATTACACATAGATCCAATTCGATTTGTTGGTTATATAGCGGGATTTTATCTTCGATCGTATCTAAGGTCAGCGCCCGACGTTCTGGAATATAATGCAGCAAATTCAAAATCAATCTTTTTTGTGATTCTTGATGATTCAAAATCACATCAGCTGATGTTGGTAAATCACTAGTGATCATTTTTTTAATATTCAATAAATGATCGATCCCAGCTAAAATCAATTCTTTATACGCTTTCACTCCTTGAGTTTTATACATTTCAAATATCGGAAATGTGTAGTACATCGTTTGGTCATTCACTGTCACAACAGGATTCCCCGTTTTTTCTCCAACAGGGGCCTGAAAATGAGAATAGTAATGCTGATACTTTCGTTCTACTAAAGGTGCCGCTTCTTCTCCTTTAATAGCAGCGTCGATCGACTGAACGATCGTTCCTTTCCCATGCATAACAAGCTCACCTTTAGGTAATTTAGGAAATGAGACCGGATCAAAATAGCCATACATTGGTGCCGTCTCATGTTCTCCTGTAAAAATAAGCCCCAAACTTTGAATGAATTGATCTCCTTTGATCAATCCACTATGATAGCTTGCTAAAATTTTGCCGCCTTGTTCAACGTACTCTTCGAGTAGTTCAGCTAATTCATGCGTTAAAACAAGCTTGTCAGGTAAGATCAACAGCTCATATCCAGTCCAATCCATCCACTGATCCACAATGTCAAATTGATAATGGGCTTCATTCAGCATATTGACTGCTCCAGCCAAAGACAAGTCCACTTTCTCCTTGCTAGCAGCAACAATTCCAGGATGTAGGATAGCTATTTCAGTGATTGCCTGACTATTTAAAGAGTAGCTCTCCAATTCTTTGACTTGATCGTAAACAGTTCCGATCAACGTGTAGGTTGCTTCCTGTAATGTGCCATCTGGATACATCTGATCCCCAATAGAGCACTTTGCACCATGAGCAAGAGCCAAAAATGTTTCATATTCTAACGCGGCTTGATTCTTATAGCTGCCAAAGTCAGCCCAAACTTTATGAAACTTCCCGGTCATCCCTAAATATTCTTTCCCCAAATTTTTAGCATAGCGGACAACCGTTGGAAAATGCTGATAGCCCCACTCCCCACTAGGTAATGATTCAATCTCTAAATGACTGTACTGCTCAAGATTGGGACGAATACTCGGTAAAATATTTCCCTCATTAAAAAAGATCGGACAATCAGGAGCTGAATTTCTGATCGTGCGGTGAATTTCTTTCTTTAAATACTGTTCAGTTTCTTTCGCAAAAGCTAGACGATCGGATTCACTTTCCGGATCATAGCCTTGAGCCGACATTTTTTTGATACAGTCATTACAACAGCAATCATCCTGCCAAACAATATCAAAGAATAACCCATCTAATTTTTCACCAAAATGCTCTATCGTATCTCTGATTTGCTCTTTTAAATAGTCGAGGTATGGTGTATTAAAACATAGCGTTTTCCAACCTGGTTTTAACTGTCCATACTCTTCAAAACCATACATACGCCCATCAGGTTTTCTTTCCAGCCATTCAGGATGATGATCTGCAGCGTACGCATCCCATCCTACACTTAAATAAATAGGGGCATTGATCCCGATCTCATGACAAGCATCGACTTGTTCCATCAAAAAATCCTTTTTCATTTGAGGATGTTGTGCTGGAAGCTTCGTTTGATAATAAATATGCCCATGATGACATCTCCCCGTCAACGTAACGGAATTTACTTCTGCTTTTAATAACGTCTGCTGAAATTGCTTTTTATCAAAATTCTTTCCTAGTTCAAAAGGCAAGACAGGTGTATGAAAATCTAAATGAATTTGCCGTGAAGCTAACTTACTCATTTTGATCTGCCTCCCGAAACTGAAATTTTGACCACGGCTTGATATAAGGTAGTAAAAAGAGTTCTTCAGGAACGATTTTAGCCACAACATTTTTCTCTCCACCATGATTTGGCATTGCCTGTTTTACAATATTTAGTTCTCCTTTATACTGTCCAAACGAATTATTACCGATCGTAATATCTCCTTTGATTACATTTTCCTTCAAATTATTTCTTGGAATATCTGCTGTTTGATACTCAAGCTTTACAAAAGTTGAACGGATACTGTAACTATTGATATCGCCACGATTAAAATGCTGATGATTTAAAACAACTTCTTTTTCTAATTCCGTTGTTCCTTCAGCGAAAATCACATCAAATTGTACTTGATTCGTTAACAGCTGACTCAAAGCTTTTAGTTCTGCTTCTGAAGCAAACGCATTCGCTACGATGATATCATCGATCAAGCCTGTTGCGATCAAATGTTTTGCCTGCAGCGTAATCGCCAGATCACGATGCGATTCAAGTGTGCATAAGCCATCCGTATATGGATGCGGTCCGTGTTTTGCCTCATGAGAATTAACAAAAGTCGCCGTTCTCAAGCCCAAAGCTTTATATTTTTCAGAACATTTGATGAAGTAATCATAATCTAACCCTGTAAAACGCTGCGGGTAAAAATTGTGGCAGCCGATGATCCGTTTTTTATTTGGCTGATAAGAAAGAACATTTTCTAAATAGTAAGTATCATTACTGATATTGATTTCTAGATCCAAGTCTGTCTGATCGAACGTGATCAATGATTCTACCAAACCATCAAACGTTGAATCCAAGCGAATGCCAGTTGCTCCCATTTCCTTGAAGAAAGAAAGATCATGATAGCTAATATTCAACTGATCGAATACCGCTGGATTTAAATCTAAAATCACTTCCATTTGCTGGCTTCGTGCATGCTGTATCGCTTTTTTCAATGATTGGAGGACCATTTCTTCCTGTCCTTTTTCGATCATCAAAAGGTTGGTAAATACACGACCAAAACCATATTTTGCTGCCAAGTCGATATAGGCAAGTGTCTCTTCCTGTTTTTCTTTATATGGATAAATTGAAATTCCTAACATGATCATTCCCGCTTTCTTTACTATGCTTGTACGGCTGCTGTTTCCTTACTTGCCGCTTCATCTTGAGTTTTTGCTTCGATTTCTTTTTCCATCATGCTTTTATCAAAGGCTTTAAAGAATGGCAAATAAATGAATCCTGCAACTACGATATTGACGATTGCTAAAACGGCTGCTCGCCAATCCAGGCCTGTCGCCATCATTGCGCCGATCGGTGCCGGCAACGTCCAAGGAGCAATCGCTATTGGATAATTCACTAGATGAAAAACGCCCATCGCTAAATAAGTGATGATTCCCATAACAACTGGTGCTGCAATAAAAGGAATGGCAAAGAAGGGATTCATCACGATCGGCACACCGAAGATCAATGGTTCATTGATGTTGAAAATTCCAGGAACTAACGTGAATTTACCCATCTTTTTACAAAACTCAGATTTCCCGAAAAAGGCCATCAAAAAGGCTAACGATAACGTTGCTCCTGCTCCGCCGATCCAGATAAACCACTGGAAGAACTGCTCTGTCATAAAATGCGGCACGGCAGTACCAGCTGCTGCTGCATTGATATTGGCATTCAAATTTTCATACCAGAAAGGATACAAGATCGGTGTCGCAATGATCATCCCATGGATCCCGAAGATCCAAACGATCGTGATCAACAAAATCGGTACGATCACAGAAAGAACGTTGTCTCCTGCAAAGTAACGAATCGGTGAAAAGACCCACTGAAGTGCACTATTGATATCAAAATTCAAGCCGACTTTGATCACCCAAGCAGTGACGATCACGATCGCACCTGGAATCAACGCTGCAAAAGAGTTGATCACAGATGTGGGTACACCATGAGGCATTTTGATGACCATGTTTCTTTTCACGCAAAAACGTACGACCTCTACGGTAAATATCGAAATAATAATTGCTGTAAATAATCCCCCTGCGCCAAAATTTCCCATCGGCAATACCGTTCCGCTGATCGTCAAACCAGCTTTTTCAGCTACGTCAGCATCGATCGTGCCCGGTGTGATCGCCGCAATCAAAAAGGCTAAAACAGCTAAAACACTAGTAGAAACTTTGTCCAGCTTGTAATCTGCACACAAACTAGATGCAATCCCGATACACACATAGACAGACATGAAATCCATCGTAAAGACCATTGGGATCTTTAGCTGCTCTGCAAATGGGGCAATAAACTCTTTCCAAGCATCGATCGGTAAATTCAGCATAATGATAAACACTGATCCGATGATCGTAACAGGAATGATTACGCTCATCCCATTTCTGACTGCTGTTAAATACCGATTATTTGCAATATTCCCCATCACTTCAACAACTTTGTTAAAGTTGAACTTACTTGCTTTTGTATTCATTTTGTTCTCCCTTCTTTTTTTGAACCGTTTCAATTTTAGTGTAGGAAAATAAAAGATCTTGCTTCTTTTATTTTCCTACAGATTCTTTTACTAAACGATATAAATCTGGAATCCCCATTGGTGTATATAGAACACCTTCAATTGGGATCAATGGAATTCCTTTCGCGTCTGCTTCCTTTTGTAGGTGAGCTTTTCTGAAACTGACTTGAGGTGCTAAAAGCAGCGCATCCCAGTCTTCCTGCTGCATTTTAAGTCCAACTGCTTCTGTTCCTGTTGCCTCCATGTAAAAATCCTCATCACCATTTTTCTTGGCTTCTGCCACTAAATTTTCTGCTAAGATCGAAGAACTCATCCCGCCGCCGCATGCTAATAATACTTTCATAAAATTTCCTCCCCATCATTTTTGAACCGTTTCAATTTTACGATGTAATTATAATATGCAAACGCTTAATTTTCAAGTCCTTTTTTTATTTTTTTTGTTGAATCACGCCAAAGAAGGCTTGTAGGAAGCTCTATAACTGCATTTTGAGTACTATCAGAATCTTTTATTTTTTCAATAAGTAAGGCGCCGATCATTTCACCGATTTGTTGAACAGGTTGCTCAATTACTGTTAATTTTGGCTGTAAAATGTCACTCAGTTCAAAATGATCAAATCCCACAACAGAAACATCTTCTGGAATAATCAATTGCTGCTCATAAATTGCTTGTACAGCTCCAAGCGTCATATAGTAATTCGTGCTGTATAAAGCAGTGATCTCACCTTCAGCCAATAATTCTCCAGCTTTTACATAACCAGATTCTTTTTTATAATCACCGATTTTGACAAGTGAAGAATCATATAATTCCAATTTTTTCATTGCATCTACATAACCATTCAAACGTTCTCTACCAATAAAACGATCTTGGCTTCCTGCTATGATACCAATTTTCTTGTGACCTAACTTAGCCAATTTCTCAACTACAGTGTACGAAGCATGATAATTATCCACCAAAACTGTGTCTGTTTGAAAATCAGCGATCGGTGCATCTACCGCGATGATCGGCGTTCCTTCATTTTTAAATTTGTCCAATACAGCTAGCTTTTCTTCCAAATGAAAAATGACCACACCATCAACCGAACGGGAACGTAAAAATTCTAATTTTTTCTCTAACTTCTGTAGATCATTTTGGTAGTCACAAAGAATCAGACTATAATTATTTTCTTCTAAATAAGATTCCAGATAGGTAACGATCGACGTTGCAAATACATCTGTCAGCGTATTGATGACCACACCAATAGAAAGGCTCTTATTATTTTTAAGTCCTTTGGCAATAATATTTTCTTCATAACCAAGCTTTTCGATTGCCGCACGAATATTATCCATATTCGTCTTTTTTAGCTGGTGTCCATTTAAATACCTAGAAACTGTGCCTAAAGAAACATCCGCTTCTTTTGCGACTTCTCTGATCGTTGCCACGTTATCCCATTCCTCCTCTTTACAACTTACTATCTACATACTAACGAAGGTTCAAAATTATTTCAATCATAAATAGCGTATTGTTAGATATTTTTATTCATTTACAGCCTAGAGAGCGGCTCACTCAAAAAAATATTTACTGTGTTCAATAGATTCCATTTCCATCAGCAGGAAGCCTTAACATTTTTTATCCTTGACAAAAATAGACCTAAGTCAAAATCAAACTTTTGACTCAGGTCCTCGTTGAAGCAACAGTAAAGCTGAATCAGCGACTTATTTTACTTCCTCAACTTCTGCCATATCTTCAATATATTTGTATACTTGTTGTCCTGCGATTCCGCCTTCACCAACAGCAGTGGTGATTTGACGTAATGTTTTCTCACGAACATCTCCGATTGCGTAAACCCCCGGCATACTTGTCTTCATATCTTGATCTGTTTCTATCCAGCCTTCCGCATTCGTAAGACCAGCTTTTTTGAATGGTTCAGTCAATGGGTCAAGTCCAACATAAATGAACACACCGTCCGCGTCGATCGATTTTACTTCATCAGTAACGACATTTCTCAATTGTCCGCCAGTTACGACCATATCATTGCCGGTAATTTCTTCTAAAACGGTATTCCACTCAAATGAAATTTTTTCGTTGGCAAATGCGCGGTCTTGAATGATTTTTTGAGCACGTAGCTCGTCACGACGATGAACAATGACCACTTCTGAAGCAAACTGTGTTAAATAAATTGCTTCTTCTACAGCTGAATCTCCGCCGCCGATCACCAATAATTTTTTATTGCGGAAAAAAGCACCATCACAGACAGCACAGTACGAAACACCGCGCCCAGCAAATTCTTCTTCGCCTTTTACGCCTAATTTACGGTGCTCACAGCCCGTCGCAATAATGACTGTTTTTGCTTGGTAGGTTTTATCATCACAGATCACTTCTTTATAAGTTCCCTGATCTTTGATATCCATCACGATTCCATAAGCATTTTCTGTACCGAATTTTTCTACATTCTCATACATTTTATAGGCTAGTTCTGGACCCATAATAGAATCAAAGCCTGGATAGTTTTCTACCTCTGCCGTATTATTCATTTGTCCACCTGGTGCTCCACGTTCAATCATCAATACAGAAAGATTAGAACGAGACGCATATAAAGCAGCAGTCATCCCCGCAGGACCTGCGCCAATTACGATCACATCATACATAAGTCTTTCAACCTCCGAATTTTCAAGTACATTTACTTTACTACTTAGATAGACGATTGTCTATCTTTCTGCCCGGGCCTATTTTTTCTAGCCAGACATTGCTTTTCTTTCATTAGCATCAACGTTGTCTATTATATCATGCTTCATTCTGTCTTTAAACACTAGATTGAACAATAAAAAAGAAACGGTCAAAATCGAGATATCTTGACCGTTTCCTTATTATCCCTCACCATTTTGCAGTTGATACATATCTGCATACAATCCATTCTTTTCTAGTAACTGCGTATGATTCCCACGTTCTACAATTCGACCTTTATCTAAGACCAAAATGAGATCAGCATCCCGAATCGTCGACAAACGGTGAGCAATCGCGATCGTCGTTCTTCCTTGTCTCATATTAGCCAATCCTTCTTGGATCAAACCTTCAGTTTCTGTATCGATATTCGCCGTTGCTTCATCCAGTACAAGAATTTTCGGATCTGTGACCATCGTTCGCGCAAATGAAATCAATTGACGTTGGCCACTAGAATAACTTGCACCACGTTCAATCACTTTCGCATGATATTTCCCAGGCAACGTCTCAATAAATTTATCAGCTTGAACAAATGTTGCGGCAGCCTTTATTTGTTCATCTGTAATATCAGGATTCAGCATCCGAATATTCCCAGCGATATCTCCGTAAAACATAAACGCATCCTGTAAAACCAAGCCCAATTTTTTACGCAATTCAGGCAATGGATACTCACGAATATCCCGATCATCGATCAAGATTTCGCCTTCGTAAAATTCATAAAAGCGCATCAATACATTGATGATAGAGCTTTTCCCACTACCAGTATGTCCGATCAAAGCCACGGTCTCTCCTGGGTAGGCAATAAAACTGATATGATCCAATACATTATTTTTCCCATCATAAGAAAAACTAACGTTTCGAAACTCGATCTTGCCCTCTGTGATCATGGCATCAGCACTTGGGTCTTGCTGCGGTGTAACTTCCTGATTATCAAAGATTTTAAGGATCCGACTTCCCGCCACCATACCATCTGTAAAAACACTCAAAAAATCCATCATTTGCGTCATCGGATTAAAGAATGCCTGAACATAAGTCACAAAAGCATAAATCATCCCAACTTCTACTGGTGAATGCAGCGCATCATACCCAAATAAGGTCAAAGACAAAGCAATTGCCAGCGTATACAGAAAATTGATGATCGGTCCTAGTAACAATGAATTCGTGCGAATCATCGAAAAACGAGTTCGTAAGTATTCATCATTTGTTTCTTCAAACTCTTTTTCCAAACGTGTTTCTTGTCTAAACTGCTGAATGATCTGCATTCCTGAAATATATTCGTTTAATTTTGTATTCAGTTGACTCAATTTTTCCCGCATGCTTCGGTAAATCCTAGAACTAAATTTTTGATAATACCAAATAACGATCAATAAAATCGGTAAAAAGATCAAATTATATAAAGCAATTTTTCCATTGATCTGAAACATTGCGATAAACGACGAAACAACTGCAAAAATGCCCGTCAAGACCATCAAAAAGACATACCAAAATTCAAACAATGTTTCTGTGTCATTTGTCACACGGGAAACGATCGAACCCGCCGGTGTTTGGTCAAAGTAGCGCATCCCCAGAGTCTGAAGCTTTTCAAACAACTTCACTCGAATATATTGATAGGTTTTTAAGGACGCCATCGAATATAAAAACCATTGGAAAAACCAAATAATACTTTTCACGATGATCCCAAATAAATACAGTCCGGCAAAAAAGAAAATCACTTGATTCGTCGCTGTTTTGGGTGTTAAATAATCATCCATGAACAATTGAATGATTCTGGGCAAAATAATATTGATGACAGCAAGAACCAGTGCAAAGAAAATAGCTGATAAAAAGGTTCGGCGAAAAGGCTTAGCAAATTTAAGCAGCCGTTTTACGATCGTCACTTGTTCTTTTAGCGGTATCGATTTTGTCCATTCTGATTCATATTTTTCTTCCATTAGACGTCACTCCCTTCGATTTTAGCTTCCAGTTGCTGTTTGTCCCACATCCGTTTGTACCAGCCTGCTAAATGTAATAGCTCTTGATGCGTTCCCCGTTCAATGATCTTTCCTTCATCTAAGACGATGATTTCCTTCGCATGCATCACACTACTTAATCGGTGAGCTGCAATGATCGTTGTTTTTTCTTTACGTGCTTCTTTTAAATTAGACAAAATCGCTTCTTCTGTTTTTGCGTCCACAGCAGATAAAGCATCATCAAGAATCAGTAATTCAGGATCGACGATCAATGCTCTAGCAATCGAGATCCGTTGTTTTTGTCCACCAGATAATGACACACCACGTTCCCCAACTAAGGTATCATATCCTTTTGGAAACGCTTTGATCTCATTATTGATAAACGCCATTTCTGCTGCTGACTCTACTTGCTCTTCAGTAAAATCAGGGTTAGCAAAACGAATATTTTCCCGAATCGTCATTGAAAATAGAAAATGATCTTGCGGCACATAACCAATGGAATGCATCAAAGCATCCAATGAATAATCTTTGATGTTGTGTCCGCCAAAGGACACATGGCCTTGGTAATTATCATATTCTCTCATCAATAATTTTAAGATCGTTGTCTTACCTGCTCCTGTTTTCCCAACGATCCCTAAAGTTTCCCCTTCATTTAAGACAAATTTGATTTGCTCTAACGTTGTCTCTTTATCCTTTGGATACTTAAATTCCGCAACTTCGATCGACAATTCTCCTTTAGCCGGTGTCTGAATCGCATCTTTTCGCTCGACAATATGGGATTTGGCATGAAGCAATTCATTGACACGATCATAACTTGCATTTCCACGCTCCAATACATTGAACAAGCGTCCGATCGCAAACATTGGCCAAATCAGCATACCGATATAGCTAATAAAAGAAATCAATTGACCGATCGTAATTGTACCATCCATGATAAAGCGTCCGCCAATGATGATCGTCAGCACATACGAAATACCAATAATCAGTGTGATGAACGGATCAAATAATGCATCTAAAAAATTTACCCGTTTGTTTTTGATGATCGCATCATCGATTTTTTCAGTAAAATCAGCAATGTCTTCCTTTTCTTGACCAAACGTTTTGATAACTTTCATTCCGGTGATGCTTTCCTGTGTTTTATCGTTGATTGTCGAAAAAGCGGCTTGTGAATCACGGAATGCATCGTGCAGCTTAGATCCTAGAATTCTCGAAGTCACTGCTAATAATGGCAATGGAATCAAAGCAATCAGCGTCAACCGCCAATCAACAAACAAAATCATCGCAATGATCGTGGCTCCTCCTGTGATCAATGAATCCGCAAAAGTTAAAATACCAGCACCCGCAACATTTTGAATTGCATTCAAATCATTCGTTGCATGCGCCATCAAGTCCCCTGTACGATAATTTTGATAAAAAACAGCATCCATTTTTGTAAAATGATGAAATAATTGCCGTCTTAAATTTTTTTCAAGTCGGGCAGCGCTTCCCCAAATATGCAAACGCCAAATATAACGAAAAATATATTGTGCTAAAGCCGCTGCCAATAATATACCTACCCAAAACAAAATCGACTGAATCGCTATATTTTTAGCAGCGATTTCATCAACAACGATCCCAATGACTTTCGGCGGAACTAGCTGTACAAGGGCAACCATGATCAATGAAAAAACCCCAATAACATAACTTTTCTTTTCCTGCCTAAAAAACCAACCTAATTTTTTAAATATAGACATGTACATTCTCCTCTTCTAAACTTGCTACTTACCACTCACATCATTTCTCTGTTGTTTTCCCATTATCTATACAACTCCTTTCATTTACTAAAAATAAGTGCAAAAAAACGGGCTAAAAAATCAGCCCGTTGTGCTCTTGAAATCTGAATAGCTTCAAAAGAACCTATTTGTCTCCCTGGTTCTTCATTTGCTGCATCATTTGACGTATCTTCTTCTCAGAAGGTTTTTGTCCCATTGACATCATCATCATTCGTAACATATCCTCATTAACGGGAGGATTCTTTTTGAAATAATCTTGCATATATTTGCGCGCAAGGAAAAATCCGCCTGCTGCACCTGCTAATAAAGCGATAATCGCGATTAACACTACTAAACCTGTTGACATATAAATCTCTCCTTTCTCATAGAAAAGTCAAACAAAAGTTTCTGCACTTTAAACCATTTACGCAGTCAATGCTCTTGTTAGACTCATTATCTCTAATTTTATTGAGGACTTTATCCTCTTTTTAATGAAATTGCTCTCAAGAAATCATTTTACTAGAAAGCAGGTGAAAAGAAAAGCTATTTTACTATATTATTCACAAGAAATTTATGAATAGCCTTTTCTCATATTTGTTGCAGATAAAAAGCCTGCAGCATTTTTATTTTTGTGCTTCTATTTTCTCTAATAAATCTGGATCGAATGTTTGCGATTTTAACATAGCAATCTCATAACCGTAAGGTGCTTTGCTTGTTTTTTTATCTGCACCAACATAAGGCGTTTCTAAAATTTTCGGTAGTTCTGTCAATGTTTCATGATGAACGACTTTGTTCAATGCATCAAACCCGATCGTTCCAAAACCGATATTTGCATGACGATCTTTATGGGAACCCATCGGATTTTTAGAATCATTCACATGAACGACTTTCAAGCGGTCTAATCCGATGATCTTGTCAAATTCTTCCAAGACACCATCAAAATCTTCTTTTACATTATAACCAGCATCATTGATATGGCATGTATCCATCGTTACCGATAATTTTTCATTTAATGTAACGCCTTCGATGATCGTCGCTAATTCTTCAAACGTCCGTCCTAGCTCAGTCCCTTTACCAGCCATTGTTTCTAATGCGATCTGCGGAATTTGCTCTTTCCAAAGCACTTCATTCAAGCCTTTGATGATTTGCTTTAGACCAGCATCGACACCAGCTCCAACATGAGCTCCCGGATGCAAAGTAATTTGTGTGGCACCTAAAGCTTGTGCTCGTTCAATTTCCTGACGTAAAAACTCCGTCGCAAAACCAAAATTCTCTACTTTGATCGTATTACCTAAATTAATGATATATGGTGCATGAACAACGATATTGCTCAAATGATGCTCAGCCATAAATTTTTGACCGGTCTCAATATTCATCTCTTCGATCGGTTTACGGCGCGTATTTTGAGGCGCACCTGTATAGATCATAAAGGTTGTAGCATCATAACTAGCCGCTTCCTCAGCAGCTCCTAATAACATTTTTTTACCACTCATACTCACATGCGAACCTAATAACATAAAAATCCTCCTTAAAATAAAAGCGGAACAAATCGCTTAATCCTGTAGAAAATTAGGAAATTGACTTTAAAACACTTTTTGTTTCACTGACAATTTATCTATTTTCCTAAGGATTGATTTGTGCAGCTGGATAACGATAAAAGCGGAACAAGCCGCTTAGCCTTGACAGAAAAATAGGAAAAAGAAAAGGTGGTGCTCTTTACCACAATTTCTTTTTATCTTTTTTCCGAAAGGCTGGCTTGTGCAGTTGGATAACATAAATGATCAACTCAATTTCTTTCGCTGTGATTCTCAGCAAATGATCAACACTTTCTTACAAATGTCTTGTACTGCCCTACATCAGCTCATCTCTTTCACAGTAAGACCATCCTCTAAAAGAGTACGTGAATCACTTAGAAAAGACAATCTTTTTGCTTCTTAATCTCTGTCCTTTTTTGCTTTGTATAGGTTATAACTGGCAATCCATTCGTCCATTGAGATTTTACTCACCAATTCTCCAATCAACGCATAAGGAATCGTCTTCGTGTTTGTAAATCGAATACAACTTTTTCCCATATTCAGTTTAGTAGGAACAACTTTTTTATACTCTTCTTGAAACCATTGCAGCAATTCTTTATTCCCCATGATTCCCATATGATAAAGAGCGAGGTGCTTTTTCTGTGCTCCAAGACTGATGAAAGGCAATGGTTCATCTTTACGATTCAAATATCCTTCAGGAAAAACACTTAGCGGCACCACATAAGTCGGCATACCATACTGCATCTGTAAGACAAACCCCTCTGGTATATTTTCAGCAATAGTTTGAGCCAACTCTTTATATGCTGCTTGCCATTTCTCCTCTATCTCTTCAATATATTCTTCTATTTGCTCCATAAACGCTCTCCACTTTTTATTTTGACAAAGATTGACGATATAATTCTTTTGATTTAAACCCTTTTTCTAAAATATCAATCATCTCTGCTTTTCTCTTATCCTGTGTCGTTTGCTGTTTTGCACTAAAAATATATCTTGCCCAATCTCTTTTGTATCCTGGCGTCAAATTATCAAATAGTACTTTTGCTTTTGAATGTTTTTCTAGAAGTTTTTCTACTTGAGGGATAAACTTAACATAATCTTCCACCCTCGCACTAGTAGCCTTTTTATTAGGTGCTTTTCTCTCAGTATTTTTCAAACCAGTTACTGTAAACACTTCATCTAAGCTGACCATCCGATTAAATTTCAATGTGCTTTTCCCTACATACCCGTCACTATCGTCTACATCTAAAGCTGGAAAAATTTCATCCCGATGAACAAATGTTGGATACATTTTATTTCCTTTTTTTGGATAGGCAACAAAAAGGACGCCATCTTTATTCAGCAATTCTTTTTCTATCGTTACGTGTACAATTTTTTTAAACTCATCCATCGTCTTCACAAAAACAAACAAAAGATCTACAGGCTTAGTAGGAAAACCTAATTGTGCATCCTTTAATTCACTCAGATAACTTTCATTGGGCCGATCGACGATTGCTTTTATTGGATATACCATTAATTTCAATTTTTCAGTGACCGATTTTGCCATGCTCTCACCCTTTTATTTCATTTGATCGTTATTGCTAGTGTAACATAAATGTGTAAAGCTTTTACAACTAAAAACAAACGATAACTGATTATTACGTGATATACTAAAAGAAACAAATTAGAAAGTAGGAAATTACGATGACCATCATTGAAACCTATATCTCTGAATGTCCACCAGAACGTCAAGAAATGCTACAACAATTATACAATCAAATCAAGGAGCTAGTTCCCCAAGCAACAGAAAAAATAGCTTACGGTATGCCTACCTTCTATTTAGATGGAAATTTAGTTCACTTTGCTAATGCTAAAAACCACATTGGTTTCTACCCTGCTCCTTCTGCAATTACAGCATTTAAAGAAGAATTATCAGCGTATAAGACAAGTAAAGGAGCAATCCAGTTTCCTTTAGATTCCCCTTTACCAATGGACTTGATCAAAAAAATCGTTTTGTTCCGTGTCGGTGAGAATACACAATCTTGATGCCAAAATGGACGAATACTACTCGTCCATTTTATTCTTTTTTTGAACTATGTGTAAAAATTTTACGATGTCTACTCTTAAGTTTTTATGTTTAAATCGATAGAAACATTTGAACAACTGTTCATTATAGAATTTTTTTGCTATAATATCACGGAATGTAACATTTTATTGAGGTGAAGCTTTTGGATAATCAGAATAATTCCAATCAAACGGAACGACATTCTTATAAAATACCTGAAAAGAAAAAGATCATCATGGGCTTTAACGTGGTTATTCGTGTTTTGCAGTCCTTGTTTGTCTTTTTAGTTGTCATGCTGTTATTAGGCGGTGCATTAGGTTTAGGGATCGGTATGGGCTATTTTGCCTTTCTTGTAGAAGACACTGAACCACCAACCAAAGAAGAGCTTCAAACAGATATCAGTGATATCACTGAAGTCTCTAAGATGACCTATGCTGACGGCACAAACATTGCCATGATCAAATCTGATTTGGTTCGAACAAGAGTTGACAGCGAGCATATTTCTCCTCTATTGAAAAAAGCGATCATCTCTACTGAGGATGAATATTTTGAAGAACACAAAGGAGTCGTACCGAAAGCTGTGATTCGTGCCCTTGCTTCTGATGCCACAGGTATCGGCGGTTCTTCCGGCGGTTCTACTTTGACACAGCAGTTAGTCAAACAGCAGATTTTAACTGACGAAACGACTTTCAAACGAAAAGCAAATGAAATCCTGTTGGCTTATCGTATTGAAAACTATTTTTCAAAAGATGAAATCGTCACAACTTATTTGAACGTTTCTCCTTTTGGGCGTAATAATAAAGGTGAAAACATCGCAGGTGTCGAAGAAGCAGCGAAGGGGCTTTTCGGAAAAAGTGCAAATGATCTCACGTTAGCCCAAGCGGCCTTTATTGCAGGTCTTCCGCAAAGCCCGATCATCTACACACCTTACACAAACACAGGTGAGCTTAAAGATGATGAAAATCTTTCTTATGGTATGAAACGAAAAGATTTTGTATTGTTCAGCATGTATCGAGAAAAAGCGATCACTAAAGAAGAATACGAAGCAGCTAAAAATTATGACCTGAAACAAGACTTCCAGCCACAACAAGCAGCGAATCAAAATACAGAAGGCTACCTGTATTACGCCGTTCTAGACAAAGCCGTTGAAGCGATCATGGACATCAATATCGAAAAAGCGGGTGTCAAAAAAGAAGACTTAGATGAAATAGGTCTTTCTCAATATGAAGAACAAGCACGCAGAGAAATCCAAAATCGCGGCTACACGATTCAATCGACGATTGATCAAACGGTTTATGATACGATGCAAAACGCTGTTGCTGCCTATGGATATATGCTTGACGACGGTTACGGCGCTGGTCTTGTTGAGACAGGAAATGTACTGATGGATAACCAAACTGGTAAGATCATCGGCTTTGTTGCTGGTCGTGATTATAATGTTAGTCAAAGTAATCATGCGTTGGACACTGTTCGACAAGTTGGTTCGACCATCAAGCCGATTTCAGTTTACGGTCCGGCAATCGACCAGGGCATGATCGGTTCTGAGAGCCGTTTAGCTAACTATCCCACTTCTTACAGAGGTGGTGGTGAATTAACAAATGCCACCAATTCCGGCACAAACACTTTCGATACCGTTCGTTATTCATTGGAATGGTCATACAATATTCCAGTGTATCACTTAAATGAAGCAATGAAGCAGCAAATGGGTGATGACAATTTTGCTTATAATCATTACCTAAGCAAGATGAATTATCCTGCATCTGAAGCTTGGGCTTATGAGTCTGCACCATTAGGAGCTGTTGAAGCAACCGTACTTACTCAAACAAATGGATTCCAAACCTTAGCAAACAAAGGGCAATACCAAAAAGGCTATATGATCGAAAAAATCACTGACAATAACGGTAAAGTTATTTATGAACATAAGAATGAACCTGTTCAGGTCTATTCTCCAGCAACGGCATCCATCATGAATGACATGATGCGCTCTGTCCTTGATTCAAAAATCACTACACCATTTAAACCTGTTGTTTCCGGACTGAATCCTGATTTAGCAAATGTTGACTGGATCGGTAAAACAGGAACCACTGATCTTTACAAAGATGCTTGGCTAGTCGTTTCTACGCCAACGATCACACTAGGTTCTTGGACAGGCTATGATATTCCTACAGCAATGAGCCCAAATAGCGGGGATCAAAATAGTAATTATCTTGCTAACCTAATCAATGCTGTTTATTCTGTTAGGCCAGATTTATTCGGAGTAGGGCAAAAATTCACCCTTTCAGACGATGTCATTAAATCGACGGTCTCTAGTTTTACTGGTGAAAAACCTGGAACATTCACTTATAATGGTGGTACTTATACTGCTCCTGGACCAAATACAGTCTCTCTTTATGCCAAAGATGGCGCACCAAAAAGCCAATATAAATTTGGTTATGGTGGCTCAGATGCTAATTATAGTGCTTATTGGGGACGTTATGCTACATCAGGTTCTAATAATTCTAGAACAACAACACCATCATCTTCAAACTCGAATAACACAACGCCTTCTTCTTCCGAGAAAAAAGAAGACGATAAAAAAGAGGATGACAAAAAGGATAATAATTAAAAAATACCGCCAACTGATTGCTCAGTTGGCGGTATTTTTATCAGATAAATTCTATTATTTAGTCGATCCTTTTTGATCCATACCGTAAGGTAAGATAACAGTTTTATCTTCGATTTCTTCTTTATTCATCAATTTTGTCAATAGACGCATAGAAACCGCACCGATATCATATAAAGGCTGTGTCACGCTTGAAAGACGCGGACGAGATACTTCTGTCAGTAGTGAATTATTGCTTGTGATGATTTCAAAATCTTCTGGTACTTTGATCCCAGCATCGATCATACCATCTAATAAACCGATCGCTAATTCATCATCTGTCACATAAGCAGCAGTTGCGCCGCTATTGCGAACGCGCTCAGCTAAGGCGATTCCATCTTTAAATTTATATTCAGATTCAAAAATAAGCCCTTCACTATACGTTAACCCATTATCTGCTAAAGCTTGTTTGTATCCTTTCATACGGTTTTGTCCGTTGATTGGATCGATCAGTGCACCACTGACAAATGCGATTTTTTTGTTGCCATTTTTTGCCAACATCGTTGTCGCATCTTTGGTCGCTTCTGTATAATCGATATTCACACTACCAACTTGCTCATCAGGATCGATCGAACCTGCCAAAACAACTGGTGTTTTAGAACGTGAAAATTCTCCACGGATCTCATCTGTGATATGATGTCCCATAAAAATGATTCCGTCGACTTGTTTCGCTAAAAGATTATTCAATACATTGACTTCTTTTTGATCGTTGCCGTCAGAATTTGCTAAAATAATGTTGTACTTGTACATCGTCGCTACGTCATCGATTCCTCGTGCTAACGAAGCAAAAAAGATATTACTCACATCTGGAATAATAACGCCAACAGTTGTCGTCTTTTTACTTGCTAAACCACGAGCAACTGCATTAGGACGATAGTCTAAACGGTCGATAACTTCCAAGACTTTTTTCCGAGTAGCTGGTTTCACATTCGGATTACCATTCACTACACGCGATACGGTTGCCATAGATACATTTGCTTCACGAGCAACATCATAAATCGTAATTGTTTGTTTTTCCATGATTATTCTCCTAAATAATTATAATTTTTCTATTTTCTGAAAACGCTGTTTACATTTCTCACTAAGAATAGCAGACTTTTTTTGTTTTTGCAACCGTTTTAATCTCATTTTCATGAAAATTTACTATATATTTCAAAAAGCGCTTTACGTGTTTTCGTGGTATGATAAAGATACAATTTTCTTATTATCAGTTTTGTAGAAAGAAGGAGAGTTATGAATCAAGAAAAAATCAATGACTTAAAAAAATGGATGGAAAAAGAACAGATCGATCTGACCTATATCAGTGATCCTGGCCACATTGCATATTTTTCCGGCTATCACAGTGACCCTCACGAAAGAGTTTTAGCTTTATTTATTTCATTGAATAGCGGATCATTCTTATTCACCCCAGCATTAGAAGTTGAGGATGCTGAAAATAGTTCTTGGAGTGAACCAGTCTATGGCTACCTAGATAGCGAGGATCCATGGGAAAAAATCACTCAGCTGATCAAGAAAAATGGCAATCCACTTAAAATAGCAACAGAAAAAGAAGCGTTGAGTGTTTCTCGTTTTGAACGTTTAAACCAAGCATTTCCTTCAAGTGATTTTTCAATCAGCGTCACTCCCGTCATCGAAAAACTACAGCTTTTAAAAACACCTGCTGAAGTGAACAAACTTATGGAAGCTGGAAATTGGGCCGATGTGGCATTAGAAATTGGATTCAAAGCAATTACCGAAGGTGCTAAAGAACAGGAGATCCTTGCTGAAATTGAATATCAATTAAAACGTCAGGGTATCCGTTCTATGAGTTTTGATACGTTAGTCTTAACTGGAAAAAATGCTGCAAGCCCACATGGAAACCCTGGAAATACAGCTGTTGCAAAACAGGATCTTGTTTTGTTTGATCTAGGTGTTGTTTATAATGGCTATTGTAGTGATGTAACCAGAACCGTCGCTTACAAGGAACCAACAGATTTCCAAAAGGAAATTTATTCCATTGTTTTAGAAGCCCAGTTAAAAGCTATGGATGCTGTAAAACCTGGTGTGACAGCTGGTGAATTAGACGATGTCGCTCGGGGCGTGATCAGTGGTTACGGTTATGGAGAATATTTTAATCATCGACTAGGACATGGAATTGGAACAACCGTTCATGAATACCCTTCTCTAGTTACAGGGAATGATTTAGTAATTGAAGAAGGCATGTGTTTTTCTATTGAACCTGGTATTTACATCCCAGGCAAAGTCGGTGTACGGATCGAAGATTGTCTTCATGTGACTAAAACAGGTTGTGAAGCCTTCACAAAAACAACAAAAGAACTACAAATCATCGATTAATACGAAAAAAAGCCGAAACTCTTTAAGGAGTCTCGGCTTTTTTATTATGATTTAATATTGTCAGCCGTTTCTTTTGCAATTTTTTTCGTATCTTGTTTTGCTTCCTCTACTTTTTCAGGAACATCTTTTGTGACTTCTTTCGCTTCAGATACACCTTCTGACACTGTTTCTTTTGCTTTTTTCGCTGATTCTTTCACATCGATAAAAATATCATCTGAAGCATCTTCAGCGATATCACCTAATTCATCCACTGAATCATTCACATCTTTTGCTGTCTTTTTAAAACGATCAGATAGCTCTCCAGTTTGTTTTTTGAATGATTCTAAAACGTTATCTGATACTCCTTGTGCTTTATCGAAAGAATCTTTTGTTTTATCTTTGACATTGCCAGCTAGATCACCTGCTTGTTCTCCTAAAGCACTTGCTTTTTCTTTCGCAATCGAAGAAAGCTCAGCCCCTTTTTGAGCGGCATAGTCTGTGTAGTCTGTTGCTTTGTCTTTTAAATCATCTGCTTGATTTGCCAAGTCCTCACGTAATTCTTTACCAGATTTTGGTGCTAGTAATAGTGCTGCGACTGCTGCTGCAGTTCCACCGATGATTGCTCCTAAGAAAAATCCACCTTTTTTTGCCATAGTTATTCCTCCATTATTTTTTTATTTTGTTGGTTCAATTTTTGTTTTCTTTTTCGGGCGAAATGCTTTGAATGCCGCTCCGCCTACTTTACTTACTACGCCAGCTTTCGCCGTTGTTTTACCTACGGAGCCTACTTTCCCCAGTAAATTTCTACTAGAGTAATTCAAATCAGATACACTTTCACTCAATTCTGCCACTGCTGCAAATAATGGATCGATCGTTGCAACTTTCTTGTTGACATCTTCGATCAGCTCATTACTTTTTACTAAAAGCCCCTCTACTTGCCTAGATAAAATATCCACATCTTTCGTCACGATTTCGATTGTTTTATTCGCTTCATCAACTGTTGTTGAAACCTTTTCTACAGTTTTTCCGATTTTTATCAGTACTAAAATAATAAAGACCACTAATACAGCAAATGCTACTGCTGCGATAACTGCTGCTACCTCTCCACCTGTCATATTTCTGCTCCTCTCTGCAATTGTTATACACTTTTAGAATAACATCAACTAGCATTTTTCTCAAATTATTCAGTTGCTTTACTTCTTCAATTATAACAATTTAACCTAAAACTCTCTATCTTCCTTTGTGATTTTTCGTAAAATAATAAAAAAGACAGAACAATTGTCCTGTCTTTCATCATAATATTAATTTACTCTATTTCTTTTTTGATGCTTGTTCTTTCGAAAGCTCTTCACCTAGCTCAATAATATAATTACGAAGATTATCCTTCACTTCTGGGTGAACTAGACCATACTCGATACTAGTTTTCATAAAACCAAATTTATCTCCCACATCATAACGTTTTCCTGTGAATTCACGTGCGAATACACGCTGTGTTTTATTTAACGTATCGATTGCATCTGTTAGTTGAATTTCTCCACCTGCGCCAGGTTCTTGCGTTTCAAGAACATGGAAAATCTCTGGTGTTAGTAAGTAACGTCCAATAATCGCTAAATCACTCGGCGCTTCTTCTGGCGTTGGTTTTTCAACGAAGCTGTTAACGTTATATAAACCACTTGAAACTTCTGCTTCCGGATTGATAATGCCATATTTTGATGTTTCTTCATGAGGCACTTTCATCACTGCTATCGTTGATGCATGAGTCGAATCATAATCGTTCATCAATTGCTTAGATAGAGGAATCTTATCTTCCATAATATCATCGCCCAACATGACAACAAATGGTTCATTTCCAACAAAAGCCTTTGCCTGTAATACGGCATGACCTAATCCTTTTGGATGAGATTGACGAATAAAATGAAGATTGACATCCGTCGTTTCTTCTACTAATTTTAATAATTCTGTTTTATTTTTCTCACGAAGATTACTCTCTAATTCAAAGTTTGCATCAAAGTGGTCCTCGATTGGACGTTTTGCCTTGCCTGTAACGATCAAGATATCTTCGATACCAGAAGCCAATGCTTCTTCCACAATAAATTGAATCGTTGGTTTATCAACGATTGGCAGCATCTCTTTTGCCATAGCTTTGGTCGCTGGTAAAAACCTTGTACCCAGGCCAGCTGCCGGGATAACCGCTTTTCTTACTTTCATTTTATCTTTCCTCCTATTTATACAGAAAACTCATTTTCTGTTTTACCATCACGCAACATAATCTCTTTTGCTGCTTGTTTCACGTCTTTACCTTCATAAAGCACACTATAAATGGCCGCTGTTATCGGCATTTCAACATTTAATTGTTGTGACAGTTCATAAGCCGCTTTCGTTGTCGAAACGCCTTCAACGATCATGCCCATGTTTTCAAGAACTTCATCTAAACTATGGCCTTTTCCAAGTAGGTTTCCTGCTCGCCAGTTACGAGAGTGAACACTTGTACATGTCACGATCAAATCACCTACACCGCTCAAGCCGATAAACGTCAACGGGTTCGCTCCCATCGCCACACCCAAACGGCTGATTTCTGCCAAACCACGAGTCATGATCGCAGCTTTTGCATTATCACCAAAACCTAAGCCATGGATCGCTCCCGCTCCTAAAGCAATGATATTCTTTAGTGCAGCACCTGTTTCGACACCGATCACATCATCATTTGTATAAATTCTAAAATAGTCGTTCATGAATAATTGCTGAACATAGCAAGCTTGTTCTAAATCTTCACATGCAGCAGTAATTGTCGTGATATCGTGTACAGCAACTTCTTCTGCATGACTTGGTCCAGATAAAACAACAACACCACGGCGCTTTTCAGCTGGTATCTCTTCCATCAATACCTCTGAAATTCGTTTATGGCTGCCTTGCTCCAATCCTTTACTAGCATGAATGATCAATGGTTGATTTTTACATTTAGCTGTAAATTCCTGTGCAACAGAGCGAATTGCTTTAGTTGGAACCACGAATAAAACAGCATCTACGTTGTCGATACATTCTTCCAATGATAGCGTTCCTTGAATAGATTCTGGGATCACTAGATCTGGAAGATAGTGTTGATTGGTATGATGCCTATTGATTTCATCAATTTGTGCTTTATTATTGCCCCAAATGCGAACCTCATGGCCATCCTCTGCTAAAACTTGTGCCAATGCTGTTCCCCATGAACCGGGACCTAAGACAGCAACTTTTTGTTTCATTGGTGAAAATCTCCTTTACAGAAAAGCCGAACTAAATTTCATCAGCTTTTATTTATAATAACTTACTAAATTTACTACTTTTATTACTTTCATACCCAATCTATATTTTACCATAGCACAGCCATAATAGGCAGTTCTATTCTGCTTTTTTTATCGTTCCTTTTTCTCTGTCATAAAACTTGATCGCACCTTTTTTACGACGGAAAATCATTAAACCGATCGCACCGAAAAACAGCACAAGTGACACTAATTGGGAAACTCTGATACTGCCAAATGCATATAGACTATCTGTCCGCATCCCTTCAATAAAGAAGCGACCGAATGAATACCAGATGATGTATCCTAAAAATACTTCTCCTTCTTTCAAGAAATTTTTCTTTCTTCTCAAAAGAACTAGAACAATAAAACCTAAAACATTCCAAACAGACTCATACAAGAATGTCGGCTGATGATAGGTGCCGTCAATATTCATATTGTCGATGATAAATTTAGGCAAATGCAGTCCTTCCAAAAAGCTGCGTGTTGTTGCTGGGCCATATGCTTCATGATTCATGAAATTTCCCCAACGTCCGATAGCCTGAGCTAAAATCACACTAGGTGCTGCGATATCCAAAAATGTCCATGTTGAGATGAACCGATGTCTTGCAAAGAAGAATAACGCCAGACCTCCTCCGATCAAGCCACCGTAAATTGCTAAACCACCATTTCTAGTCAAAATGATTTCTATTGGATTATCTATATAATCCTGCCATTGAAAAATAACATAGTACAAACGAGCACCGACAATTGCACTCGGTAAGCCCCACAACATAAAATCGATCACATCATCTTCTTTTAAACCGACACTAACTGCTTCTCTACTACTTAGCCAAACAGCTAGTACTATTCCTGATACAATAATGATTGCATACCAGTAAACTGCTATTCCAAAAAGATTGAATGCAACTGGATTTACCTGACCTAACATTTGGCTGCCTCCTTAAAATAAAAGCTGAACAGGCTGGTCAGCTCTGACTGAAAAATAGGAAAATAAGTTTGTGACGCTCTTTGACACACACTTAGTTTATCTTTTTTCCGAAGAGCTGGCCTGTGAAGCTAATCTATTTCTAAAATCCGAATATTTTTATCCGTTAAACGTTTCCTGAATTTTCTTCAATCAAACGTGTCAATCGTTCTTCAAATGCTTTTGTCGCATCATATCCCATTGTTTTCGCACGGAAATTCATCGCAGCTACTTCAATGATGATCGCAACATTTCGACCTGTTTTTACAGGGATACGAATCTGCGGTACATCTACATTAGCAATCTCGATCATTGCATCATCTGAACCTAAGCGATCATATTTTTTATCCTTCTCCCACGCTTCAAGATACACGACCAGTTGAACCTGCATAAAGCCACGAACAGCACTGGCACCGAATAAGTTCATTACATCAATGATCCCAATGCCGCGGATCTCGATCAGATGCTGCAGTATTTTTGGCGGCTCACCGATTACTGTCAGCTCATCCTGCTGATAAACGTCGACCCGATCATCTGCGATCAAGCGATGACCTCGTTTAATCAATTCTAAGGCCGTTTCGCTCTTACCAATACCGCTATCGCCTTGGATCAATACACCTAAACCATACACATCGACTAATACACCATGGATGCTGCTTCTCACAGCCAAGCGCCCATCCAGATAGCTGGAAATCTCGCCTAATAATCGTGAAGTTGAGATCGGTGAACGTAATACAGCTAATCCTTTTTCTTTCGCTGCCTGCACCATTTCCTCCGGAGCTTCTAATCCTCTGGAAATAATGAATGCCGGTGTATCTTTCTCACATAAACGACGCATGACCATTAAGCGTTCTTCCGGTATCATCCGCTCAGCAAAGGTGATTTCTTTACTGCCGAATAACTGTAAGCGATTATGGGGATAATAATTAAAATAACCAGTCAATTCTAAACCAGGACGTGAAATATCTCCTGTTGTGATCTCTCTATTTAAACTTTCTTCATCGCCATAAACGACTTCTAAAGAAAGCTTTTCTACCAGTTGATGAATTTTTACAACTTCTTCCATATTCGTCATCCCTTCTTGTTCTCTACTCGTTTCATTTTATCATTTCAAGCAGGAAGTTACTAGCCATTAACAAGATTGTCCCTATTTGTTTTAGACCATAAAGCAGCTTAGATCTACTCATTGACTATCAACGATTAATTTGTATACTTAACTTGTATACCATCCATCAGCCAAAAAAATATGGGATGTGAGCCAGTATGAACGATACTTTGAAGAATCAGGCAAAGGAATTGCCGCTTACGCCTGGTGTTTATTTAATGCAGGATAAACATGGAGACATCATCTATGTTGGTAAAGCAAAAAAATTACGCGAACGAGTCAGCAGTTACTTTATCAAAAATAAACAGCATTCTAAAAAAACATTGCGGATGATCCAACAATTGACAAGTTTTTATACGATCGATGTTCCAACTGAACTTGATGCTCTCTTATTAGAATGCGAACTGATCCAAACCCATCGCCCCATTTATAACCGTCAGATGAACACATTCGAAAAATATAAATATTTTGAGATCAATATAGACGATAAGGAAATCAAACTCAATATCTTACCTGCTCCAACAGAAAAAAATTGCTTTGGTCCTTTCTCTATCCACAGAAAGCTTGATCAGGTGAAACAAATTTTAGAAGAACTATACGGATTAAATAAAAATAATTACTGGCATCAAACTTTTTCGGATCAGTCTACGATTACTTTAGATAGAGACGTGATCATTAAAGAGCTATTTGAAGCCTTTACTTTGAACGGCGAACAACCACAAAAGAGACTGGAAACAAACATGCTTTTAGCTTCTGAAAATTTCTCATTTGAACGCGCTGGAAAACTGCATGAAGAATGGCAGTTTCTTACTCGCTTTTTCAACCAAAATAAAAAGCTGATCCTTGCCAGCCAAACAGACTGGCAGCTGCTTTGGCTGCCTTATGATTCAAAAATAAAATATTATTTAATCTATCAAGGTTTGGTCATCAATAGTCGGATTTATACAAAACAAACTTTTCATAAATATACTGCGGCAGAACTAGCTCAAAAAATACTGCCTAAATCAAAACCGACACACTTCAAACGATTTTCAAAAGCCCAAGTCGATTTTATCAATATTTTATATAGCTACATCAATCAGCACGAAGAGTGCCGAATCGTTGATTTGGATGACCCATTTATATAAAAAAGGATAAAACCAAACGAAAGTCGTCTGAGTTTTATCCTTTTCTACTATATTTATCTAAGTTGCGTTCACTAACGATTGCATTGACTAATGACATGATTACCGCCATTAAAATCGCTGCACCAAAACTTGAAAAACCAAAGTTCATTTCTCCTACAAAAGAAGAGGTCATTTTTAACATCGCTGCATTTACAACAAAACTGAATAACCCAAAGGTGAGCAGTGTAAATGGCAATGATAAAATCGTCAGAACTGGTTTTACGAGCATATTCAAAACAGAAAGTACGAATGCGGCTACGATTGCCATACCAATGCTTCTTACAAAAATCATATTAGGAAACATCACTGAGAGTGACACAAAGGTCAACGTGTTAACAACTAAACGTTGAAAATATGTCATTAGAAGTCACTCCAGTCATCATCATCCACTTTTTCAGCATTTTTTCTTGGTTTTTGTCCGTTTGCATATGGATTTGGATTACGAGTATTACGATTATAAGGGTTTTGATGCCCATATCCGCCTTGATTATTGCGTCTTCCAGAAGGAAGTAAGACAGCTAATGCAATATAAAGTAAAAAGCCAGGGAATCCTGCTGAGAATATCGCAAGAATCACATAAATCACACGAACGATCGTTGGATCTACACCGATCCATTCTGCAATCCCCGCCAAGCTTCCTGTTAATACTACGTTATTAGAAGATTTCGTCAATGGTCTTTTCATTATTTTCACCTCTCATCTTTATGATTTTACAATAGAATGGATGAAGAATCATCCTTTTTTTCTTTTTATTTGAATAATGGTCGAGAAGCAGCTAAGTTCTTTTGGCTTATCATCTCAACCATTACCCAAACCTATAGATTACTCACACTGGTCAATGATTCTACTATTTATTTATCTGTGTCTTTTAAATAAATATTTCCTGTTGTTGTAGAAGCATTGATTTGTGCCATATTTTCATCGTTTAAGCGTCTGAATTGTAACAATTGATTGGTTCTTTCTTTTTTCTCACGAATAACGTCATATTCACTTAATCGGCTATTGATGCTGCCTAAGCTTGTTTTGACCGTTCCTTCGATACCGAGTTCTTTTGGTAAAGCAATTTTTACGTTTCCGTTGACAGAACTTGCTTCAACTTTTCTTAATGTGTTTTCTTTTGCAGTAATGCGCACATCTCCGTTGATCAATGAAACACCCACCGTTTGCGGAGTTGCAGCAATTGTTACTGTTCCGTTAACTGTTTCGATGATATTGTCTAGGATTTCTCCATCTAAGACCTTGATATCTCCGTTTACCCCTTCGATTTCAAGCATTGTCGCATCAATTTTGTTGAATGTGATCGAGCCATTTGTTGATTTGGCATAAACATCTTTTGCTTTTAACGATTCAACAAGAACGTTCCCGTTCAATAATTTGATCGATACGTGATCAAAGGTGCGTTCTGGTAAATAGAAAACTAAGTCTGCACGAACACGTTTATTCGGGATTTGGAAGGAAATCACTTCATCATCTACATCGATTTGGCTTCTTTCTAGGAATGCTTCTAATGGTGTTTCTGCATCCATTTTGCCATATAATTTGATTTTTCCTTCTACTTTGACATCTGGTTGATCCCAAGTTTTGAAAACGATATTTCCATTAGCTACTTTGACATCGATCAAGCTTGCAAGTGGTGATGGATAATTGAATTCATGTTCAAATTTTGTCGTTGCGACACCTGGAACTTTGAAGCTCACGTCTTTCCATTCCACGTTGTCATTCATCGTTTCACTAAAAGAAGTGAATGTCTTTTTAAGAAATGATCCTAATTGGGAGCCTGCTTCACTCATTTTTTCGCCAACTTGATTGATCGTGTCAGTGGCTTGCTCTTTCCAATCATCCGGAATATCAAATTTAGAAGCAACACGGTCTTTCGTTTCTGACCATTGTTCTTTGCGAATATTCTTTAATTCTGCTTCTAGTCTAATTTTTTCTTGGTTTCTTTCATCTAATGAATCTTCAAGTTCTTTGATCTCAGTTTCTAATGACGTTCTTAATTCTAAATCTTCATTTGTTAATTCGCTAAGCTCTTCCTTGGTATTCAATTCCATCAATTTTTCTTGCGCTTCTTTGATTTCCTCTTTCACACCAGCGATTTCAGCGTTGATTTCGTCTAATTCTACAGAAGCACGATTGGCTTCTGTTGCAAGATCATCAAGAATTTTTTCTAAACGTTCACGATCTTCCGCTTCTTTTGCTTCTACATCTTCATCTGAAACTTCAGGTTCGATGCTTTCTTCTGCATTTTGTTCCAACTTATCTACTAAATCTACGACTTTATCATTTTCTTTTGAATCGACAGTTGCACCAGTTACGTTTACTTGATCGGCAGCTTTTTTGATTTGTTTCTCATCTTTTTCAGTTGCCATATTTTCTAATAAGACTAAAGCTTCTTCAGAAGACAGGATGCCTTTTTTAACTAAGTCTAATACTCTTTCTCTTTCTTTCATGGAAATTGCCTCCTTAGCAAATTTTTCACCCAAGGGTGTTTTCCTTATGTACCTATTATGCCCTCTTTTTAATTATTTGTCATAGGACTTAAGAATGAATTTTCGATAGTCCTCAAGTGCAACCATTTCTTTCTATTATTTATACGTGCCTTACTTATAAGTATATTATAGGTAGAAATTGACCGATAGGCATAAAAGAAAGCCTGGATCAATGTTGTATTGATTCAGGCTTTCTTTTTATAAACATGCGCGTTTTATTTGATCTCCTATAGACTAGGAATGGATCTCTCTATAAATCAATTTACTTTCTGGAATGTCATTACCGATGCGGATATTTTCTTTGATCATCATTTCAACATCCGTGACCTCTTTTTGATTGGCGAAAATAGTAACTAAAGATTCTCCTCTTTTAACTGGATCTCCTACTTTTTTACGTAAAACCAATCCAACAGCCAAATCAATATCATCCTCTTTTGTTTCTCTTCCAGCACCTAGTTTCATTGCTGCAACTCCAATATTGTCCGCCACGATTTCAGAAACAAAACCTTCTGTATCAGAGAGAACTTCTATTTTGTACTCCGCTTGCGGTAATAACTCTGGATTTTCGATCCAATTAGGATCTCCGCCTTGGTTTTTAATGAATTGTTTGAATTTAGTAAGTGCTGAGCCATCTTCGATGACTCCTTTCAGCATTTCTCTTGCTTCTGCTAAGGAATCTGTTTTGCCGGCAAGCACGACCATCTGACTACCTAAGGTCAATACTAATTCTGTTAAATCCTCTGGGCCATGGCCTTCAAGCGTATCAATCGCTTCTTTAACTTCTAGTGAATTGCCGATCGCATTGCCTAAAGGTTGTGACATATCTGAAATGATCGCCATTGTATTTCGTCCAACGAGATTCCCGATACGAACCATTGCTGAGGCAAGTTCTGCCGCTTCTTCTTCTGTCTTCATGAAAGCACCTGCGCCAGTCTTTACATCCAAAACGATTGCATCTGCTCCTGCAGCGATTTTTTTACTCATGATTGAACTGGCGATCAAAGGGATCGAACTAACTGTTGCTGTAACATCTCTTAGAGCATATAGCTTTTTGTCTGCCGGTGTCAGATTTCCAGATTGTCCGATCACAGAAATCTTATCACGATTGACCATTTCGGTAAATTCTTCATCAGTCAATTCCACATGAAAACCAGTGAAGGCTTCTAATTTGTCGATCGTACCACCTGTATGTCCCAGCCCGCGACCTGACATTTTAGCAAAAGGAATATCTAAAGCAGCGACTAATGGTGCTAAGACCAAAGTTGTTGTGTCGCCAACACCACCAGTGGAATGCTTATCTACTTTGATTCCATCAATATTTGATAAATCGATCACATCACCTGAAGCGACCATCGCCAAGGTCAAATTGGCCCGTTCTTCGTCTGACATGTCCTGGAAATAGATTGCCATCAGAAAAGCACTTGCCTGATAATCAGGAATCGTACCATTCGTATAGCCATTAACAAAAAACTCGATTTCTTGCTTACTCAGTTCTTTGCCATTTCTTTTCTTTTCAATAATATCTACCATTCTCATAGTTGGCTGCCTCACTTTCGTATTTATTTTCTTATCTTAATATCCGTCTGTTGTATTTTCGCTTGTTGCATCAACGATTGCAACACTGGAGCTAGCACCGATTCTTGACGCGCCAGCATGGATCATAGCTTTTGTATCTTCAGCTGTTCTAACTCCGCCGGAAGCTTTGACCCCGATATCAGGTCCTACAGTTTTACGCATTAAGGCAATATCTTTTACTGTTGCTCCGCCTGTTGAAAAACCAGTAGAAGTCTTGACAAAATCAGCGCCTGCTTGAACTGCCAAGTTCGAAGCAGTAACGATTTCTCTATCAGTCAAAAGGCATGTTTCTAAGATAACTTTAACAAGTGCTCTTCCTTTAGCTGCTTCAACAACACCTTGAATATCTTTCAAAACTGTCTCTTCATCACCTGATTTCAATGCACCTACATTGATCACCATATCAACTTCTGTTGCGCCGTTTTCGATTGCATCCTCTGTTTCAAAAGCTTTGACACTAGTCGTATTCGCACCCAATGGAAATCCAATCACTGTACATACTTCAACTGATGTTCCAGCTAATTCTTTACTTGCTAACGCCACCCAATATGGATTAACACAGACAGAAGCAAATTCATATTTCTTTGCTTCTTCAATAATAGTAAGTAAGGCTGCTTCATTTGCCTCAGGTTTCAATAATGTGTGGTCGATCATTTTGTTTACGTTCATCGTCTTCTCCTTTTTAGAAATTCCGTTCTAATATAGCGAAATTTCGTTCATGCATAAAATTTATAAAAGAGTAGAAAAAATACTTCTACTCAACTATCTTACTTAATAATTCAATAATTTCAGAGCTGTGAATTTATCGATCAAAAGGACATTTGCATATCCGCCAACTAATGCCCCATGGATCGCTTTGACTTTTCGATCACCGCCAGCAATCAAAATAGATTTTTCCTTTTTCTTCAGCTCTTCAAGTTCGATACCGATCGTTCTGCTATTGATCTCTTCATCGCTGATCTTACCATTTTCATCAAAAAATCTAGAGCAAATATCTCCTACAGCATTTTCCTTCAACGCTTTTTCTTCAGATTCAGTAAAGTAGCCTAAACGAAAATGAAGTGATTCACTTTGAACTGTTCCAACTGTAAATACAGCAATATTCGCCTGCTTTCCTAAGTTGATGACCTTACTGATGTGTCGATCTTCGACAACTAAATCTTTCGCGATCTTACTATCTAAAATAACTGGTAAAGGAAAGGTCTTCGCTTTGGTATTCAGCTTTTCTGCAAATAATGTCAATGTCTCAAATGCATAGTTATTGACATCAAAATAGGCGATACCACCTTTTAATTGGACAACCTCAACACCTTTGATATCTAAATGATTCATCTTAGATACTGTCTTATGCATCGTTGTTCCCCAACTGATGCCAATAATATCTCCACTTTTGATGATTCCTTCCAGATACTCTGCAGCATAAGAAGTTAAATATTCAGAAATAGAGTTATATTCTGGATCTGGAGAGAATGCGACCTGAACATCAGTTAGAAGATACTTCTCTTTTAGTTTTTGTTCGATCTCAAATAAGTCTGAAAAAGGATCAAAAATCGTGATTTGAACATATCCTTTTTCCTTCGCGTAATTCAATAGCCTTGAAATCGTGGGACGCGATACATTCAATTTTTCTGCAATCTCCTGCTGACTGAGCGAAGATTGATAGTAAAGCCTTGCAACTTCGATACTTAGCTGTTGTTTTTCTTTATCCATACCCATTGTCCGTTCTTTTTTATTTGTTTTATTATATCAAGAACAAACTGGGAAAACAAATACCTACTTAATCTGTCAAATACATCGCTCTTAATTCATTTAATTTTTCCTGATCGATATTTAGACATTCTGCCGCATATTTTTCAGCTGTACCAAAGTTTTTCTCAATCAAATTGAATGCGTGATCCAGATATTCTTCTTTGACATACAGCGCTGTTGCTAGCGATGCCAACTGTTCTTCGTCAAAGCCTTGTTCTCTAAACTGTTGGATCAGCTGATCATTTGCTTGCTTTCTTTCTGTGTTGGTGATCAGAAAGTCTTTGTAGATCTCTTCTTTTTCTACATCTAAAAGTAATAATAATAATGCAGAGGCATATCCTGTCCGATCTTTACCGGCAAAACAATGAAAAATCGTTGCTCCTGTTTTATTCTCTAAAATATAGTCCATAAATTCGGTAAAGCCTTCCTGCGCTCCTGGGTTTAAAATCAAATCTTCGTAAACCCCTAACATATGCTGATCAACAGCGGCGATCGATTTCAATTTAGCAAAATCTGCCAAGCTCGAACTTTTAGCGTTCATTTTACCTAATAAATCTAAATTGATATACTCAACATCTTCGATCGGTGTATCTGGCGACTCACTGATTTCAAAATCTCGTCTGAAATCGATGATCCTTGTCAAATTGAACGTATCAATAAGTAAGTCTTGTGTTGCTTGATCTAAATTCACCAGATGGCCTGAACGCAATAATTTTCTTGGTTTTACTTTTTTCCCGTTTTTATTTATGATACCGCCTAAATCTCTAAAATTTGTGATTTGTACATTCATTCATTTATTCCACCTTTATACGTTTACTTGTTTTCTTTTTCTTTCTTCTGCAAATGCAACGATCCCTAAAAGAACTGCGATGATCACGATTGAAATGTAAAATATGATAAACGTATCATTCCAGCCATGCAGAACATGTCCAAAGAAGTTCACTCCATTTTTGGATGGATCCGAGATCTTAGCCAATAAAATTTTTGCCATCGAATCACCAAACAAGTAGGCAAATGCGCCAAGCAATCCGCCAGATACAACTGTCGCCTTTTTAGGTACGAAGCCCAACATCGAAAGATTGATCAACAACTGTGGCCCAAAGATCATCATACCTAGAATAAATAATGCACTATTGATCACTACTTCTGTCGTACCGATCTGATATGCAATGATTCCGATCGGTAACAAAATAGTACTGATCGTTGCAACTAAAGCAGGTCTACCTTTTAATAAATCTGAGATATAGCCCCAGCCAAGACAGCCGATCAAAGCACCCATTTCAAAGTAGAAAATAGTTTGAGCTGCAGCTTCTTGAGAAAAATTCAGATGCTCTGTTACATATAGTGGTGCCCAGTTATCGATACCAATACGAACAATATAAACAAATACATTAGCCACACACAGCACCCAAATGTATGGATTCGTTAAAAGATATTTCTTGAAAATCTGCCATTTCGTTAAGTTCTCAGCATCTACATTCGCTTCTTCCACTGGTTCACCAAAGATTTCTTCGCTTGAATTCCAGCCAAGATCTTCTGGTCTGTTTTTACCGATAAAGAATGTTACGATCGCAATGACTGCTGCAACTAATGCTGGAATGATAAACATACCTGCGACCTGACCCTTAAAAAAGGTTTGGGCACACCATACAGCAAAAATCCCTGCAAAACCGCCACCAATATTATGTGAAGCATTCCATAAGCCAATGTATCTGCCACGATTGCTTCTAGTTGTCCATTGCGTGATGACAGAAGCACAACTTGGTCCGCCTACACACTGGAAAAGTCCGTTCAACGACCACAAAACAACGATCCAGCCCATTGGGACATTATTCATTGTAAAAAGAATTCCCATACATAAAACGGTGATCGATGATAATAGCAGCAATATAGATAAGATTTTCTTTGTATTTTTTCCATCGACGATATAACCAACGATAAATTTACCAAAACCATAAACGATGGAAAAGACAAAACCAATATAACCTAGATCTGTTGTAGTCAGCCCTAACTGACTTTTTAATAACGGCTGTGCTGCTTTAAAATTATTTCGGATCATATACATCGTAATGTAAATGACAACAACGACCAAAAACGGTTTCATAAATTCTTTGAACCATTGTTTTCTTTGTTCAGTCAAGGTCAACTGAGCTTGTTTACTAACAACTTTACTCGTTTCTTCCAAATTATCTCACCTCGAAAAAATTGATTATAATGGTTAGCGCTTTCCAATATAATTGTATCATACACGACGAAAGAACAAATGTAAACACTTGTTGAAATTTTGTTCAAGTTATTTTTTTAGTAAAAAAGTATCTCAACTATGTCATTTTAGCTGAGATACTTTTGTTTTTATTCAAATAAATTTTTTTCTGCTATTTATCATAACTTATTCATCGTGATTGCTATTTAGCTCAGTGATTTTACCAGTCGCCAGATAAACGATCCATTCACAAATGTTTGTTACATAATCACCGATACGTTCTAAATAAGTCGCTACATGAAGATAATCCGTTCCACTCACTACTGTTTCCGGATTAGACTGCATTGCTTCAATACAGTGGCTGTAGATACTATCAAAATATTCATTTACTCGAGTATCCATTTTGGCGATCATTCGAGCATCTTTTTGATCTGTTTTCACGTATGCGATCAACACATTATCGACCATTTTTTTAACGTAATCGGACATGTCTGAGATTTCTTTTTCGATTTCAGGAATACGCGTTTCCCCTTTTAGACGAATCGTTGACTTGGCGATAGACACCGCATGATCTGCCATTCTTTCAAGGTCAGAGCTGGCTTTCATGACCGTGATGATCATTCTCAAGTCTGTAGTTACTGGTTGTTGTAACGCGATCATTTCAAAACTTTTCTTTTCAAGCTTTACTTCCATATCATTGATTTCAACATCATAATCGATGACTTCATTAGCGATTTTTTTATCATGGTTGATGTAAGAACGTACCGATTTATGTACAACATTACTCACCATCATTCCCATTTCATAAAACTGATTATGCAGATTTAATAATTCTTCTTCAAACTGACTACGCAACATGTGGTTTCCTCCTTTTTTATCCAAATTTCCCAGAAATATAGTCTTCTGTTTGTTGTTCCTTTGGATTTAAGAATATTTTCTTTGTGTCATTAAATTCTATCAATTCCCCTTGTAAAAAGAAAGCAGTTTTATCAGAAATTCGAGAAGCTTGTGACATATTGTGTGTCACCATGATCATCGTATATTTCTCTTTTAAGGTCAACAGCATATTTTCGATCTTCCCGCTTGAGACAGGATCGAGCGCACTCGTCGGTTCATCCAATAAAATAATTTCCGGATCTACCGCTAAAACGCGAGCAATACAAACCCGTTGCTGCTGTCCACCAGATAAGGACAACGCACTTTTATGCAGTTTATCTTTCACATCGTCCCATACTGCAGCGGCTTTTAAACTGGTTTCAACCGCTTCATCCAATACCTGCTTATCCTTTTCACCTTTTAAACGCAGCCCGTAAATAACATTCTCATAAACCGAAAATGGAAAAGGATTCGGCTGTTGGAAGACCATCCCGATTTCTTTACGTAAATCAACCGTATCTGTCTTTGGTCCATAAATATCTTTTCCTTTATAAACCACGCTTCCTGTGATCGTCACACCTGGAATCAAATCATTCATTCGGTTCAATGAACGAAGATACGTCGATTTACCACAGCCGGAAGGACCGATCATTGCAGTGATTTCACCCTGATTGATACTTAGATCGATCCCTTTGAGTGCTTCTTTTTTACCATAATATAGATGTAGATCCTTTGATGAAATAATCTCTTTTGTCATCTTGTTCCTCCTAACCAAAATGTCCAGAAACATAATCTTCTGTGGCTTGAATTTTTGGTCGTGTAAAGATTTTTCTGGTTTCATCGTACTCGATCACTTTACCAAGATAGAAAAAGGCAGTGTAATCACTGATACGGGCAGCCTGTTGCATATTATGTGTCACGATAATAATCGTATAGTCATCTTTCAAATTGACTAAGGTTTCTTCAACTTTACCAGTTGAGATCGGGTCTAAAGCACTTGCCGGCTCATCCAGCAATAAAATATCCGGTTTCATCGCGATTGCTCTGGCAATACACAAACGCTGCTGTTGTCCGCCGGATAATGCCAATGCACTCTTATCAAGATTATCTTTGACTTGATCCCAAAGAGCGGCCTGCTTTAAACTGGTTTCAACAATTTCGTCCAATTTTTTCTTATTTTTTTCACCGTGCTGTTTTAAGGCAAATGTGATATTTTCATAAATCGATTTACTGAATGGATTTGGTCGTTGAAATACCATACCGATCCGTTTACGCATTTCATAGACATCCACTTCTTTGGTATTGACATTTACACCTTTGTACATAATGTTTCCTGTTACTCTTGTATTAGCGATCCCGTCATTCATTCGATTCAACGAACGCAGGTAAGTTGATTTTCCGCAACCGGAAGGTCCGATAAGTGCAGTGATTTTATTTTTTTCAAAGGCTAAGTCGACACCTTTGATCGCTTCATTATCTCCATACCAGACATGTAGGTCATCTGTATGTAAAGCGACCGGCTCCGGCACCTTGATAATATTGGTTTCATTCAAATTATATTCTTTCATTCTGATTCCCCTAACCTTAGGCTGATGTCATTTTCTTATACAATCTGTTTCCAATAAAACGAGCTCCGAAGTTGAATAATAAAACAACTAAAATCAAGACTGCAGAAGCTCCAGCAGAAACAGCCGCACCATCAGGCATTGTTCCTTCTGTGTTGATTTTCCAAATATGAACAGCTAGCGTTTCAGCTTGTCGGAAAATACTGATTGGGCTAGATACGCTTAATGGGTTCCAGTTTGTGAAATCAAGTGCTGGTGCACTTTGACCCGCTGTATAGATCAATGCTGCCGCTTCACCAAAAATTCTTCCAGAGCTTAAGATCACTCCAGTCAAAATCCCAGGCAAAGCCTCTGGAACAACCACCTTAGTGACTGTTTCCCAACGAGATAGACCTAAAGACAACCCCGCCTCACGCTGTGTATAGTGTACGGCTTTTAATGATTCTTCAACGTTTCTAGTTAAGAGCGGTAAATTAAAGAATGTTAGAGCTAAGGCGCCTGAAATAATTGAAAATCCATACCCCATTTGCACAACAAAAATCAAGAAACCGAATAAACCAACTACAACTGAAGGTAATGAACTTAAGATTTCAATAGATGTCCGAATGACATCTGTTACCCAGTTTTTCTTAGCATACTCGGACAAATAGATGCCTGCGCCTAAAGAAATCGGAAAGCTGATCAACATTGTGATCAATAATAAATAAAGAGAGTTAAAAAGCTGGATACCAATACCCCCGCCAGCCTGATAGGCTTTAGAAGGTTTTGTCAGAAAATCCCACGAGATATGAGGAATTCCTCGGACTAAAATATACAGGAGCAGCGCTGCCAAAATCAAAACGATCACGCCTGAAATAAAATACAGGACACCTGTTGCAAATTTATCTGCTTTTTTTGCATTCATTATTTCAAGGCTCCTTTCCTACCAATGATTCGGATAATAATATTGAAGAACAATGACATCAGTAATAAGATCAATGCTAATGACCATAAGACATTATTTTCGACTGTGCCCATGATCGTATTTCCAATCCCCATTGTTAAGATACTTGTCAAAGTTGATGCTGGTGTCGTTAAACTTGATGGCATGATAGCCGCATTTCCGATGACCATTTGAATTGCCAGTGCTTCACCAAATGCACGTGCCATCCCAAAAACAACAGCGGTCAAAATCCCAGGCACAGCAGCACGTAACACAACTTTATAAATCGTTTGCCAACGTGTGGCACCTAGAGCTAGTGAAGCTTCACGATAATGACGCGGTACTGATTTCAATGCATCGACCGTCATTGTTGTAACTGTTGGTAGAATCATAACAAAAAGTACAAACGTTCCAGCCAAAATCCCGAAGCCGGTCCCACCAAAAATTGAACGAATAAACGGTACGATCACTGACAGTCCAATAAAACCATAGACAACTGAGGGAATCCCAACTAATAATTCAATTACAGGCTGTAAAATTTTCGAACCTTTTTTAGGAGAAATTTCTGTCATGAAAACCGCTGCTCCAATTGCAAACGGCGTCGCAATGATTGCAGACAAAAATGTAACGATAAATGATCCCGTGATCATTGGCAAGGCGCCAACCATTGGCTTTCCATCTGTTCCTGTCTCACTAGGATTCCAATTCTTTCCAAATAGAAAGTCTGAAACACCGATTTTATTTGTAAAGAAGGTTGCCAAGCCTTTACTCGCCACAAAATAAAAGATCGATAATACTACTAAAACAATCAAAGCGATGCAAAGGAAGCTAATGAACTTTCCTCGTTGTTCCATCTTGGCACGTTTTGATTTAGTTAACAATTTTTTCTGCACATCTTCCAAGAAAATTCCTCCTTATTTTAAAAGCGTGATGAGCTTGGCCCACTCTTACAGGAAACTAGATAAAATCAAATGCGTCACTTTTATCTTTTTCCTAAAGACCATCCTTCATAGCTAAAGAGACCAAAATCTAAATAAGCTTGCTCCATCTTCAAAGAACATTAGACAATAATATTTCTTCTCATATCCAGCTCTTCTTTCAATCAGCTACTTCAGCGCTTTTCAAAACATTTTCCATAACAAAACAAGTGTATCTTTTCAACATAAATTTGCGTTTAATAACATGTAAAGCTTGTGTTAAGTTTGTAAATTTTGTGTAAAGGTCACTTATTTAACTAAATTACCTTGCCAATCACGTTCAACTTCCATTCTGGAAACTGGAATATATCCTAATTGACCAATGATTTTTTCTTGTACTTCGTCTGATAGCATAAAGGCCAAAAACTCTTTTGTTAGCTCTTTAGGCTCACCCAATGTATACATATGTTCATAGGACCAAACAATCCACTGATTCGTTGTTACATTTTCATCTGTCGGCTTCACACCGTCGATGCTTAACGTGCTTACTTCATCATTCACATATGAAAATGCAGTATAACTGATCGCTCCAGGTGTATCTGCAACTATCGAGCGAACCATACCGCTTGAGTCTTGCTCTTGTGCTTGAATCGCTGTTTTACCATCAAGCACCCACTTTTCAAACGTTGCTCTTGTTCCACTTCCAGCAGCTCTATTAAGCATAACGATCGGAAGGTCTTTTCCGCCAACTTCTTTCCAGTTTTTGATTTCTCCTAAAAATATCCTTCTCAGATTTTCTAATGAAATATCTGATACACCAACATTTTTGTTAACAATCGGAGTAATACCAACCACGGCGACTCGATGATCTGTTAGTTTAGCAGCATCGATCCCATTCTTTTCTTCAGCAAATAAATCGGAATTTCCGATATCAACTGCTCCTGATTGAACTTGGCTCAACCCCGTTCCGCTTCCTCCACCTTGGACATTGATAAAGCGACCTGGGTTTTGGCTTTGGAATTCTTCCGCAGCAGTTTCTACTAAAGGCTGCAGTGCCGATGAGCCAACAGCTGTGATCGATTCTCCTCGGTCGATCCATTTTGCACACCCTGATAATGTAACTAATCCAATTAAACTAAAAAATAATAGCATTTTCTTTTTCATTTAGCTTATATTCCTCCAAACTCAATTCATCAATTTATTTTAACATTAACTTTTTAACTTGAAAATTATAAGTTTCCAAATTAACTTATTTCAAGAATTAAATAACACTTAACAAAAAAAGACTGTACATAGCAACTCAATAAGTGCTCTGTCAGTCTCTTCAATAGATTCTTATAATAATGGCGAAATCAAGCGTGCTAACCCTTCTTTGAGCTTAATAATGACCCCTCGATTACGATATTTCTCCTCTGTTAACAATTCCGATACTTTAGAATCTTCGTAAAATGCTGATCGAACTTCTTCTGCAAAAGATTGATCATAAATAATTGTATTTACTTCAAAATCTAAACGAAAAGAGCGTACATCGATATTAGCCGAGCCTACAGAAACAATACCGCCGTCGATGATCATTGTCTTCGCATGAATAAACCCATGTTCATACGTTTCAATAATCGCACCATACTCTAATAGCTCTGCAGAAAATGAATACGTTGCCCAATACACCAACATATGATCTGGCTTATTAGGAATCTGGATACGTACCTTCACACCGGATAGCAATGCCAGCTTCAGTGCTTCATGAATCGAAGCATCTGGAATATAGTACGGTGTCTGGATCAGAATCTCTTTTTTGGCAATCGAAATCATTTTTAAATAAGTCATTTTGATTTGTTCATGCTCTGAATCCGGCCCGCTTGTTACGATCTGAGCTGCTTTTTTTCCTTCAGAATAAATTGGCGGAAAAAATGCTGAATCATAGCTTAATTCTTTTCTATGCTGTGAGTTCCAATCCATTAAAAAGCGATTTTGCAAACTGTAAACAGCTTCACCGTGAATTCTCAAATGATTGTCACGCCAATAACCGAATTTTTTTACATTACCTAAATATTCATCACCAACATTAAAGCCGCCAGTATAACCAATTTTTCCATCGATCACAACGATTTTTCTATGGTTCCGGTAATTGATTCTAGGATTTAAATAAGGTACAAATAATGGAAAGAAGAAGGCAACTTCTCCTCCTAAATGGCGCAACTCTTCAAAAAATTTCATATTTACTTGAGTTGATCCCCATGCATCCAATAGTAACCTGACTTTAACGCCTCGTTTCACCGCATCAACTAATTCCTGCCGCAGTTCTTTTCCTAAATTATCTCCACGATAAATATAATATTCCATGTGGATGTGATGCTCTGCTTCTCGAATATCTTTAATTAAGCCGTCAAACTTTTCCCGTCCATCCGTATAAAGAAGAAGTTCATTATTTGTTGTATACAATGAACTTTCAAATACCGTCAGCATATAGATCAACTGCTTTGGATCGACATCACCTGTTGCCGGATGTGGAAACAGGCCTCTCAACAATGATTGTTTTTCTGATTCTATTTCAGCGTTCATCCCGATTTTAGGCTGCATTTTCATATCAAAGATCTTATCTTTGGAGATTCCTCGACCTAAGAATATATATAAAATAAAACCTAACACAGGAATAAACATCAACACTAACAGCCAAGACCATGTTTGTGCTGTTTGCTTTCTTTCACGAAATACAATAATCAAAGATAAAAGCATATTCGCAATAAAAATAATAACAAATAAATTTTCATATAAAAACTTCATCTATTCCCCCAATCCGCAAACCCATTGATCCCCCTTGTAAAGCATAACGAACTTATGAAAATAAGTAAAGAAAAAGCAGACAAAATTCGTCTGCTTTTTTTCTATTAAATTTTTAAGAAACGTCTCATTGAAATGATAGAACCTAATGAACCAATCGTCATCCCAATCACGACCATCAATAAATCTAATTGCCAAACAAATGATTCTGGTTTCAATAGTGAATAATTTGAGCGCAATAGTTGAGGGTTGAATAAATTGTAAAATTGTTGATATCCAAATGTTAATAACAGAATCGGGATGATTGCCCCGATCAATCCGATCCAAGCCCCTTCAATAAAGAATGGCCAGCGGATATATCCGTTTTTTGCACCAACTAATCGCATGATTTGGATTTCTCTTTGACGAGAAAGAATCGTAATACGAATCGTGTTAGAAATCAAGAACACAGCGACAAACAATAGTAGAATTGCTGCACCTAATCCCCATGTTCTAACCTTGCCGGCAATACTGAAGATCTTATCAGATGATACGCCACCGTAATCTGCTTTAAAGACATTTGGCAGTTTTGCTGCTTTTTGCGAAATTTTCTTCGTATCTGATGGCTCTTTCGCACTTACGTAGTAAACATCATATAATGGATTGCTATCCCCTTCAAATAGGTTCCATGCTTCACCCATTTGTTGTTGGATTTTTTTCAATTGTTGATCCTTATTTGAATAAGAAATCGTTTCAACATTATCGATTTTATTTAATTCTTTTTCTAATTTTTGCATTTCTTCTGGTGTCGTACCAATATCAACAAAAACCGAAACAGTTACGTTTTCTTCGATATCTTTTGCTAACTTGGTCGCATTGAAGATCACTGCCATAAAAATCCCAACAAGAACTAAAGTAATCGTAACTGCACTGGCAGAAGCAATCGTCATCCAGCCGTTACGTTTTAAACTTTTAATACTTTCTAGGACGTGAGTAAAGAACGTTCTAATCATCGTAGCCATACTCTCCTTCCGCTTGGTCTCGAATAATACGACCATTTTCAATGGCAATAACGCGATGACGAATCGTGTTTACAATCGTACTATTATGTGTCGCCATTACGACTGTTGTCCCTTGTGCATTGATCCGATCCAATAATTTCATGATCTCCCATGAATTTTCGGGGTCAAGGTTTCCTGTCGGTTCATCTGCAATTAGAACTTTAGGTGTATTTACAATTGCTCGAGCAATTGATACACGCTGTTGTTCCCCACCAGATAATTCACTTGGGAAAACACGAACTTTATGTTTTAGTCCAACTAAATCAAGAACTTCCATTACTCGTTTTTTGATATCTCTTGGCTTACGGCCAATAACCTGCATTGCATAGGCTACATTTTCATAAACTGTTTTTTTCGTCAATAGTTTATAATCCTGAAAGACAATCCCGATTTCTCTTCTAAGGTATGGGACTTCCGCATTTTTTATTTTCATTAAATCATGGCCGGCAACTTTCAAGCGCCCTTTTGTTGCTTTTTCTTCGCGATACATCAATTTGATAAATGTTGATTTACCTGCACCTGAAGGACCAACCACATAAACGAATTCACCTTGGTTAATTTCTACTGAAATATTACGGATAGCTGTTGTACCATTCGAATATTTCTTCATTACATCTTTCATTTCAATCATGGCGTATTCTCTCCATCTCTGTTTTCTAGACTATCAATCATTATAACATGTCTTTGTTTCAAGGCTCTTTCAAGAGTTTACAATTTGGTTTCATTTATGTAAACAGCTCAATTTAATTGATGTTTTAAATAAGCATCGATGAAGCCATCTAAATCTCCATCCATTACAGCCTGTACATTTCCTGTTTCGAAATTGGTTCGGTGGTCTTTGACCATTGAATAAGGATGAAAAACATAAGAACGGATTTGTGAACCCCAACCGATTTCTAATTGCTCTCCACGTAAAGCAGCAGCTTCCTGTGCTTTTTTATCCATTTCCAATTGATAAAGCTTTGCTTTCAACATGCCCATTGCTTGTTCCCGGTTTTTTAATTGCGAACGCTGAGCTTGGCTGGCAACGACTGTGCCAGTAGGAATATGAGTGATTCGAACAGCTGACTCTGTTTTATTGATATGCTGCCCTCCAGCTCCACTCGCACGATAGGTATCGATTTTCAAGTCATCCGAATTGATATCAATTTCAACATTCTCATCTAATTCAGGCATAATATCAACAGAACAAAATGAAGTATGGCGGCGTTTAGCAGAATCAAAAGGAGAAATTCGAACTAAACGATGGACGCCCTTCTCGGATTTCAAATAGCCATAAGCATTATATCCTTTGATCAAAAGTGTCACACTTTTGATACCTGCTTCATCTCCAGCTTGATAATCAAGAGTTTCGACTTGGAAACCATGACTTTCCGCCCATCGAGTGTACATCCTAAGTAACATGCTTCCCCAATCCTGCGACTCTGTACCACCGGCTCCCGGATGCAATTCCATAATGACATTATTTTTATCATAAGGTTCGTTTAATAAAAGAGAAAGTTCATAAATACTGAGCTTTTCTTTCAACGCCAGTAACCGTTCTTCTAATTCTGTCTGAGTCTCAGCATCGAATTCTTCCTGCTGCATCTCGCTCATCAATTCTAGTTCTTCCAGTTCATCTGCAAATTGATGAAATTGCTGGAATTTTTCTTTATGGATATTTGTTTCATTGATCAGCTGCTGAGCTGTTTCTGTGTCATCCCAAAATCCAGGTTCTGCCATTCTATTTTCAGCTTCTGCAATATCTTCTTCCAACTGATCTAAGTCAAAGAGACCCCCTGAAGCTTGTGATTGATTGGTTCATTTCATCTAAAAGTGTTCGAATTTCAGCATTTTCCATGATCATTTCTTCCTTTCGATTATGCTCATTAACATAATTAATGAAGGTGAGGGGCCACCTCACCTTCATTGATTATTACATATCTTTGCCGTGGCAATTTTTGTATTTTTTACCGCTGCCGCAAGGACATGGATCGTTTCTTCCAATTTTTTCATCAACATGTACTGGTTTTTTCTTCGCACTTGTATTGCTTTGCGGTTCTTCACCGTCACCTTGATGACTAGCTTCGCCTTGTGCCACTTGTTCACGTTGAACATTTTGACGAATTTCTGATTTCATAAATAGACGAGTCACTTCGTATTCGATCGCACCGATCATTTCTTCAAACATGTTATAACCCTCTGTTTGATACTCAACCAATGGATTATTTTGTCCATACGCACGTAACCCAACAGATTGACGTAATTGATCCATTGCATCGATATGATCTGTCCATTTTGTATCTACGACTCTTAAAATAACGACTTTTTGGAATTCAAGCAATTGTTCCGTGCCGTTCAATTGTTCAGCTTTCGTATCGTAAACTTCCTGAGCACGTTTCACCAAATATTCTTTGATTTCTTCTGGTGATTTTCCTTCAATGTCTGCTTTTGAAATAGAATCTTCATGGACAAGTGTTGAAGAAGCAAAGTCAACGATTCCTTCTAAGTTCCAATTTTCTTTTTCAAGCTGTGTATGACTTTCTACAACACGTGAAATTGTACGTTTCACCATGTTCAATAATGTTTCAGTCAATTCATTTTCTTCCATGATCACTTCTAAACGCTGAGCATAAATAACTTCACGCTGTTCACGCATAACGTCATCGTATTGTAAAACATTTTTACGTGTATCATAGTTGTTTCCTTCTACACGTTTTTGCGCTGATTCTACTTGCTTACTTAACATTTTACTTTGGATCACAGCATCAGATTCTTCAATATTCATTCGATCTAAGAACGCTTTGATCCGTTCAGAACCGAAACGTTTCATCAAATCATCTTCAAGAGATAAGTAAAATTGTGAAACCCCAGGATCTCCTTGACGACCTGCACGTCCACGCAATTGATTATCGATACGACGTGATTCGTGGCGTTCTGTACCAATAACAGCTAAACCGCCAAGTTCAACGACACCTAAGCCAAGCTTGATATCTGTTCCACGTCCGGCCATATTGGTTGCAATCGTTACTGCGCCTTTTTGACCAGCATTCATAATGATTTCTGCTTCTTTGAAGTGATTTTTCGCATTCAGAACTTCATGCGGTACTTTTTCTTTATTCAGCAATTCTGATAGTAATTCGGATGTTTCGACCGCAACTGTACCAACCAATACTGGCTGACCATTGTGGTAACGTTCTTTGATATCTTGAACGACTGCTTTAAATTTACTGTCCAATGTTGGGTAAAGTAAATCAGCACGGTCGTCACGGATGATCGGACGGTTTGTTGGAATTTGGAATACTTGGATATTATAGATTTCACGGAACTCTTCTTCTTCCGTTTTCGCTGTCCCTGTCATCCCCGCAAGTTTTTTGTACATACGGAAATAGTTTTGGAATGTGATTGTTGCCATTGTTTTTGTTTCATCTTCGATCTCTACGCCTTCTTTGGCTTCAATCGCTTGGTGCAGACCATCAGAATAGCGACGACCATCCATGATACGTCCTGTGAATTGGTCAACGATCAGAACTTTACCTTCTTGTACCACATAATCAATGTCACGCAACATGATGTAGTTGGCACGTAATGCTTGATCCATATGGTGAGTCAAAGCTGTATTTTCAATGTCATATAGGTTGTCTAAGCCAAAGTTTTCTTCTGCTTTTTCAATCCCGGCTTCTGTTAAACCAATTGTTTTAGACTGTACATCGATTTTATAATCTTCTTCCTCTTTCAGACGTTTTACAAAATTGTCCGTACGTGTATATAGGGCAGTCGATTTTTCTGCTTGTCCTGAAATGATCAATGGTGTACGTGCTTCATCGATCAAAATTGAATCCACTTCATCCACGATTGCATAGTTTAACGGACGTTGTACCATTTGATTGCGATATACGACCATGTTATCACGTAAATAGTCAAAGCCTAATTCATTATTCGTACTGTAAGTGATGTCACAGTTATAAGCATCACGTTTTTCTTCTGATGTTTTTGAATTGATGTTTAGACCTACTGTCAGACCTAAGAAATTGTAAAGCTCACCCATCTCGTCTGAGTCACGTGTTGCCAAGTATTCATTGACCGTTACAACGTGTACGCCTTCACCAGTTAAAGCATTCAAGTAAACAGGCATTGTCGCAGTCAAGGTTTTCCCTTCACCTGTTCTCATCTCAGGGATATTTCCATCATGCAATACGATCCCACCCATTAGCTGAACAGGGTATGGATATAAACCTAATACACGTTTAGCTGCTTCACGAACAACAGCAAAAGCTTCTGGCAACAACTGATCCAAAGTTTCGCCTTTTTGGTAACGTGCTTTGAATTCATCAGTTTTTGCTTTTAATTCTTCATCACTCAATGCTTCAGTGGAAGATGCAAAGCCTTCTATTTTAGCCGCAATGCCTTCCAAGCGTTTCAATTCTTTTTTATCATTTTCGATCATCTTTTTCAAAAAATTTGCCATGTTTTTAAGTGTTCCTTTCAATAAACTCTATTTATTTTTGCACCAAATGCACAATCATCCTTTCCATTTTATCATTAGTTGACCAGAAAGGAAATAACTTCTATCAATATTAACGATTTATTATAGCATTTTTATTATGTAAATAGTACTAAAATGAGCAAAGAGACTGCGCAAAACGTCTGCCGTCTTGCTTCAGTCTCTTCAATATCTCAAAAATATCATCGATCAACGTTACTCTAATCGATCAGTCTGTTTCGATCAAGCCATACTTGCCATCTTTACGACGGTAAACAATGCTTGTTCCGTTTGTTTCTGAATCTTCAAAGATGAAAAAGTTATGTCCTAGCATGTTCATTTGTAAAACAGCTTCTTCGCTATCCATCGGTTTCAATGAAAGACGTTTTGTACGAACAATATCTAGTTCTGGTGCTTCTTCTTGTGTTTCTTCACCATTAAGGAAAATCGCTGCTTTTGCAGTGTTTATTCCTGTTTCACGAGATTTACGATTGATTTTTGTTTTGAACTTACGGATTTGCCGTTCTAATTTATCTACAACCAAATCAACACTTGCATATAAATCTGGTGATGTTTCTTCTGCACGTAAAACTAAATAAGGTAGAGGGATCGTAACCTCAACTTTTGCTGTTTTTTCTGTATATACTTTTAAGTTTACATGAACAGTTGCTTCAGGTGAATCACTGAAGTAGCGTTCCAATTTCCCTACTTTTTTCTCTACATAGTCTCGGATAGCTTCAGTAACTTCGATGTTTTCTCCACGCACATTGTATCTAAACATAACAATTACCCCTTTCATCTGACACTAAAGAAGGAATAAAAGGACCACTCTGTTATCCTTCTTCTTAATTCTATTATAACGAACTATCCTTCTTTTGCCAACAAAATTGCGGTCGATTTTTGATTTTAATTTTACTGTCACCTCGCAAGAGAAAACGTATGCAGTTTTGCGGGTCTCTTTTCTAAAATAACTTCCGCGGCATGGAAAATCGTCCGACCTGTTGTATAGATATCATCAACAAGAAGTATCTCCTTGTTATTGATAGTCTGTTCAGCTATTTCAGTCAATTTGAAAGGCTGCTCTAAGCTCATACGCTCTTGCCTATTTTTTTGAACTTGAGATAAACCATTTGAAAAACGCACTAAGTATGGTTCATGTGCGATTCCTGCAGCATCTAACAAACCAGCAACTTGATTGAAGCCTCTTGAAGCCATACGTTTTTTTGATACAGGCACAGCAACCACAATCATATTAGATTTTCTTTTGAAATAGGCTTTTAGATCTAAAGCAAAGCTATGACGAAGCTGATAATTTCCTTTAAATTTATATTCTTCCATCCACTCTTGCATCGCTTGATCATAGGAAAAGAGGGCTTCATGGTGAAACTCATAATTTGGAAATAACTTTTGCCATTTAATGCAGTCTGTACAGAACTCTTTGGTCTGTTGTTTTTGACAGCCTTTGCAACTGTCTTTTTGAGTTAAACGTCGGAATTTTTTACTGCATTGTGAGCATAACTGCTCAGTGATTATCCGCTTAGGTAAAAAAATTTCGGCCAATGTTAAATTTCTAGTGATATGTTGACGACAATAATTACAATTCATCGATCAACCCCCGCTCTCTTCCAATTCTATTCATTTTTTTGATTTGTTGAACAGCTTCCTTGATCGTTTGCGTACAGCCATCATGTAAAAACCAAACTTCTCCAGCAGTATAGATCATTTTCCGGTCAACACGCCCAGCAATCTGAACCAGAGCAGCCACAGTAAATACTGGATGATTTGCACCTAATACAATAACAGAAACTCCATCAAAAGTTACGCCCCTTTCTAAAATCGTAGATGTGATCAGAATACGATACGCTTTTTGTCTCATATTCAATACCTTTTTGATTCTGTCTGTATCTTGAGAATGAACGCATGTTAGTGGTATATCTGAAAAAATCCCATTCAGAATTTTTTCTAATTGCTCCATCTGTACAATGCTGGGACAAAAAATCAATAGGTCATTGTCAACTAGCAACTGGCGAATCAACGTGATCAATCCTTTGGGGGCTTTTCCATGTGTAATTTTCTTTTGCCAGTGCTTGCTCCATTTTATTTTAGGTACAGGCAGGCATCTGCGATGATAACGTGCCGGTAAAATACTTAATTTAAGCTGATTTTGGTTCGTCATCTTCATTAATTCTTGGGTTGGGGTGGCTGTTAAATAAATAAGCGAACTATCTTTTTTGATTGCTTGTACTACACCATACTGTAATAACGGATTGCCAACAAAAGGAAAAGCATCCACTTCATCAATGATCAGTAAATCGAATGCTTGAAAAAATCGTAATAATTGATGCGTCGTGCATACTAAAAGCTTAGTATATCGATAGTCTTCTTCCATTTTTCCGTGAAGTAAGATCATCTCTTCATTAGGGAAAACAGCTTGTATTCTAGGAAATAGTTCCAAACAAACATCCACTCGCGGCGAAGCGATCGCCACTCGTTTTCCTTTACCCAAACAATCATGGATCGTATTAAACAGCATTTCGGTCTTCCCTGCACCTGTGACAGCCCAAACCATTTTAGATTCTCCTTTATCTGCAGAAGTCAATAAACTATCAGAAACTTCCTGTTGTCCTTTAGTAAGTTCACCCTCCCAAGAAAAATCAACACTTCTTGGTATCAGTTCAGGTTCGGGAAGATGATAAAAACACTGCCCCGTATCCACACGTCCCAATTGAATGCACGCAGGGCAAAAATAAACGCCGTTAAAAAGCTTTACCGTTTGTTTTTCATGAAGTTGTCCGCAACGTAAACATTGGATCGATCTACTCGTCCGTTCTTTCATCGTTGGCAAACATTGATAGTGATTGGTTAGCTGCTTGATTTCTTTCAGTAAAACTTTTCTTCCCCATAATTCTTGCATATTCTCCCTCCTCTAGTAAACTACGCATTTTTTCATTATTATTTTTCAAAAAAATAGATCTTAAACATAGCTCAAAGAGTTATGCTTAAGATCTTAAAATCTAGAGAAATAATTTTTTTCTGACTCTAGTTTAACCTATTTATTTTCAATCAAATTCAACGCTTGTTGTAATACTTTTTCTCCGTTCATCATGCCGTAATCCGCCATATTGATGATATCTAAAGGAATACCTTTTGGTTCAAGGCGTTTTTCAAAATCACCTTTCATAAAACGGACTTGAGGTCCTAATAGTAAAACATCCACTGGTTTACTTTCTAAATTATTGTCTGCTTCAGATGCGGATACAGCAAAAATATCTGCTTCTAATCCTTGAGCATCTGCTGCTTTTTGCATTTTCGTTACAAGTAGGCTTGTACTCATTCCTGCTGAACAAACCAACATAATTGTTTTTTTAGCCATCTTCATTCATCCCTTCTTGTCTCTGTTAATATAACACAATCTACTTGATTCTTTACATCTATTATAGTAAAACCAGATATTTTGTCAACGCTTACTACTTATACACGATCACACACTATTATTCAAAAAGCCAGTTGGACTTTAGTAGTTTATTAAAAACAACGTACTCCTTTAAAATGTTTACCTGCACCACCTGATATCCCGCATTCAGCCAGCCATATGCACCTTTTTCAGGATGCTTGTGGTCATTGGCCCACCAATCAATTTCTGTTCGAGCTGTTTTAGGAAGACCAGAATGAGGAAATAGCAACTCATCAAATTGAGTAAACGTTAAAGTAACCTGAGATCCGCCGTTGTTCATTAAATAATGGGTAACGCTATCGTATTTCTTCTGCCGCTCTTTTGCCAATTTTTCCACTCCTTTATCTTCCAGTATTCTTTTCATTATTATCTCATAAATACCTTCAGAAGCAAACGAAGCTCATTTATTTTCACCTTTTTTTATAGATGGTTGCTTCTCTTTCTTATTTTTTTTATACTTAGGATACTATTTAAGTAAAGGAATGAGAAAATGCTTGAACGTTATTTTACCATTCACTCTGATGGCGAAAGTGAAATCGAGGTCAAAAAATCGCGCTTTATTTGCGCGCTTAAGCGAGTTTACTCCGAAGAAGAGGCGAAAGCATTTATTGCCGAAAAGAAAAAAGAGCATTGGAAGGCGAACCATAATTGCAGCGCATTCATAATCGGTGATAATAGTGATATCCAAAGAAGCAGTGATGATGGCGAACCTAGCGGAACAGCTGGCGTTCCGATGCTTGAAGTCTTAAAGAAAAAGGAATTGATCAATGTAGTTGCTGTCGTTACTCGTTACTTTGGCGGAACGAAACTTGGCACTGGCGGCTTGATTCGCGCTTATAGTCACGCAGTTTCTCAGGCGCTGACTGATATTGGATTAGTTGAGGGGAAACTACAGCAAGAAATACGTCTACAGATCAGCTATCCTAATCTAGGCAAAGTTCAAAACTTTATGGAACATAGCCTTTACACACTAAAAGAAACACTCTACGCAGAAAAAGTTGAAGTGATTTGTCTAATAGATGAAGCAAAAATAGAACAGTTTGAAGCAGAAATCATTGAACAATTGAATGGCCAAGTCACCTTTGTCAAAGGCGAATGTTCATACCACGAAATACCTATTACGAAAACGGAGGAAACAGATGACATTTGAAGAAGTATTGCCACAGATTAAAAGAGGCGCAAAAGCGGTCAGAACAGGTTGGAGCGGGTTTGAATTATATATTGAGTTGAGGGATGAAATCGGTACATCTGATGGTTCATTTCTCCAGGTCACTCCCTATTTTTTGATCAAAACATCTGACGAGGGATACAGTATGTTTTCACCGACACCTTGTGATGTATTGGCTGATGATTGGAAGATCGTAACAGCAGAATAAATATGATGACTATGCTAGGAAACTTTAGAGAAGTTGCCTAGCTTTTTATACTGAATAGAAAAGAGGATGAATCATGCACTTCGACGAATATACAGGAAAAACTATTTTTGTGACAGGGGCTGCTTCCGGGATCGGTCAAGCGCAAGCTGTAGCATTTACCGCTCAAGGTGCAAATGTCCTAGGCTTTGATCTTGATCCAACAGGATTAACTGAAACCGAAAAAAAGAGTGCTGAAACAACAGGTACCTTTATCAGCTATATTGGTGATGTTACACAAAAGGATGAGATTCTTGCAGCAGTCAAATATGCGAATGAATGCTTTGGTTTTATCGATATTCTGCTAAATACAGCTGGGATCCTTGACGATTATACGCCTAGTCTGGATACGACGGAGGAAATGTGGGATCGCGTGTTAGACATTAACCTAAAAGGCATGTTTCTTGTTACTAACCTCATATTGCCCCAGATGATCGAGCAACAGCATGGCGTTATCATCAATATGGCATCTATTGCTGGGATGGTCGCTGGCGGAGGCGGCGCAGTATATACAGCTTCCAAACATGCGATCATCGGTTATACCAAACAATTGGACTATGACTATGTCAAAAAAGGTATCCGTACAAATGCGATTGCTCCAGGTGCGATCAAAACACCAATGAATGCAGCAGACTTTGCAGGTGATGGTCAAATGGCCGAATGGGTTGCAAGCGAAACACCTGCTGGACGCTGGGCCAAACCTGAGGAAGTTGCTTCATTGAGTTTATTCTTAGCTAGCCATCAAGCAGATTATATTCACGGAACGGTGATGACGATCGACGGTGGTTGGCTTGTCAAATAAATAGATCATCTATTTCAATGCCTTATCTATTTACAAATATCCCTAGATTCGGTAACATGAATAACAGTGAAAAGATTCACACTATGACACTTCAGTTGGCAGAATATGCTGTCACTTCCTTTGGTCATAGTTATTACTAAAACGGGCCCGCCTGTTTTACAAAGGAGAATACATATGAATCAGTCAAACACCCAGACTAAGCCATGGTCTGCCGTTTCTATCGCAAAAATGGCATTAGTGACAGCACTTTATATTGCTGTGACCGTTTTTCTAGCACCTTTTAGCTTCGGAGTAGTTCAGCTTAGGTTTTCTGAACTGTTTAATTACCTGCCTCTATTCAATAAACGTTACATCTGGGCAGTCACTTTAGGTGTTGCTATCGCTAATCTCGCGTCGCCTTTAGGATTAGTGGATGTTGCGATCGGGAGTGTATCCACACTATTGATTTTACAGCTCTCCTATTATCTGACACGACGTCTTAAAAATCTGCGCAAAAAAATGATCGTTACCGCCTTACTTTGTTCTTTATCGATGTTCACTGTTGCTGGTCAGCTTGCCTTTTTCTACCAGTTACCTTTTTTCTATACTTGGCTGACTGTCGCTTTAGGTGAACTTTTGTCGATGTCGATCGGTGGTATATTGATATATTGGATCAATGAAAAAATGGATTTAACAAAATAAAAAGCGGGATAGAAATCTCTGATACTTTCTTTTTGAAAGATCAACGATTCCTATCTCGCTTATTTTTCTAAATAAAATTCAAAACGGTTACCAACATATTGTGTACGAACATATTCAAATGGCGTACCATTTTCAAAGTAAGAAATCTGACGCAGGCGTAAAATAGCGTCGCCGCGTTTGATTTTTAAGTAGTCGGCAATTTGTTCAGAAGCCTGCATAGCAGAGATCGTTTGATTTGCATGACCGATTTTATTGCCGCCTTTTTCCTCTAATGTTTTATAAAAGGAATTCGTGATCTCTGTTTTGCTGTAACGATCTACTAGAGAGTATGGGACACTGGCGACTTCAAAGCAAATAGGCAGGTCATCAGCAAATCGAATCCGCTCCATACGAACGATTTGCTCATTTTCTGTCAGATTCAGTTTTTCCATTTCGCTAGAACTTGGCTTGGCTACGTAATAAGAAACGGTGCGGCTGGAAGGTACTCGGTTTTGCGAAAGCATAATATCTGTAAAACTGGTTGTTCCAGTCATTTTTTCCTGTACTTTTTTTCGGGCTACATAGGTCCCAGAACCGATTTTTCTTTCTAAGATCCCTTCATCTGCCAACGTTTGAATCGCTTGTCTCAAAGTCATTCTGCTCACGCCAAATTGCGTGGCAAGTTCACGTTCTGATGGAAGTCTGTCCCCAATCTTCCAAACTCCGTGTTCTATGTCATTTTTGATTTTATCATGGATTTGTATATAAACTGGTAAACTAGACACCATCTGATTTCCTCCTCGTTATTCTCTTCCTTTCTATTATAACTGGTATATACCTTAGAAACAACTAAAAGTTCTAAAATCAAGGTATCCAGAGGTTTTATCAAGCAATTTGGTATGCTTCTTCCGTTTCATTCGTTGCGAAAAGAAAGAAATCTTTTGGCTGCGTATAACTATCGGTCAATACAGGCAAAAAAAGGCAAAACTATTTCGTTTTTAGCATTTTTTTCAGAATTGATAAAGAGCCTAACTTACAGCTACCTTATATTAAGAATTAAAGAGAGCAAAGCAAAACTGACTTTAGTTTTGCTCCGCTCTCTTTACTATCTTTTTACTAGGAATGGATTTTTTCTTCATCCATCATTTTGTGTGCAGTAGCCATCATTAAACGAATACGATTTAATTGATTGACTAAAGATACTCCTGGATCATAATCGATCGGTGCAATATTCGCTTTAGGATACTGCCGTCTTAATTCTTTCGTAACACCTTTACCTACCACATGATTCGGCAGACAACCAAATGGCTGCATACAGACTATATTGTTTACATCTGATTTCAAAAGCTCGATCATTTCCCCAGTCAAGAACCAACCTTCTCCTGTATGGTTTCCAATCGATAAAATTTTCCCAGCATCTTCAGCCAGCTCATGAATAGAGCTGATTCCATCAAAACGCTTCGAATTTCTCAATGCTTTGTCCATCGGTTTTTCAACATATTCAATCATTCGGATCGCAAATTTTGCTAAATTTTTGCTTTGCTTCGACATCCCAAGATTTTCGTATTTAAAAATTTGGTTGTATAAAGAATAGTTCATGAAACCAACGATATCCGGAACAACTGCTTCAGCACCTTCTGCTTCCAACAAACGGACGATATCATTATTTGCCGTTGGAGAATATTTGACTAGGATTTCCCCTACTACACCTACTTTTGGCTTTTGAATATCCAGCAGCGGGATTTCATCAAATTCTTTGATGATTTTTTTCATATTACGGTTAAATAAAGTTAAAGAACCATTGCGAACATTTTTTTCTACTTGCTTCAACCATTTTTCATGAAGTGCATCGATCATGCCTGTTTCAGTCTCGTAAGGGCGGGTCCGATAAACAACTCGTTCAAATAAATCACCATATAAGAAAGCAACTGCCAGACGCTTCAACATAGGTAAAGTAAATTTGAAGCCTGGGGTCGATTCTACCCCTTTATTGCCCATTGAAACAGAAACAACAGGTACTTGCGGGAATCCAGCATCATTCAATGCTTTTCTAAGCAGTGGAATATAATTCGTTGCTCGGCATCCGCCACCGGTTTGTGTCATCATCACACTCACATGATCTAAATCATATTCACCGCTCTCGAGTGCTTCAACAAGCTGCCCAATTGAAATGATCGCAGGATAACAAGCATCATTGTTTACATATTTCAATCCAACGTTGACTGCTTCGCGGTCATCAGCGGGCAGACAAACCACATTATACCCCGATGCTTTTAGAGCTTCATCAACTAGTCCTGATTGGTGGATCGGACTTAACATTGGTAAAAGTAATGTATGCGTTCGTTTCATTTCTTTTGTAAATACGATTTTTTCCAGTTCTTCATGCTTCAATTTTGGCTCAAAATTCATTTTTTCTCTTTCACCAACTGCAGCTTTGAGTGAACGCAAGCGAATTCGGATCGCTCCTAGATTCGATCCTTCATCGATTTTCAAGACTGTATAGATCTTGCCGTATTGTTCCATGATTTCTTCTACTTGATCGGTTGTTACTGCATCCAGCCCGCAGCCAAATGAATTCAACTGAACAAGTTCTAGATTTTTAGACTTAGCAACGACACGAGCAGCAGCATATAGACGAGAATGATAGACCCACTGATTGACGACACGTAAATTGCCTACGTCACCTAAATGAGAAATGCTATCTTCCGTCAATACATGAAATCCTTCTTGTGTGATCACATCTGCGATTCCATGATTGATTTCCGGGTCTAAATGATAAGGTCTACCAGATAGAACGATTCCTTTTTCACCTTTTTGGTTCAGCATCACAAGGGTTTCTTCCCCTTTACTGCGAATCGCTTCTTTAAAAGCATCCAACTCTTCATAACCATGGCGTAAAGCGTCAGTCACCTGATCCAACGAAATTCCTAGATCTGCAAAAGTATCACTCAACACTTTAGCAACAGACGCTTCATCAGCCAAATTGATATATGGATTACGATAGTCGACCTTGCCATCTCTAATATCATCAACATTGTTTCGGATCACATCTGGATAACTTTGAACGATTGGGCAGTTAAAATGATTGTCTGCTTCTGCTGATTCCTGACGTTCAAACACAACACCCGGATAAAAAATCATCGGGATCTCTGCATCGATCAACGCTTGAATATGTCCATGAGTAATTTTTGCTGGGTAACAAGCAGTATCGCTAGGAATGGTTTCCATCCCTTGTTCATATAGCTCTTTATTTGAACGAGGGGATAATTCTACCCTAAAGCCCAAATCAGTAAAGAACGTATGCCATAGCGGATAATTTTCATACATATTCAATACACGAGGAATCCCGATCCGACCATATTTCGCATCCTTTTCTTTTAATGGACGGTATTTAAAGAGCTTACGGTATTTGTAGTCGATCATATTGACTTTCCGGTCTTCTCTTTTGACTTTGATCCTGGCGCCTCTTTCACAACGATTCCCCGTTACAAACTGACGACCGTCTGAAAAAATAGTTACAGTCATCATGCAGTTGTTCTCACAAAGACCACAGTGAGTAAATTCTTTCTCTGCAGTAAATGTGTCCAATTCTTCTAAAGTAAGAGTCGTTGTCTCTTGCCCTAATTCATAGTTTTCCAAAGCGATCAATGCAGCACCATAAGCGCCCATCAAGCCAGCAATAGACGGACGGACCACTTCACGCTCACTGATCATTTCAAATGCCCGTAAAACAGCTTCATTATAAAAAGTACCACCCTGACAAACGATTTTCTTTCCTAATTCCTCTGGTCGACGGACCTTGATTACTTTGTAGATAGCATTTTTTATAACTGAATAGGATAGTCCTGCTGAAATATCTCCAACGGAAGCTCCTTCTTTTTGAACTTGTTTTACTTTAGAATTCATGAATACGGTACAACGTGAACCCAAATCCACCGGTGCTTTTGAACTCAACGCTTCAATCGCAAAATCTTTCACATCATAATTCAACGATTTAGCAAACGTTTCGATAAATGAACCACACCCCGATGAACAAGCTTCATTCAGTTGAATCGAGGATAAAACGCCATCTTTGATCGTCATTGCTTTCATATCCTGACCGCCAATGTCTAAAATAAAATCTACACCCGGTTGAAAATGATCCGCCGCTTTATAATGCGCCATCGTTTCTACTTCACCGATATCGACCTTCAAAGCATTTTTGATCAAATGCTCGCCATAACCTGTCACTGCTGCCTTACCGATAAAGACATCCTTCGGCATTTGCTGATACAAGTCTTTCAAAACTTCCATCGTTGTTTCTAAAGGCTGTCCTTGGTTGTTTCCATAAAATGAGAACAACAGATTACCATCTTCATCGATCAACGTGACTTTAGTTGTTGTAGACCCTGCATCGATTCCTAAAAATGCGACACCTTGATGTTCAGATAAAGGCTTTTCTTGTGCTTTAGCCTGATCGTGGCGGGCTCTAAAAACCTTTAATTCCTCTTCATTTTGGAATAACGGTTCCAAGGTATCGGTTGGCTTCAATTGTTCCTGATCTCCCTGAGTCAAGCGCTGGATCAGCTCTTCTAAGGTAGTAGAATTCGCACCTTCAGAATAAATAGCTGCTCCCATCGCAACAAATAGCTGAGGGTTTTCCGGGAAGATGACATCTTCCGGCTGAACATCCAACGTTTCAATAAATCGTTTTCTAAGCTCTGACATAAAGAAAAGCGGTCCACCTAAAAAGGCGATCTTTCCTTTGATTTTTCTTCCTGCAGCTAACCCTGCAATCGTTTGATTGACAACTGCTTGAAAAATACTCGCAGCAATATCTTCTTTTGCTGCACCTTCATTGATCAAGGGTTGAACATCAGTTTTAGCAAATACTCCGCATCTTGAAGCGATCGGGTAAATCGTTTCATAGTTTTTCGCCAGTTCATTGACTCCGTTTGCATCTGTTTTTAATAAGACGGCCATTTGATCGATAAAAGCTCCCGTCCCACCAGCACAGCTGCCATTCATCCGTTGCTCTAACGCACCATCGAAAAAGGTGATCTTTGCATCTTCTCCGCCTAGTTCGATCGCAACATCGGTTTCGGGAATAATTTCTTCTACTGTTCTTGTACAGGCGATCACTTCCTGAACAAAAGAAATGTTTAGGACATCTGCGAGACCCATTCCTCCGGAACCCGTAATGGTCATTGTAAGAGGTGTTTTTTCACCAAGAACATTCATTGCTTCTATCAAAACTTTTTCTGTAGCTGCTTTCACATCTGAGTAATGTCGTTCATATTTTGCGAATTTGGTATGATTTTCTTCATCGATAATTACCAATTTCACAGTCGTCGAACCGACATCTATTCCTGCTCTTATTGTCATTTGTTTTATCTCCCTATTGTCCATCCCTTTTTATTTCCCAACACTTTGTTGATTATCCTACAAGGTGTCTGATATAATACTTATGTATATTTTAGAAAGATTCTAATTTATTTGCAACAAGCAAAACACCCAAATTTGTGAGATAAGCAACAAACTTATCAAATCTGTTGATTATTTTGAAAGGAATTTTTATATGTCGAAGAAAACAGACCTGCGGGTAAAGCGAACACACAAAATGATCATCGAAGCTTTCTTTCATTTAGTTGAGGAAAAAGGATATGATTGTATCACGATCCAAGACATTGCAGATGAAGCGATGATCAATCGCGCGACTTTTTATGCTCATTTTAAAGATAAACAGGATCTTTATGAACAAATTTTTGATTTTGCCGTCAATGCCTTTACTTCTGTCATCGATACGGAACAAATCATTGTAAAAAATCGAATCAAAGTCAAACAAATTGAATTTCTTCTCACACATATTTATATCAATATCCAAAAAAATAAAAACTTTTTTTTAACGATCATGGATGGTAGTTCTAATGAATTGCTGCGAAAGAAATTAGCAGAAATCATTTATGATAAATATGCAGATATTTTCTCCAAGCTAAAAATCACCGAAAACGAGATCGAAGTTCCAATCGATTTCATTATTGAATACATGACATCGATTTTTACAGGAACGCTCCATTGGTGGATTACAAGTAACACAGACATGTCGCCAAATCATTTGGCCAGACTTGTTATTAAATTGGTTGGAAACGGACACCTGACCGTTCTAGGGATCGAGATCGATAAATAGCACAAAAAAAGTGTCTGAAGCAAAACTAAAAAAGTTTTGTTTCAGGCACTAACTTTTAATAAATATGACCAAAAATCAGGTTACTCGGCCATTTCACAGCGAACGAGCGATACAAAAACATGTTGCTTGTTCGTTACTATAATCGATCGAATCTAAGCAACCTTTATCTCATCTCGTGTTTCTAGCGGTTTTTAGCACGCCATTTTTTAGTATGTGCTGTATCTCTGGAAGAGATAACTTTCACACCTGAAGCTTTCTCTCCATTTTTCTTTTTTGAAAAAAGATTTACCTTCACATCGTATTTTCCTTCGTTTGCTAAATCATATAATCTTTCAGCTGTTTCAGTTATTTTCTCTTTGATGTTCATTGATCTCACTCCTCATATGTTTCTTTCACTTTATCATATATTTTTGAAAAAGAGAACAAAAGCCTCTGTCCTTCGTAAATAAAAAAACAACTCCAATGAGTTGTTTTGATAAGACTGGGGTAGCTGGATTCGAACCAACGCATGACAGAGTCAAAGTCTGTTGCCTTACCGCTTGGCGATACCCCAAAAATAAAATGGAGGAAAGTGGATTCGAACCACTGAACCCTAAGGAACGGATTTACAGTCCGTCGCGTTTAGCCACTTCGCTATTCCTCCAAAAGGTTTTAGTAAAAAACCTGACTTAGTTATAATACAAAATTTCTGAGTAAATTGCAAGCACTTTTCGAAAAAAAGTTGTTATTTATTTTAGTCGTTCAAATTCCATTGACGAATCACGTATTCGATCGCTTCATCCAGCGTTTTGACTGTCGCTTCATTTCGTCCGTCGATCAATACTGCGAATTTTTTTTCAGCTTGTGTAACAACTTGACCAATTTCTTTTTTGCCGATCATTAAAGTATTGATAGTCAGCTGTTCACCATTGATCTTTTTTTGACTCTCTTCTATTCGTACTTCAATATCTTTATTCTTTTTAGACATTCTCATCCCTCCAAGCCTCTATGTTATCACGTTATACAAAAAAAAGCACCTACCATTTAAAGTAGATGCCAGATATTTTACATTTAGGTACTAAATAACTGTTTTCGTTTGATTTCACTCAGTAGTGCAAAGACAATACCCGCTATGATCGACACAATCCCTATGATAATAAACAGCCATAAAAAGCTTGATAAATAGGTTTGTATAAAATCATACATCGCTTTTGATTGGATCCCTAATTTTTTCAGAAATCCTTGTATCAAAATAGCAGCAGGCACAACAACCATCATCAATCCGCTGCCGATAGTGATATACGACCAATATCTCAATAAACGATGAAAATAGCCTCGCAGTGATGAATAAAGAGAAAGACTCAGCAGTCCCCATAAAACGCCACAAATGACCATAAAAATGACTATTTTTGATTTATAATTCATTACTTTTCGCCCATAAGAAACTAAAAAGGGCAATTCGATATAGCCTTTGTATATCTTAACAGCATTATCTCCTAAGTCATTGACCGCTTTTTCTGATTCTGGCGTTATCTCTATATTCTTCTCTTTCATGTACGCTGTAATTGCCTCAGAAACAGAAGCCTGAATTTGCTTTTCATTAGAAATGGAATACTTGCTTCCTGTGTGATACATTGCCTTGAAATATGCGTCCACATCTTTTTGAACAAATGATTTACTGACGGTTTGATTCAGCACACCTTCTGGGATGTTGCTTCCTAATGCACTATTTTCAATCTGTCGATTGATCTCCCCTGCTAGTTTGGTATAATAATCCGCATGAGAGGCCTGTTTTGTAATATAGTTTTCACTAAAAAGAGTCAATCTCAATGCAAGTAAAATCAAAAAAGCAAATAAGAAAACAGATGACAAAAATGCAATAAAAAAGCGCGAAAGCACCTTCAACAGATGACCCCGATTTCTCATTTCACTGTTTCTCCTTTTTTATGATTTTTCATCAATAATCGGTCCAGACACATAATCTGCAGAAACAAATACACGTTCTGGTGTTAAGCCAATCGCATCCAATGGATAGCAGGTGTATAAAATCAGTGAACGTTTCGTACGGTCACCTAGCTTCGTATTGATTGATGGATCTTTATAATTCGCAATTTTGACTTCCGTTACTTGATATGTATAATCCCCATAATGAGTATGAACCTTGACTTCATCTCCTGGCTCTAAATAATAGATTTTCCCGAAAGAAGGCATATTATGCCCGCCGATCAATGTTGTTCCTAAATCTCCTGGAATCATACTGCCAATGTATTGACCTGCGCCTAAACGCAAAATTTCTTCACTATCTCCATAATATAGTGGTTCATTAATCCCAACTTTATCAATAACAACTTCTCCAAACTGATCTCCGCCTGTCGGATAGACGACGGTCGTGGATGCTAAAGCTTCTGTTCCAGAGGCTTGAGTCGTTCCTGTTTGGTCAGCTGTTTGTCCTGTTTCGGTCTGTGCAGAATCTGTCGACTGGTTGTTTGATGCTTGCTTTTTTTCTTGACTTCTTTCGGCAAACAGGTTGTTTCCTTTTTGTTCAAAAGAAGGAGCATCATTCAACGAAATCAATTCGACAGCAGAAGAAGCAAAATTAATGACAGGTGCACCAATAATATATATGGTTAAATAGCCAAAAAACATAAAGAGAAGAGGCACATAAATAAATGCCCCTACTCTTTTTAATTTTTTCATATTAAGCTAGTTTATTCTTTCTGCTCACAAATACTGCACCTGCTGCAGCAACGATTAGTGAACCAAAAGTAATTCCGCTAAGTACGTAATTTGAGCCTGTATTTTTTACTGGTGTTCCAGTGCTATATACAGGTGCTCCTTTAGTGTCAGTGATAGTCACTGCTGAATAGCTTCCGCCAGCACCAAAAGTGATTTTCACACCTACTGCATTTCCAGCCGCAACAACATAGCTCTGCAACTGAGAAATCACGTTTGCTGGTAATAATCTAAGCGCATCTCCAAGTGTATTTGCACCAGAAGCATCTACAGAAACACCTTCGACTAGCGCACGCGCAGCTTGAATGTTTTTGATTGCTTCATCTGCTTGAGCTTGTGTCAAATCAACACGTTTCAAGTGGTTTTCTGCTGCATTGATCTCAGCTGCACCAAAAGCAAATTTCTTACCGCCGATTGTAGCGCCAGCATTCAATTCATTAAGTATTGGCTGTTCAACTGCTGAAATTGCACCATCAGCCAACGCAGGAGTTGCAAAACCCAATACGATCACTAAAGCAACGACAAATCCGATAACTTTTTTCATTTTCATTCCTCCTTATCTTATATATTTATAATCAATTGCAGTAAAACTGCAACAATTATACCTTCAACAACACCTTATTTTTAAGGTTATAGAAGATCATATGTATCAGAAATAGTGCAACCACACACACCATTTATTCAAAAATACAAAAGTCTTCACTATTAAAATTATCATATGCATTTGCAATAGTCAAACGGTTTTCTCAGAAAAAAAACGTTACCATCACTTGACTTTGCTACTTTTTTATGTCTTTTTCGATACTAAAACTGCTTCAAAAACGTCATAGCCAGCTTTCTTTAGGATTTGTTCAATTTTAGTTGTTTCACGGCTTTCTATCTGAAGCTCAATAATCGTTTCTAATTCTTTTCGGTTGACCACAACTGTTAATATACTAAAATCATTTTCCGCCAATAATTTAGTGATATCTGCTAAGATCCCTTTATGATCTTCAGGGATTCGAAGCTGAATTCTTGTCCCGCCATCATTGTAGCCAGTGATTTTTAAGAAAGCATCAAAGATATCATTATTTGTAATGATTCCAACTAACTGTTCATTTGCATCAACTACCGGTAAAACACCAATATTGTTTTGACGCATTTGATAGATACCATCTTCCAAAGAAGCTTCTGGTTTGATCGTCTGAACTTTCTTTACCATCACATCAGCAACTGTTGTTTTGTTCAGTAGATAGTTTACTTCGTAAACACTTAAACTCGTTGCTTTAGACGGCATCGCAGATTGAATAGTTCCTTCTGTGATCAGCCCTACGATCCGTTCTTTTTCAACAACTGGTAAACGATGGATATTATTTTTTTTCATTAGATCGACCGCATCAAAAATCTTCATTTCCGGCTGTGCTACAATTAATGTTTTGGTCATAAAATCACTAACGCTCATGTTTTTACCCTCCCAAATATGCTTTTTTGACTTCTTCACTTTCTAATAGCTCTTTACCTGGTCCACTCAACACTACTTCTCCCGTTTCCAATACATAGCCTCTATCAGCAATTGACAGCGCCATTTTTGCATTTTGTTCGATCAGCAAAACGGTCGTTCCTTGTTTATTGATTTCCTGAATAATATTGAATATCTCCTGAATAAAAATGGGTGCCAGCCCCATGGAAGGTTCATCTAATAATAATAATTTTGGCTTAGACATCAATGCTCTGCCCATCGCCAGCATTTGCTGTTCCCCACCCGATAAGGTAGAGGCATCTTGATTTTTACGTTCCTTCAAAATAGGAAACCGTTCAAAAATCATCTCATAATCTTCCTTCAATTGCTTATCTTTTCTAAGAAAAGCACCCATTTCCAAATTTTCCTGAACAGTTAGTCCTGAGAAGACATGCCGACCTTCCGGCACTTGACAAAGACCAGATGCGACGATTTTTTGAGGAACTACTTTTTGGATTTCTTGCCCAACAAACGTGATCGTTCCGCTTGATGGACGATTCAAGCCTGAAATAGTTCTTAAAATCGTGGTCTTACCTGCACCGTTCGCTCCGATCAATGAAACGATTTCCCCTTCTTCTACTTTAAAATTTACATTGCGTACCGCTTGGATCACACCATAATGCACGGATAGATTTTCAACAGTTAACATTATAGTTCACCTCCAAGATAAGCTTCGATCACTCGAGGATCATTTTTGATCGCTTCTGGATCCCCTTCAGCAATGATTCTTCCATACTCCAGCACATAGATTCTTTGACAAACTTCCATGACCAAACTCATATCATGCTCGATCAGGACGATCGTGATCTGAAATTCTTTTTGGATTTTCCTGATCAGTTCAGTTAGGTCAGCAGTTTCTTGCGGATTCATTCCTGCAGCCGGTTCATCCAAAAACAATACCTTTGGCTGCGTAGCCAATGCACGAACGATTTCTAAGCGTCGCTGTTCGCCATAAGGTAAATTTTTTGCCAATGTATCGACTTTGTCTTCCAAACCGAAAATAGCCAGCAGCTCGTGTACTTTATCCGCCATCGCTTCTTCTTTTTTATAGAAAGTCGGTAAACGTAAAATACTGGATAGAATCCCTTCTTTATTTTTACTATTCATTGCGATCAGCACATTATCCATTACTGTTAAATCTTTGAAAAGACGAATATTTTGAAACGTTCTACTCAATCCCATATCAGCGATTTTATATGGTTTCATCCCATTCAATCGATGTTCTTTTCCAAGTACATCAAGAGTGACCGTTCCTTCACTAGGTTCGTAAACACCTGTCAAAAGATTAAACAACGTTGTTTTACCTGCGCCATTTGGCCCAATCAGACCAATTAATTCGTTACTTTCTAAGGTCAAATTTACATTTGATACTGCTGCAAGACCGCCAAAATTTTTCGTTAAATTACTAACGTTCAGTAGAGGCATGTGATTTCTCCTCCTTTTGTTTGAATAATTTTTTAACAGAGAATTCCCACGTTCCTAAGAGTCCGCCTGGTTTAAAAATCATGATGATAATCAAAGCTAATGCGTAAATGATCATTCTTAATGCACCGGCGTCTTGTAAGAACATATTCAAGATCCCTAAAACGATCGCTGAAATAAAAGTACCCGTCACACTACCGATGCCACCGAATACAACAATGATCAAAATGTCGATCGATTTCATAAAACCGAAATCTTTTGGCGCAATCGTTTGAACATAGCTTGAATAAATAGCACCCGCAACGCTTGCTGTAATAGCACCAATGATGAAGGCTGCTACTTTATATTTTGTCGTATTGACCCCCATGGATTCAGCAGCGATCTCATCTTCTCTGATCGCCATAGTCGCACGTCCTGGCCCACTGTGGATGAAGTTGACAACAACTAATGTCACAACCACAACAAAGCCAAACACCATCGGCCAGCTGACCATTGGAGGAATCCCAAAGATCCCCGCTGGACCATTTGTCAACTCTTTCATGTTGATAATAATGATTCGAATGATCTCAGAAATCCCCAGTGTTGCGATCGCTAAGTAGTCTCCTTTTAATCTCAGTGTAGGAATCCCAACAAGTAAAGCAACGATCCCGGAAAGTACGATCCCTAATAAAATACCGCTGAAAAAACCACCCATCGTCGGATATTTCACTGTCATGATCGCAGCACTATACGCACCGATCGCCATGAATCCCGCATGACCTAAGGAAAACTGTCCAGAAAAACCGATGATCAAGTTCAATCCTAACGCCAACATAATATTGATCCCGATCGTAATTAAAGTATACTCCGTAAACGGTGTAATCACACCAGTGATGTACAGCACATAAATAAAAGCATACGCACCAGCGGCAATTAAAAGCCAGATAAGATTATATTTTAAGTTCTTTTTCATGCACGCTCACCTACACTTTCTCTTTGATGTTCTTGCCTAAAATACCAGCAGGACGAATCAGTAAAATAATAATCAACAATGCATACACAACTGCATCTTTGTAATCAGAAAAACCAAGTGCAATGGTAATCGTTTCTAGTAGACCGATCACGAATCCCCCTAAAGCTGCTCCTGGAATAATACCAATGCCACCTAAAACAGCTGCAACAAATGATTTAAGTCCTGGTACGACTCCCATCATCGGATCGATCGAATTATAATATAAACCGATCAGCATACCAGCTGCAGCTGCTAGCGCTGAGCCTAAAGCAAATGTGAATGAAATCGTACGATTGACATTGATTCCCATTAATTGCGCGGCATCTGCATCAACAGAAACTGCCCGCATGGCTTTCCCCATTTTTGTCTTTTTGACGATCAACTGCAAGGCAATCATCAAGACTAAAGCAATCACTAAAATAAGTACTTGAATGTTTGAAATCTGAATAAAGCCTAGTTGATAGTTTTTAAATTCGATTGCTTGAGGAAATGATTTTTTTTCTGGGCCTAACCAATAGATCATCCCGTTTTGCAGTAAAAAGGAAACACCGATCGCTGTAATCAAGGCTGCGATCCTTGTTGATTTTCTCAAAGGACGATAAGCTAAAAATTCAATCACGACACCGATCACAGCAGCACCAGCCATTGATAAGATCAATGCTGGGAAAAAGCCTAAGTTTAATTTGTTGATAAAGAAATACCCCATAAAACCGCCCAACATATAGATTTCTCCATGGGCAAAGTTGATCAATTTTATAATACCGTAAACCATTGTGTACCCTAACGCTAATAGAGCATAGATACTGCCTAGAAAAAGCCCATTTACTAATTGCTGGATCACGACTTCCATAGTTTTCACTTCCAATATTTTAGAATAATTGTTTGTTTAAAGAAAAAAGAGGATGGACAAAACGTAAAAACTTGTCTCACCCTCTTTAAATTTGCTATTGATATTTTACTAAGGATTTACTGCTTCAGCAGACGTTTCTTTGCCTTCTGTCAATCCTAATACGACAGCTGATTTTTCAGGATTGTGGTCTTTATCCATTGTCATTTTACCAGTTACCCCAACGAAATCTTTCAATGAAGCCAAGCCTTCTGTAATATCTTTTGAATCAGCAGAATCTTTGTCTTCCATTGCTTGTTTCAACATGTAAACTGAATCATAGCCTAATGCATTGAACGCAGATGGCTGTTTGCTGTATTTTTCTTTGAACGCTTTTACGAATGGTTCTACTTTATCCGTTGCAGGTGCTTTCTCTGAGAAGTGTCCTGTGTAATACACATCAGAAACATTTTTAGCCCCGGCGATCTCAACTAATTTTTCATCACCAAAACCATCTGCACCTAGGATCGGTTTATCGATGCCCATTTCACGCGCTTGCTTGATGATCAAGCCCGCTTCTGCATAGTAACCTGGGATATAAATCGCATCGTAATCAAGATCTTTGATCTTCGTCAAGATTGCTTGGAAGTCTTTGTCACCTGCAGTGAATGTTTCTTCTTTAGCGATTTTTCCTTTGTACGTATCTTTGAAGGATTTTGTCAATCCAATCGCATAATCACTTGAATTGTCCCCAATGATCACAACATTTTTGGCATCCAAATTATCTTGAGCAAATTTTGCTAAGATGACCCCTTGGAATGTATCTTGGAAGCAGGCTCTAAAGATATACTCCTGCACCTTGTCATTCGCAACTGTGATACTGTCATCTGTTCCTGATGGTGTAATGACTGGCACTGCTGCTTTTGTCATATTCGGAATCGTTGCTTTTGTCGCACCAGAAGTCGCTGGTCCCACAACAGCTACTACTTTATCTTTTGCAGTTAGGTTGGCTGCAACTGATGTTGCTTCACCATTTTCAGATTTGTTGTCCTTTTCGATCAATTCTAATTTTTTACCAAGTACACCGCCTGATTCGTTGATTTCTTCAACTGCAAGCTTGATACCTTCTTTTTCAGCATTCCCGTATGCTGAAACATCGCCAGACAGCTCCATATTCATCCCGATTTTGATCGTATCTCCTTCAACCTTATTTCCACCGCCGCTTGCGCCTCCGCCAGCTGCTGGTCCACATGCTGCTAGTAAAAATAGACTGGCAAATAAAAAACTAAATTTTTTCATCTTGTTTCCCCCTTGAGTTTAAAAGTTGAACGGGCGTTTTTACCATTGAAAAAAACAACACTCGTACGACTTGAGTCTGTATTTCCTCTGAATAATTCTCCGTGCATATATAATTATTAAAGAGTATGTATACAAATATAATCAAAAACGAAAGAAATGTCAATGAATTTTCAGAAAATTTCTATAATTCAAATTATTGGAAAAAACTTCTTGTTTTAGTCTTAACTGATTTGACAATACGTCCAGCAAAAAAAAGGCAAAACGAGAAATCTCCTTTGCCTTTTTTTGAGTGATCAACGTCTATTGATTTTCATTTTTTTGATGCGTCGTTTGGAAATTTGCCGCTGCTCCAATCAAGTTTGCGTCATTATTGTATTGACAAGTCACGATCTGCGGAACAAAATCATTCAAACCAAACTGAGCAAGTTTTTTCTTCATTCGACGGTCGATTTCATCCAGCAATCCCTCTTTAGCTGAAACACCGCCACCTAGAACGATCATTTCCGGATCAAGTGAAAATTGAATACTAAACAGCCCTTGGGTTAAATAGTCATAAAAGTTATTGACCTCTTCGATCGCCAACTCATCTCCTGCTTTTGCAAACGCAAATACTTCTTCACCCGAAAAAGTTTCTTTCGCTACACCTTTTCGTTTACAGTAACGCCAAGCCATCTGAACTGCTGTTCCTAAGTGACTGAATGTTTTTCCCTGATCCAAGTACATCAGTCCAAACTCACCGCCATAAAGATGCGCTCCTTTGGCGATCTGACCTTTATGGAAAATCGCACCGCCGATCCCTGTCCCGATCACAACAAAAGCGACTTCCCGTTTTCCCTTGGCAGCGCCCTCATAAATTTCCGCCATCCCTGCACAGTTGGCATCATTTTCGATCGCTACAGGTAGTTTGAACAGCGCTTCCAATTCTTTAAAAATATTGAAGCCATGAATGTACGGTATCGCAGATATTCCGTTGATCATCTGTTTTTCTACATCCACTACACCTGGTGCACTCAACGCAACGCCTTCAACCGTAGTCTTTGTCTCTGTAAAAACAGTTAATAAAGACGCTTTCATTTCTTCCCATGTTTTCGGTGTAGTAAACTTTCCTTTATCAATGATCTCCTGACCATTCCATACACCATGTTTTACTGCTGAGCCGCCAAAGTCAAATGTCAAAATCGCCATCCTAAACACCCATCCTTATCTTTTTTTCTTATTCCTTCTATAATTATACGGACCATGATATTCCTGATCCGGATTTCTTTTTAAACTAAATTTTAATGGGACATAGTCGATACCGCCTTTAGTCAATGGATGGCAACGTAAAAATCTGGCTGTCCCCATCGTCACTCCCTTGATCGTTCCGTGTGTTTGAATCGCATCGATCATATATTGGGAACAAGTTGGATGATAACGGCAGCTGGCTGGTAGTCCTGGTGAAATAAAACGTTGGTAAAAGCGCACCGTTCCAACAAAAACATTTTTTGCCATTTCGTCCCTCTTTTCTCTATCCGCAAAAACTATACCCTGTTTTAACGCCGAATGCAAGTTTGCTGGAACAAAATAAAAACATTTTTAGATTCCTTTTTGACTCTGAAAAAGAAAACTATTCAAATCTCTAAAAGGGTGCTAAAATAGGGACAAGTAACTTTATTACATATCACTAATCAATGGAACGGAGAGAAGCAACGATGGGTTTAAAATTCGAACGAAAAGACGATTTAGATAAATTATTCGACGCTTTTGCGGTAGATCCTAAAAAAATCGAAATGCCTAAAGAAGAACTAGAAAAGCAAGAAGCTAAAGCTGAGCAAAATGAAGAACAGAAAAAAGAGCAATAAAAAGAAAGCTTTGACAACTCTTTCGAGAAGTCAAAGCTTTTTTTATAAATATTTTTCAATCGCCTGCCAAGCTTCTTCCTTGCCTTCTTTCGTTTGGGAAGAAAAAAGAATGAAGTCGTCAGACTTATCGAAATTCAATGCTTTCTTGATGATACTTTCGTGTTTGTTCCATTTTCCACGAGGAATCTTGTCTTTTTTAGTTGCAACCACGATCACTGGAATTTCATAGTATTTTAAAAATTCATACATTTGAATATCTTCCTGCGTCGGTGCGTGACGTAGATCGACTAGTGAAACAACAGCTTTTAATTGTTCCCTTGTTGTCATATACGTCTCGATCATCTCACCCCATTTGGCCCGCTCAGTCTTTGAAACTTTCGCATAGCCGTATCCGGGAACATCGACAAAATGCAATGCATCTTCAATCAAATAAAAATTAAGCGTTTGTGTTTTCCCCGGTTTACCGGAAGTTCTGGCTAAATTCTTTCGATTGACCAACGTATTGATGAATGAAGATTTGCCAACATTTGAGCGGCCAGCTAGAGCAATTTCCGGCAATTCTGTTTCTGGATATTGTTTTGGCGAAACAGCACTAATAATAATTTCAGCATTATGAACTTGCATGTATTGACCTCCTAACATAAAAGACTAAAACGGAAGTTCAGCTCCGTGTCTATCCGAATAAGCTGAACTTCCGTCTCGTCATGTACATAACAATCAATGTTTTGTCTTGTAAATGATTAGCCTGCTTTTTTATCTGTTTTATCGTAGATGATCGCAGGTTTTCCGGTCCCGTCTGCTGCCATTTCTGTAATGATCACTTTTTCGATCGTATCATCTGAAGGCACATCAAACATGACATCCATCATGATCTCTTCAATGATCGAACGAAGTCCACGGGCACCAGTGTTTCGTTCAATTGCTTTATTAGCGATCGCACGAAGAGCATCCTCTTCAAATTCCAATTCTGTATCATCTAATGATAATAGTTTTTGGTATTGTTTCACTAATGCATTCTTAGGCTCAGTTAAAATGCGGACCAAGTCATCTGTCGTTAATTTTTCTAATGCCGCAGTTACTGGTAAACGTCCAATAAATTCAGGGATCAAACCAAATTTCAATAAATCCTCTGGAATGATTTGCTGCATGATACTTTCATCTTCATTGACTTTACTATTATTTGTACCAAAACCGATCGTTTTTTCACCTAAACGATTTTTTACGATTCCTTCGATACCGTCAAAAGCTCCGCCAACAATGAATAGTACATTCGTTGTATCGATTTGGATAAATTCTTGATGCGGGTGTTTACGTCCACCTTGAGGCGGCACACTGGCAACAGTTCCTTCCAAAATTTTAAGTAAGGCTTGTTGAACGCCTTCACCAGAAACATCACGTGTGATCGAAACATTCTCACTTTTACGAGCGATTTTATCGATTTCATCGATGTAGATGATTCCTTTTTCTGCACGCTCCACATTGAAATCAGCAGATTGTAATAACTTCAAGAGAATGTTCTCAACATCTTCCCCTACATAACCTGCTTCTGTTAAACTCGTCGCGTCAGCAATCGCAAATGGTACATTCAATGTTTTAGCTAATGTTTGAGCCAAAAATGTTTTCCCAGAACCTGTTGGGCCAATTAAACAAATATTGCTCTTTTGTAGTTCGACATCCTCAGAGCTTGACTTTTCTGATTGATTTACACGTTTATAGTGATTATAGACAGCTACTGCCAATGAGCGCTTTGCCTGATCTTGTCCAATAACATATTCGTTTAAGACATCCAAAATTTCTTGAGGTTTTGGGACATCTGTTAGTTCACGTACGGCTTCATCGTAAAATTCTTCATCAATAATCTCTTTACATAAGTCGATACATTCATTACAAATATAGACACCTGGTCCAGCAACGATCTTCTTCACTTCTTCTTGTGTTTTACCACAGAATGAACAGCGGACTGCACCATTGTTATTTGTATTATCGTACATGCATGTCACCTCTCTAAATTAAAAATGACTGTCCATACAGTCTTAAAACATAATAGCACAAAACAAGTGAAAATGCGAACATTGGATTTGTAAAGTTTTTATAAATAAAGCAATACTTATG